>URCV01000013.1 GCA_900546445.1 uncultured Bacteroidales bacterium | reverse complement strand
CCACCAATGAATTCTTCTTGCGTAGTATGAAATCCACCTCTTCATTGCGCTCGCGCCAATAGAATACATCGAAGCGGTGGACAAATGCCTGACTGACAAGATAGGCTCCGACTCCGGACTCAAATATGCGTCCCCACGACTTTCTGTCAAGGACAGCCTGGTTAAATGATATTGGGCTATACACCATCTTCAATGCATTGTTATAGACCTGAAGTTTAGGAATGCTGGCTCTCCGTCTCGCCATGTCCACGCTATATTTCTGAAGACCGCACAGCAAACCGCTTTCCGCCAGAAGATTCAGATATCCGGAAAGAGTAGATGTGTTTCCGGCATCCTGCAATGAGCCGAGCATCTTGTTCAATGACAGAAGTTCTCCGGAATAAGCCGCACCAAGTTCGAAAGTCTGACGGAGAAGAGCAGGTTTTCCGATGGGCGTGTCCATAAGGATGTCCTTGTTTATCGTTGCGTCAATTATGGCCGATTGAATATACTGCTGGAAACGGTCTTCATCACCAAGCAGAGGGGCTGCACCAGGGTACCCTCCATAAAATATGAACTGGTCAAGGGACCAGCCGAAGCAGTCCCGCATTTCGGCATAACTCCAATGGCTCATCCTTATCTCCTCAAAGCGTCCTGCCAATGATTCGGAAAGACCTTTCTCAAGCCGTACACGGCTGCTTCCAAGAAGCAATACCTTAATATTCCTGTTATTGAACGAGTCGTCGTCCCATTCCTTCTTTACAACCTCGCTCCAGTTCGAAATTTTTTGAATCTCGTCGATTACAAGGATTGCGCTTTCCCAGTTGTTGCTCCGTTTAAGGCTTCGCACAGCTTCCCAGCAGTCTGAAACCCAAGCAGTGTTTGATGCCGGAACATTGTCTGCCGAATAAAACAGATATGGTAAGTCCAGGTCTTTCAGAACCTGCTTTACAACGGTTGATTTCCCTATCTGACGGGCACCCATCACGACTTGAATGAACTTTCTCGGTTCTTCAAGACGATCCTTAATTATCTGGTATTCAACTCTTTTATACATTGTTATACATTTTACGTAGTGTATTGCGAATATTTACGCAATGCAAATATAAAAAATTAATTTGACAAAAAAAGGCCTCGCAGGCCTTTCTATCAAAAAAAATCACAAAATTATACTGTCAAACTCCCGGGTATGTGTTTCTCGCTTCTCTAGAATTATTGTTTTGACTTGCTACTTTGCCCTCAGGGTGTATTGCCTGCTCGCGGAGTTCCGCCATCATTATTCCGCAACCCGAAAAACACCTTTGAACACCTGCCGCATTCTACAGCGTTCTACTAAGGGTGTAACCTGAAGGTGTACGAAACTTAGGTACACCTTTAGCCACCGGACCATCTAGAAGCGTATCTACGGCATCCTGACTCAAAAGGTGTTTTTCGGGTTCAGCGTCAGGCTCTTGTCCATAATTTCCGGACGAAAGAATTTTTCTTTCATAAAGAAACATTCATTTTTTAAGTTTTTCTCGATTGTTATTTCTATATTCGTCTTTAAGCAGGGACTCTGCGAACTTAAATTTTTAAAACTTCAAAGGCTAGCCTTTGACCTAAATTTTTTAAATAATTATGTCAAACTATGACTCGCGACAAAGTACTCAAGGTAGTACGTTTGTCAATTTAGTAAGCATTAAAAATAAGTTGATAAAGATTTGTGATAGATTTTCGAGGATAGATTTCTTTTGGAAGAAGGAGTGTGCTGGACGCACACGACTGATGAGAAAAGGAATATAGACCAAAAAGACGCACAAAGATTATCAAGTCATTTTTTAATGATTACTTAATGAGAGACAGCGGATTCAAGGCTGTCTATGCCGACAAGGACAACAAGCAACTTCTCATCGAATTGCTGAACTTTTTTCTCCCGGAAGACGTAAAGGTCTCAGACATCAAAGCCTATCTCGACAGGGAACAGGACCCGGAAGTAGAAAGTGGAAAAAGAACTTATCTGGACTTAGTCTGTCAAGGTGAAGATGGAAGCGTCTTTTCAGTGGAAGTGCAGCAAGAAGGAGAAAAGTGGATTTTCGAACGTTGCATGTATTATGGTTGTGATATTTATCGTAACCAGATTAGCTCCGGAGATTACTATTCCGAGTTAAAGCCTCTCTACATCATCTGTATTCTTGGAAAGAATTTTCCACATCAGAATGAATCGGAGTGGGATGAGAACAATCTGATTTCTCATTATAAATTCACCGAAACTCGGACTAAGGAGTTTGCACCTTCGACAATTATTATTAACTTCGTGGAAACCGCTCGTTTCACGAAGGCGCTGGAGGCGTGTGAAAGCCCTTGCGATTATTTGCTTTACTGGTTTCTGAACGGATGGAAGTACGATGTTAACGGCATCCCTGAAGTTCTGAAAGACATTCCGGAGATAAAGCAGCTAAGCGCGGCGTGTGAGATAGCAGCATTCAGCCCGGCGAAGCGAACATTATACAACAGAAGTGTTATGAAAGAGCAAGATGTCATAAATCAGCTTTATTACGCGAAGGAAGAAGGACTTGCGGAAGGCAGAGAAGAGGGTAAAGAAGAAAAGTCTCTCGAAATCGCGAAGAAGATGCTGGAAGCAAATTCTTCGATAGACTTTATATGTCAGATGACCGGTCTTTCGGAAGAGGAAGTTCTTAAACTGAAATCAGAATAGTTAGTATGGGCAGGAGCGCAGATGTGCGCTCCTGTTTGTTATTTCTATCACAAAAAAACAAAAACTGCAAGAAACCTCTCAGTTTCTTGCAGTTTGGTGCCCAAAGCCGGGCTCGAACCGGCACGTTTTTAAGGAACACTGGATTTTGAGTCCAGCGCGTCTACCAATTCCGCCATTCGGGCATAGGCGTGTGCGTTAATTCGCAGACGGATTACAAAGGTATGGAATTTTTGTGATTTCACAAATTTTTTCTGCTATCTTTGTGGGCCGACTGACACCAAGGCGGTAAATGTCAAAACTGATATGAAAGAAGTTTTCGTAGTTTACGATGTGGCGGTACGGGAATTCGCAGGTGAATTCTGTAACAAGCTTCGCGCGAGGAGTTTGGGCGAATTGGCCTTAATATGCGACGAGCCGCACAAGACCCTTAACGAGGTAGAGCACATCTGCAGGGCACTGATGAACGCAGGCGCCGATAAGAATTGCACGCTGATCGCGATAGGCGGTGGGGTGTGCAGCGACGTGTGCGGATTGGCAGCGAGCCTCTACAAACGAGGGATAGATTTCGAAATAGTGCCTACGACGCTTCTGGCTATGGCTGATGCTTCGGTTGGGGGTAAAAACGGCGTAAACCTGGATGGAGTGAAAAATATGATAGGCACGTTCAAACTGCCTCGTAAAATCCACATCCGCAAGGAAGTACTGCGCACACTCCCGCGTAAGGAAGTGCTGTCCGGCAGCGCTGAAATTTTGAAAACCTTCCTGCTTTTCGACGAGAAACTCTATAACAGGGCAGTGGGAGTCTTTTCGGAATTGGCCAAGATAGACAATGGTCAGGACGGGCAGGCCGAACTGGAGGAGATGCTGGGGGAAGCGGCCGAATTGGCAGAAAAGGCGGCGAAATATAAGCGAAAGGTGGTGAAAAGGGATTTGTTCGACAGGGGGCGCAGGCACATTCTGAATTTCGGGCACACTTTCGCGCACGCCATCGAATGGAGAAGCCACGAGGCCGTATCGCACGGTGAGGCTGTATCTATGGGCATCATCAAGTCACTGAGAATGAGCGAGAAGGAAGGCTGGAGCGAGAAGGGATTGGCAGATAGGGTAAGGGACGATTTCAAAAGGTGTAATCTGCCGGTAGAGCTTCCGTACAGCGACGAAGAATTGCAGGAAGCTCTGAAAAACGATAAAAAGGCCGAGGAAGGCGCAGTGGATTTCGTCTTTTTACAAAGAATCGGAAAGCCATTCAGAAAAAAGATTAGATTATGATTTGTACAAGCCTACAGGGCAAGAACTTGGAAGATATCCTCGGGATAATGGACGACCCATTCGTGGAGATGGCCGAGGTGAGGGCGGATTTAAACCCGCTGGACGAGAAGGATTGGGTGGAATTAGTGGAGACGTGCGAAAAACCGCTGATTTTCAGTTTTCATATAGAGCCGTCACTTCACGGCGAGGAAAAGGCGCGCGAATGGAATAGGATGCTCGAATTATACAACTCCGTGATAGAAAGCGGGATAAGTTTCGTGGATTTGGACATAAATGCACCGGTACACGTAAGCCAGAGCGTCCAAAAGCTCTGCAAGCATAGCGGCACGCGTCTTATCCGCTCGTTCCACGACTTCGACGGCACCCCGACGAACACCCTGCTTCAGCAGACCATCCTGCGCTGCTTCCGCTACGGGGCAGACATAGCGAAAATAGCTTGTAAGGCCAATTGCGCCGAGGACGTGGCGAACCTTCAGGGCATTTACGACACCCTTCTGGAAAACAACCATAGCATACAGGCACATCACCTGGTGCTCATTTCGATGGGACCGCTCGGAGAGAAAGCCCGCGTGGAGTGCATCGCGAAGGGCGCGCCGTTTACCTATGCCTTCTACGACACTCCCACTGCCGAAGGCCAATTATCCTACGAGCAAGTCCACGAGGCCATATACAAAGACTGGCGCGGCGTGCATAAGAGCGACTTCAATGCGCCCTGCTCGAAGAGTTTCGCACAAAGGGCCATTATGGCAGCAGCGCTTTCCGAAGGCACTTCGCACCTGACGAAGTTCACCCCGTGTGAAGACAGCCTAAGCGCCATAGAAGTGGCACGTGCGTTAGGAGCCAAAGTCACGAGACGCGGCGAAAACATAAAAATCGAAGGAATAGGCGCGCGCACCCCGGAAAGTATGGAAATCGAAAGCCTTAACGTCGGAGAAAGCGGACTTCTGGCTCGCCTATGCATACCGCTCAGCGCCACGCTTAGCAGCTGCGACACTCTTATAGAAGGTCGCGGAACGCTTCTGGAAAGACCTCTTAAAGGTGCGAGCGACATTATGGCGGCCTTCGGTATTCTCTTGAAGAACGAAAGCGAGCACCGCGACTCGCAAAACCATATCCCGCTTAGGGTAAAAGGTAAATTCTACCCCGGTAGAGCCGAGCTCCCCGGAGCAGGAGGTTCACAACTCATATCCGGACTGCTGATGTCCCTGCCATTTTTCGACAGAGACTCCGACCTATTCGTAAGTGAGCCTAAGAGCATCCCTTATATGTTTATCACACAAGACATTTTGGGCAGATTTGGAATCAAGATAGGAAGCGAGCTGGAAGGCGACAAGAAGATGCTCGAAGAGCAAGACTGGAGCTACTGTAACGGCATCCATTTCCACATAAAGGGAAAACAGCACTTCAAGGCAGCGGACATAGAATTGGAAAGCGACTGGAGCGCCGCCGCGTGCTTCCTTACATACGGAGCGCTTTTCGGAGAGGCTGAAGTACAGGGGCTTAACACGAACTCCCTTCAGGCCGACATAACCATCCTGGACATACTTTCGGACGCTGGCGCATGTGTAGCCTACGACGAAGACGTAGTGAGCGTAAAACGTGCACCACTCCAGGCCTTCGAATACGACCTCAACAACGCTCCGGACCTCATCCCCATAGCGTCGCTATTAGCGGCGTTCTGCCCTGGCGAAAGCACCATAGCAGGCGTCCAAAGGCTTCAAAACAAGGAATGTGACCGTGCGGCTGCGATACTTGACACCCTCACCCGAATGGGCGTAAGCGCACGAATCATAGGAGACGAATTGAGAGTGAAAGGAATGGGCGTAAGCCGGAGATTTGCCACAGGAAAGCTGTTGAAAGGAGGAAAATACTCTTCTTTCCACGACCACAGGATGGTGATGATGCTCTCGATAGCCCAGATGGCCGCCGACTCGCCTATCGAAATAGACGACAAGAACTGCGTCAGCAAGTCCTTCCCGGACTTCTTCGAAGAGTTGAAATTATAACAAATCGGCCAGAACTATAGCGCACATAGCCTCTACCACGACCGGAGCGCGCAAGGCAAAACACACATCGTGCCTTCCGCCCACGGACAGCGACTGCTCGCACTCCTTTTCGAAATTAAATGTAGTCTGCGGCTTCGAAATGGACGAAGTGGGCTTGAACGCCACCCTAAAACAAAGACTCGCCCCATTAGTCAGACCTCCGTTTATGCCACCTGACCCGTTTTTCACCGGGCCTTCCGGGCCAATCGGATCATTATGCTGAGAGCCTCGCATTCGGGCAGCCTCGAAGCCGTCGCCAAATTCGATGCCCCTTACCCCCGGAATGGAAAAGACAGCATGAGAAAGCAAGCTCTCCATACCATCCCAGAAAGGTTCACCCAGGCCAATCGGCAATCCATCCACATGGCACGACACCACGGCACCCAGGGAATCCCCTTCGGCGCGAGCCGCCTCAAGTAGCCTCTGCCAATTCTCCCGTTCCCGGCTTCCTGCCAATTCGCATACCTCGGCGCGTATATCCACTGCGCTGCCTATGACCTTTTTCGCCACAACTCCTGCCGCGACTATAGGCAAGGTCAACCTGCCGGAAAAATGGCCACCTCCACGATAATCCTCAAACCCGTCGAACTTGATATGGGCAGGATAATCCGCGTGACCGGGACGCGGAGTGGAAGGAAGAAAATCATAGTCCGAGCTATGGACATCGGAATTTCGGAAAACGACACATAGAGGCGCACCTGTGGTGTGTCCTTCGAAAACGCCGCTCAAGATATGAGGGGTATCGACCTCCTTACGTTCCGAAGTGAATCCTCCACGGGCAGCGCGACGTGAAATATCTTTCTCTAAATCGCTTTCCGACAACGGAAGTCCCGCAGGGACCCCATCTATAAGAGCCCCTACCGCCACTCCGTGAGATTCACCGAAAACACTTACTCTGAATTGTTTTCCGAATGTGTCCATATTATCTACTTTCTTTTAACAACCTACCCAGTTCGGCTATGTTCTCCACCACCAAATCGGGCTTCGAGCCTTCCGGAGCCTTTTCCACATCATCAAGTGTAGATTCTCCGCTCAAGACCAACACCCCGAAAGCGCCTGCATTTCGAGCCATGGCGATGTCGGTGTAAAGACGATCTCCCACCATCGCTATCTGGTCAGGCGCCAGTCCCAGCCTTTCCCTTATGCCATCGAGCATAGATGGGTCCGGCTTTCCCAAAGTGTGGTCCGGAACGCGACCCGTAGCGCTCTGAAGACAAGCGCATATGGAGCCGCAATCCACCAGAACGGTCTTCTGGTCGGTAGGGCACACCTTATCGGGGTTAGTAGCCAGATAAGTCACACCCTGGGAAATCCACCACGCGGCGCGACAGAGCCTTTCGTAACGAAGGGTCATATCGAACGAAGCCACGATGATGTCCGGCACGTCCTCGGCGCTATCCTCGCAGGAGATGAAACCTGCCTGCTCGAATTGGCTTATCATAGAAGGCGTACCCAGCAGGAAGAGCTTTCTGGCCGAAGGATAATTGGCCCGAATGTAATCGATGGTCGCGATCGTGGTCGTGTACATCTGCTCTTCGGTGGCAGGGATGCCCATCTTGGCCAATTTGGCCATATAGTCGGCGAGCGACTTGGATGGATTGTTAGTCAAAAAAGAGTATGTGATTCCCATCTCCGTCAAGGAGTTCAGGAAATCGAGAGTAAATGGAAAAAGCGTGTTGCTCAGGTATATGGTGCCATCCATATCCAGAGCAACATGCTTGATATTTGAAAGACTTTTGTTCATTACCAGAGTTTTAGGAATACCTCCATAGCCTGGTACTCTGCCATGCCGAGGGCATCGTACTGACGAGCGGTATTCTGCGTACGCTCCTCTGCCCTCTGCCAGAATTCACGTGGGTCTTCGCCAGGGAACGGCACGATGTCCTTCTGTGAAAGGTGACGATAGATAGCGTGACGCTTCTCTACCACCTCGTCAGGAGAAAGTGGAACGGCCATATCTACACTGCCGAGATCCCACTCCATCCACGCGCCGCGATAAAGCCATACGTGACTCTTTGAAATCCACTCTGCACCTTCGCTGCGAAGCTGGTCGAGAGCCTCAAGCGCACATTCCGTACATACGCGGTGTGTTCCGTGAGGGTCTGCGAGGTCTCCTGCCATAAATATCATATCCGGCTTGAGCTCATTCATCAAAGACTTGATGATGTCTACATCGGCCTGTGAACGAGGCAATTTCTGAATGCCGCCCGACTCATAGAAAGGCAGATTCAGGAAGTGCGCGTTATGATCGGCGTCGAGACCGAATGAGCGAACGGCTCCCTTAGCCTCTGAACGACGGATAGCTCCCTTCAGATTAAGGAGTTCGCGTGGTTCAGCCTCGCCCGGACGCTTGCTTGCGATAAGAGCTTTCACCTCGTCGAAACGGTCTTCGAATCCGATTTCACGTGCGGCGTCCATGTGCTGGAGCACTACGTCGTCGTGAACTGCCACGTTACCTGACGTCTCATAAGCCACGTGGACATTATGTCCCTGATGAGCGAGTCTGATGAAGGTACCACCCATAGAGATGACGTCGTCGTCAGGATGTGGGGATAAGATGAGCACGGTCTTAGGATTAGGAAGGGAAGGAACGGGACGAGTAGAATCGTCTGCATTAGGCTTTCCTCCCGGCCATCCTGTGATAGTGTGCTGCAAATCGTTGAATACCTGGATGTTTATGGCGTCATAAGCGCCGCAAGACTCGATGAGTCCGCCGAGTGAATTCTGAAGATAGTCCTGGTATGAAAGTTTCAGGATAGGTTTGTGAACCTGGCCACAAAGCCATACGACAGCCTTACGACGGAACTTAGGAGTCCACTCGCAAGGTCCTATGCACCACGGAGCCACTACTCGGGTGAGGTTGCATCCTGAGTTCTCGTCCACGTAGAATTTGGCATTCTCGTGAAGCTGGAAGTAAGATGCAGGGCAGTCAGGACCCATTTCTCCCTCGACTACGCGAGCCACTACTCCGGCTTTGTTCTCACCCCAAGCCATAAGTATAACCTTGTGGGCAGTAAGCATAGTACCTACACCCATAGTGAGGGCCATACTAGGAGTCTTGGAGATGTCGCCTCCGAAATAATCTCTCTGACGTTTGCGTGATTTGTATGGGAGATGTACGAGTCTCGAACGGGTCAAGTTAGTAGAACCGGCCTCGTTGAAACCGACTTGGCCTTGCTCACCTACGCCCATTACGAGCAGATCCAACCCACGAAGCTCTGTTTCCATTCGGGAGCAATAATCGGAAACCTCGTCAAGCGAAATGGTAGCGTCCGGAATGAGGATATTCTCCGGAGCTACGTCTATATGGTTGAGAAGTTCCTCGCGTAATATGAAATTACGGGAGTGCTTGGCTTCTGCCGATACAGGATAGAATTCGTCGATGGTATTGATCCTTACGTTCTTGAAGGATACCTTACCCTCGTTATAAGCCCTTCTCAAATCCTTATACAAGGAGACAGGGGTGGAGCCGGTGGTAAGACCGAGCTTGAACAACTCTCCTGGATGCAACTCGTTGAACGCGTTTATCTCAGCGATGATTTCGTCGCATACCTTTTGACACGCCTCGAAAGGAGTCTCGCAGATTTCTGCATAAACCTTTTCCCTGCTGTGGAGAATGTCTTTAGGAAGACCTTTCTCAATTAGACCGCCATCCTTTGGCAATGAAAAATGTTTCATTATTTAAAATTTTTACCTGCTTTCAATTCTTCAATACCCATCTCCTGAAGCAGTTCACGACAGATTTCAGGGTGATTTGTGGTGATATAGTCTACGCCCAGAAGGATGAGGGTGCGCATATGCTCCTTCTCGTCTACCGTCCAAGCGTTTACGCTCATCTTATGGTTGCGAGCCTTTGTGTACCAAGTAGGGTCGCTATAGAATTTCCAGAAATTGGTGTCAATACCATTGATTCCCAAAGCGGCGAGGGCATCAGGGTTACGATTGTCTTCCGAGCCCAGATACTGCACTGTGAATCCAGGACATTTCTCTGCGAAAAGCAGACACTGCTGAAGGTCGAATGATATGAAAATCACCTGCTTAGGATTATAAAGACCGTGAGCTTTCAACTTCTCGATACTGAGGTCGACTGCCTGGATTTCTCTGGCCAATCCCTGGTGCCATTTCAACTCGAACACGACACGACAATCCTTGTTTTTCTCGAACTGTGTAAGATACTCGTCGAGCGTAGGGATTTTCTCTCCGTTAGGAAGAGTGATGCCTGCGAATTCCGAAGCATTGTGCTCTGCGAATTTCATTCCGTTCACTGCATCGTCGTGGAAAACCATAAGCTCGCCGTCCTTAGTCATATTTACGTCGAACTCACTTCCCCATACACCCAAATCCTGAGCCGCCTTGAGGGAAGCTATGGAGTTATGTGAATTTCCGCCTGCCTCGCAAGCCCAATAACCTCTATGAGCCACGATGGCTACCTGACGCTTTTCCTTCGCGTTAAGCGGAAGGATGCAAATCGCAGCAAGTGCGCAAAGAATTAACTTTTTCATAATTTTTCTGCTTTTTCTACTGCCTTGAAATATTTATATGAATTAACCTTCAACTCGCCTACCGAAGCCTCATCTGCCACGATGATGCCATTCTGGTGGTTCTGGAGAGCCGAAACAGTGCACATATGGCTGTATGGGCCCTCCACAGCGTCCTTGATGGCGCGAGCCTTCTTAGGGCCGAATGCCAATATGACCACCTCGCGAGAATCGGTAACCGTAGCCACACCTACTGAAAGTGCCTGTGCAGGAACCTTTGAAGGGTCGTTGTCGAAGAAACGACTGTTCACGATGCGAGTATCCTCGGTAAGAGTAACCACGCGTGTGCGGCTGGTAAGAGGTGAGAACGGCTCGTTGAATGCGATGTGTCCGTCTTCGCCGATACCGCCGAGGAAGAGGTCGAATCCACCCGCCTCTACGATAGCCTCTTCGTATGCTGCACATTCAGCCTCGAGGTCGGCGGCATTTCCGTTAAGGATGTGGATGTTCTCTGCAGGTTCGTCGATATGCGAGAAGAGATTATGGTGCATAAATGAGTGGTAACTCTCCGGATGACTTTCAGGAAGACCTACATACTCATCCATATTGAATGAGATTACGTTTTTGAAAGAGAGTTCTCCGTCCTTTACCATACGAGCGAGCTCGCGGTAGGTTTCGATAGGAGTAGAGCCGGTACAAAGTCCAAGTACAAAAGGCTCAGAAGTGCGTGCAGCCTTTTCCTTGATTTTCGCTGCGATGTGATGAGCTGCCCACAAAGAGCCCTCATTCGAGTTTTGTTTGATTATTACTTTCATATCTTTTATAAAACTAATTTGTCTTGTATACTCGGAGACTGCGAACGAGCGCCGAATCCGTATCTATGTTCATATTAATGTTCTCGTCGAAGTATTTGAGTTCCACAGTGTGCCTTCCGGCCGTAAGGGAAACCCTTATAGGAAGAGTGTATCCCTTAGAGGTCCAGTCCTCGGGTCCTCTCTGAGGCATTACCACTACGCCTGCGGCCTTCTTGTCCACGAAAAGACTCCTGTTTGCGCACTTGTTGTTAGTAGTGATGTCTCCGTTACCGTTAGAATACTCGAATTCAAGGAGATATTCTCCATCTTCCGGCACTTCCACGTCTATTCTCAACTGCACGCCGAGCTTGTTATCCAAACGGGCATTGTTACATCCCGCGATTATCGGTTTCATTCCCACCCTTACCGGCTCGCTTATGAACGAGAAGGAGGTACTGTCGTCGTTAAACGCCACTACGGCATATTCTCCCGGCGAGGTGGTGGTGAACGAATTGGCCGTTACCTGCTCCTCGAAAGAGCCGTTACGGTAGATTCGATAGTACTGCGCTCCCTTTATGCCGTCCCAGCTCAGGTCGTTTCCGACAGCCTTCACCTTCGGCGTATTCAAATCCCACACCACAGGGCGTATCGGCACGCTATCCGGTTGAGCATAGTAATCGCTTGTCATCGTTATCTTTACGACATGCTTTCCTTCGAGGAAAGAAGGCACGAAAGCCGACACCAAATCCTTTCCGTCGAGCTGGCAAGTCTTTACGATGGAGCCCTCGCCTATAACCTCCACGTCGAGAGTCATCCTGCGATACTTAAGGCCTTCGATTACCCTGTAGCCCTTCATCGATGACGGCACGCAAGGACTCAGCTTAATTCCGTCCTCGGTGTATTCGATACCCAGAAGCGCTCTCTTGAACAGGCCTTCGAAACCTGCCACACTCCACAACTGACGCTCGGAATTCAGAGCCGTCTTCTTGGAGCCGTCCGATGCCACCATATTCTCCATATTCGAGCCGAACACCGTAGCCGCCCGCATATTCGATGCCAATGCGTGCATCACGCCCGCGCGATTTCCTACCTTCGCCGCAGCCATTCCGTAGTACGATGTAACGAACGGCCACACTGCGTCATTATGGTAACTGCCTTCGGATGAAATTTGAGGCGAGAAGATGGTAGGTCCGAAATCACACACCGGCATACTATGCAGAATCCTCTCCGCCTGCTGGGAAGATGCGATTCCCCACAGGATACAAAGGCTCTCGCCCAGCGACTCGCTTCGTGGCGATAGATATTTGTAATCCCTACCATACAGATACTGAGCATAATAGCCCTTGTCCTCCATCCAGAGATTCTCGTTTATGGCCAATTTCAACTCGGCTGCCAATTTCGCATATCTCTTCGAATCAGCCCCGCGGATGGTGCCCAGTTTGGATGCCATCGACGAAAGCACCTGCAATCCGCGATAGAAAACGGCATTCGTGCCCAGACACTCACTACCTGCTATGTCAGCCGGCTGCATCCATTTAGGATAGCTCTGTTCGCGCCAATCGATAAAACTGCTTTCGCCCCGGAACAAACCCGTACTCGAATCGAAAGCCACTGCCAAATCGGCCTCCATACTGCGCTTGGCTATAGGATAAATCTGCTTGAGCCAAGCCAAATCGCCTGTCTCCAAATAAACTTCATACGCAGCGATGGTCCACACTACCCTGTCGGTAGAGCAAGGCCAAGAGCCACCTGTTCCGGTGTCCTGGATTATTCGTCCCTTCTTGTCCACCTTACGCATAAGGCTATTCCTTACCAAGTCCGGTTCCAGATGTGCCAATGAGAGAATGGCGCTATATGAGACATCGCGAGTCCACACTCCTTCCCAAAGCTTGCCGGTACGGAAAGTACCGTCGGCCTCAATATTCTTGACCATTTCGGAAATCGCCATGTCATAGAGCATGGTCTCCTGCTTGTCGGCGCCGTGAAAACGGCCGTATTTGTCCGTTACGAAAGTCTGTGGCGCGACATACTCCTTACCATTTTCGATTACCTTTTCGGAAGTAAGCTTATATGACGACGTAGAATAGATGTCATCCTTAGAGTTGTTCCAAGTGTACACCCTTCCGAAACGGTCCGTCACTACTATCTCCACTTCGGAATCGACGGAAGCCGGAGTAGCATAGAAAAGGTGCTCCGTTTCACCTGCGCCTATATATTTCCAAGTAAATTCCTTCTCACGACGATTCTCCACATCGTCTACGATAGTGCGATCCCAGCCACTGAACTGTGTCATAGCGCCTTGGTCCACTCCGTTCTCTCTCCACTCCACCTTCCAAGCAGGGTCGTAGTTCCAGACATTGGCCACTACCGAATTACGCTTCATCGGGTCTTCTCCCACCCTGTATGCGGAGAACTGGGTGTCGCGGTCGTGTCCCACAGGCTTGTAATACCAGTCCACTATGTCGTTACCCTTTACGTCATAGACGTAGTAGCCCCACGGAACTCCGTCACAGCTATAGAGACTCTGCCAGAACAATCCGCTCAGAGGAGCATGCACGTGTTCGAAGATATTGTCTTGAATTATGAAGTTTTCGGCATAGTGCTCGTGGGCCGAGCAAAGATGTGCGTTATATGGCTCCAGAATCTTGTAAAGGGCCTTGCGGTTCGTGATGATCTTATTATATTCTTCCTTATTCCACTGTCCCTTACGTGCTTCCCTACTATAAGAAGGAATGTGCATAAAGAGAACTACCGTGTTACCGGCAGGCACGCTCTCGAGGTCCTTTTTAAGCCATTCCAGCTGGGACTCCTCTATGTAGCCCATATAGTGGCGATAGAAATAGAACACGTCGTCGAGCACCACATAGTGCATCTGGCCTTTGTCGAAGGAATAATAGGTAGGGCCATACATTTCGGTGTAGACGCCTTTCGATTCCTCGTTAGTTCCTACGGCTGCCTGATAGTCGTGATTTCCCATAAGTGCGAAGAATGGGAAACCGGCAGAAGCCGTGGCCTTATGTATTTTCTCCGAGAGTCCACTTGACCACATACCGGCGATGTCGCCACAAGACACACCGAATGTAGGGACTCCGCTCTGCGCCGCAACGGCACGTGCATCTGCCGCAGCCTTGCTTACCAGCTCTATCTCGCTTTCGTTATAGACCTGAACGTCGGCCCATACCATAAACTGATGATGTGTCTCGTCCTTTCCGGTGCGGATAAGGTCGAAATCCATCTTCTGCTTGGACTTGTCTTTCTTTAGGCTCTTGTAGAAAAGAGGGGCTCCGTTTCGCGTAGCCACTTCGAATCCCGCAGGAATGCTTATATACACGAATTTCGAATTATCGTGAGCGTAGATCTCGTATTTACCGTCGTTATCGGTACGCACGAAATCGAAACCATCCGTCACCTTTACCCCGGACACCGGACGGCCGCTATCGTCACGCACCACTCCGTTCACCCTTATCTCCTGAGCACTCAAAGTGATGCAACATAGCAGCAGAGATAGAAATACAACGCACTTTTTCATAATCCTATTCTTTTACAAATTCAGCCACCCAGCCTCCACCATTGGCCATATTTACCTCGAGAGGCTGTCCGGCTTCGATGGTCAGGTGCTCTATCTTATAGTCTTCGGCCCAGGAATTGGCATTCACACCATCCTTATGGATGGTCACGCGCCATTTTCCGGGCTCGAGGAAGGATGTGTCAAGGGTCAATACTCGCGCGGTCCAGTTGTTCAAACCCGCACTGTACCATCTTCCGTCGGTAGTCTTTCTGGACATCAGCAGGTATTCTCCGGCCACGGCGTCCTGTGCCACGGTCTTTTCCCATACGGTAGGAATCGCAGAGATGAATCGGGTGAAATCCGGCACCTTGTAGTAGTTCGAAGGAGAGTCGCAAAGCATCATAAGAGGACTTTCGAACACCACGAATATGGCGGCCTGATGACTGCGCGTGCCCTGGCTCATAGGATGATTCCAGCGAATGGCGAAATCTTCGCGGGTAGCATTGTTCACTGCTCCCGGCGTGTAGTCCATAGGGCCTGCGACCATTCGGGTAAACGGAAGTTTCAGGTCATGGTCGGGCGAGATGTCGTAAGAGCACTTGTCGTGTTCCATTCCGTAGACGCCCTCGTAGGTCATAGCGTTAGGGTATTTGCGCTGAAGCCCTGCCGGCTTGAATGCTCCGTGATAATCTACCAAAAGATGTCTTTCGCAGCACTCCCTCGCGATGTCTTCGTAGAAGTTGACCATATTCTGGTCCTGCATCTGCATAAAGTCTATCTTGATGCCTGAAACGCCCCATTTCTGATATACGTCCAGAATCTCGGCTATACCGTCGTTCACGAAAGGAGTCCATAGAGTCCAGAGTACCACGCCCACCCCTTTAGAACGGGCATAGGAGATGATTTCGTGAAGGTCGAGTCCTTCCTTAGGCTCCACTATGTTAAGGGTGGATTTGCTCCAGCCCTCATCCATAAGAATATACGGAAGTCCATATTCTGCTGCGAAATCGACATAGTATTTATACGTCTCGGTATTTACCCCGGCTTTGAAGTCCACGCCATAGACATTGAGCATAGCCCACCACTCCCAGCTTATTTTTCCGGGCTTGAGCCAAGAATAATCTCCCGGCACTTCCGAAGAAGAGAGCTGCCAAGCGAGCGAGTTTTCCAATAGTTCACGGTCGCTTCCTATGGTCATAAGCCTCCACGGATAGTTCCTCTCCCCCGAGGTGCGGGCTATCACGTCGGCAAGCGAAGTCACCGTGACGTCCCTGTCGGTGCGCATTTCGTAAGCATCGATTACGTGAGGGAACTCAGCGTTAAGGGAGCGGCCCTGTGCGGCTCTTAGCATAAGGTTAGGGTAATCGAAGAGGTCGGCCTCGGTGATGACCACTCTCTTTCCTCCCTCGGTTTTCATACTTAGAGGGAGATAGGAATAAGTCTGCCTGTCCACCTCGCTAAGTTTCAATTCCTTAAAGTCAGCCTCGCAATGCGTGATATAGGAAGGATTCTTCTCGTTAGCCCAGTAGCACTTCGCATCCGAAGCGAAATTCCACTGCGAAGTCTCGTCCCTTACCTCGACGTCGTGGTCGTAGTATGTCTCGAAACGATAGGCCACGCCGTTATCATAGGCGCGGAAAACTACGGCCCAGTCCTTTCCGCTACGCAGTTTCATCTCATTATACCTATCCTCCACAAGTCTGGACTTGGTAGGGACCAGAGCCGTAAGAGTCTCATCTACGGAATGGCGAAAAACCTTCAGTCTCGACAGGTTCTCTCCGAGAACAGTTCCGTCGGACAATCTCATACGAATAACGCTCGGCTCGAGTATCTGTTCCCCGTCCGCCACCACGCTCCAGGACAAATCCGCTCCGGCACTCACCTTCACCTTGATGTTACCTGAAGGCGAAGCGAGCTTGAAATCCTTCGCTCCGGCAGAAAGCACGATGCCGAGCAATGCTATGACCGCTATAACTAACTTTTTTCTCATTTACTTCATTATAAATCTAATTGCACATCCACCCGAAGTCGCTAACTTGATGTTCAACACGTCTTTCGCACTAACCTCCACTTCCCTGTACTGATAGGTCTCAGGACTGGTCTCGTAGCTGGTCTGAGGCGTATCTTCGTATATCTGCGCCATCCACTTGCCCTTTTCCAGGAATGAAAGAGGGACATCGAGCGTGCGCGCATTCTCATCGGTAATGGCACCCAGATACCAGTCACTTCCACCCCTTTCCTGACGTGCCGTGACTATATAATCACCTATCACTGCGTCCAATACCTTAGTCTGTTCCCAATCCGTAGGCACATCGCTGATAAAATCGAATGCCTTCACGCCCTCATAAGCCTCGTACAAATCCGAAGCCATCTGCAGAGGGCTATAAATCACTACATACTGGGCCAATTGCTTACTAATCGTAGTCTTGACCCTGCTGGTAGGAGTATTCGGGTTCGAAAAGTCGAATGTACCGAAAGTATAGTCCATAGGTCCGGCCAGTCCCCTGATGAAAGGACATACCGTCTGATGTTCAGGCTTATTTCCGCCATCTTCCTCCCACGCGTCGTGCTCCTGTCCGCGGATAGCCTCACCTGTCATAAGGTTAGGCCAAGTGCGGCAAAGTCCCGTAGGGATGCAAGGCTCGTGTTCATCGACATTGATTTGATACTGAGCGGCTTTCTCTACTACTTCGTGCAGACGGTTTACGCCATACTGGCCGTCATGCTCTTCCTTGCCATCCATAAGCAAGTTCACATTGCCGGTCTTTATGTAATGCATACCATATTTTTGATAGAGAGCGTAAGCTGAGTCTATCTGTGAGAAATAATGCTCGGTATTCGCCGCCGTCTCGTTATGAATTATCATCTGGACTCCCTTCGAAGCGGCATATTTCATAACCTCGTCGAAGTCGTAGTCCGGATAGGCTTCCGTAAAGCTGAAGCCTGTGCTGTTTTTCATCCAATTACCGTCCCATCCCTTATTCCAGCCTTCTACAAGTACAGCCTGGATGTTATGTGCGGCGGCAAAGTCGATGTATTCCTTAGTGCGCTCGGTAGTGGCTCCGTGCTGAGGTCCGTAATACCAAGTGCGCATATATTTGTGAAGTTCCCACCAGATTCCGATATATTTTCCCGGCTTGCACCAAGAAGTGTCTTCTATCTTGCAAGGCTCGTTGAGATTAAGCATCAAGTGGCTCTCGATGAGCCCTCCGGCCCTGTCGGTAATGATAATGGTTCTCCACGGAGTGGTGCGGGTGTCCGTTACATACACACCTGTTCCGTCCGACCATTTGGTAAGGGATGTCTTCAAGGTAGAAGCATCGCTTCCCACCAAGTTAACCTTCGCGAAATCCAAAAGAGCAGCCTCGTGGATGGAATAGAACCTGCCGTCGGCTCCGGTAATGGTGACCGGAGTATACGCACAGTCTATCTCGTCGAAAGTAGTATGATTACCGTAGGCTTCATAGTAAGGTTCGCTGCGTGGCATCCACCATATCTTGTGGTCGGCACGGGCAAATTTGTACTCGGTGAGTTCTTCCCTGATTCGGAACTCTCCCAAATCGTCCGGGAAGATGTATCTGAATCCTACACCGTCATTGAAGACCCTGAACTCCACGTCCAGATGGGCCGTGTGCACTATCATGGAGTTATGATTGTCTTCTATCAGACGACTTTCTCCCCATACGGTTTCCCAAGTCTCCTTATGAGAAGAATGCGTAACGCTCAAAATCTCGGTATTGTCGCCCAAGATGTTTCCTCCCATAAGTTCGAAACCCAGTTTCGAAGGCACTATCAAGATCTCAGAATCCTGAGAGATGCTATAGGAGAGCTGTCCGCCTTCCGTCTGTACGCTTACTTTAATCCTTCCGTCGGGAGATGTAGCCACCGGCTCGCTTGTGGAATGACTTCCACAAGCGGCCAATGCCAAAACACCCGATAATAATACTACTATCTTTTTCATTTTATTCTCTTACTTGCGCCCACTCGCAGGCAAATTTCCAAATATCCTTGTCGAACTGGAGAGCGCGTCCTTCCACTCCGCTTGCTGTTCCCGACGCCGTGCTGTTCACATATCCGGTACTCCAAGAGTTCACGAATGGCTCTCCGGCATCGAATGCAGCGATTACCGCATCGAAGAATCTCTCCCATCTCACTTTGTAATAAGTATCTACGAGACCATCCCAGTCACGATTGGCATAATCCCAAAGGTGGAAGGAATCGCCCCAAACTGAAATCAAGGTGCGGGCGTTCATCTCGAAGTAGGCCTTCTCCTCTTCGGTGTGGCCCCAACTGCGTGCGTCCGAAATCCAATCATCGAGCGAGAACTCGCGGCGCGTCTTGAGCACTGCGGTTATCTCGTCGCACAAGTCGAGGAATGCCTGCTTGGCAGCCAACATCTCCTCGCGGTTTCCGGCCTTATAGGCGGCGGTGAAGCGGTCGCGTGCGGCCTCGGTGCGGTTACAAAGCACCTGACGATGGACATTGGCCTTATCGTAAGCGAGATACGAGCTCTCGCCCTCGATGCCGCGAAGCAGTTCCCAAGCCTTGTCCAGCTCGGCTGTGTCGTATCCGCGCGCAAAGACGGTCGTCCAGTGCCACCTCTTTTCGAGGTTAGGATGGGCGTTCACCATACTTGCACTTCCCGTAACAGGGTGAGACACACTGACTTTATCGGCTATGATATGCCAGAAGTTCCTGTAATCGGCATCTACCCTGCCGAGGTGTCTGTCGGCTATGTTATCGATATATTCGTCGAGAGTTCTTCCTGTATTCCAAGCCTTTGCGAGCACTGCCTCGTAGACCGGCTCATTTACGCCGAAGCCTTCGAGAGTACATCCCAGGCCAATGAATCCCGGACCTGCATTATCCATAGTCTCCTGCATCCACTCATCGTTCTGGTGGAAGTCGCCCTCGATGCCGGTCATGCCTCCGAAATTACCGAGGTAACTCCAGATAAAGTCTTGACCATAAAAGCTTTCAGTGCGCTTCCATATCTGAGTGAAGTCGCAGTAGTAGTCGAGAATAATCATCTTTCCCTTAGGCACTGCAGTAAGGTAAGCCTTGATGTTCTCGTCGGTCCAGTGAGTCTCGTCAGCATAGAAAAGCCAACCCATCTGCAGCCAGATAGCCTCCGGGTCCACTGCCGTCATACTCTCGTAGATACCCTTTGAGATCTTCGCGAGTGTCTCCGGGTCCCAGAAAGGAGCGTCCACCTCGTTAAAAGGATCGACACCATAGATATGGTCCGTACCGTAGAGCTTGGTCTGCTCTTCGAGATAAGCCTTCTGAATCTCGGCGAAGTGCTTGTCCATAGGGCTGAGGAAGGTGCAGCGATACTTGTCGGCGAATCCACCCCAATAGCTCACCCTGAACGTATCTAACTTTTCAGGAATGACTTCTGCCAATTCAGCCGGAACGTGTCCTGCGAATGCCGGGAGCACCGGGGTCATATTCAACTCGCGCTCGCGCTTCACAATCTGCTTCTGGAGACGGGCTTGGCCGTCAATCCAGCTCTGCGGAAGCGGTCCCTGCCAATAATCCAGATTACACATTCTCTGCCAAGGCAGATGCGCCGGTCCGGTGAAGAAAGAACGAATCTGCTCGTCCGAGAGGCCGAACTTTTCCCAAACTTTCTGCCAAACGGCTTCTTGGCCCGTAATGGCCAATGGCATATTCACTCCGTTCAGTGCCATCCAGTCGATGAAACGCTCCCACTGCTCCCACTTCCACCACGGCATAGTGTAGCCGTAGGTGCAGTAGTTCAGGAAGAAACGTGCGTCGACGTTCGCTTCGGCCCTGACCTTACCCTCGACTGAAGGCAGGCTTTTCGGCAATTCTACCGGATTATAGTCATACCAGCTGACACTCGCCAGGCAGAACTCTTGGAGGTAACGATTGAGTCCGACAGCCATAGAATTGGCATTATTAGCGCGGATATGAACCTTACCCTTCACGGATTCGAGTTCGTACACGTCTTTTTCGGAGTCTATCTTTTCGAAAACTATCGATTTCGATTGAGGTCCCATTATGCGCTTCGCCAAAGCACTTGCGGACTTTACGTCCTTGTCGCAAGTGCACGAAGCGATGCATGCTATGGCCGCTATGGCCCAAAGAACTGTTTTACGCATTATTTGCTATAGTGTTTGTTCTTAATTCCTAGATGATCACAGTAACGGTCGTAAAGGTGACCGGCCTGAGTGTAAGATGAGTTAGGGCTCATAAAGTGGCTGAACTCAAATGTAATCACGTCGTCCATACCTGCACGACGAGCTGCATCCAACTTATAGAGAAGCTTTTCCCATTTGAGTGGGAGGAAACGAATCGGCATATCGCGGTCGAAGCTCTCCACGTTAGTCCAGCATTTCATGCCGTAACGGTCTGCAAGTTTCTTGTTTACACAGAGATAGTCGTACAGTTCCCAAAGCTCTACCTGCCCGTCCTGAAATGCGAGGATGTCCACTGCACCCTGAACGTCGCTGAGAATCTCATTCCACTCCTGCTCGTGAGTCTCCACGCTGGTAGCAGTGTCGCCCCACATAACCTGATCTGTCTTAACTCCGTGAATATAAGGAGAAATCATACAAGGAAGACCGCCTGACACTTCTTTAGCGTGCTTGCCCACACCAGCCATAATCTTGGCGATGTTCTTAGTCCTGCGGCTAACCTCCTGGCTAAGATACCATCCCTGGAAGCTCTTGTGGTGGCCATACTTGGCCCAAACCTCGTCGATGAGAGCGTTATTCACGTCGATTTCCTTCTGGTACTCTCCCTCGTGCCACCATTGGCCCGAATCGTAAGTTCCGAAGAAGAATGCCATATCGTATTTGTCGGCCAATGTGAGGAACATCTCTACCAAGTCGACAGGTGGATAGATGGCGTTCGGATTAGCGCTAAGGACTGACTCGAATGGAGCTGCGAGCCATCTTCCGAGGCCACTGCGGATCATAACCACGGTGTTTATGCCCATATCCTTCATACACTGGAAGTCTTTGTCCCATTCTTTTACGCCCCAGTTCTGGTGAGGAATGTCCCAGCTGACTTCATCCAGGAAAGTGGCCCTGATAGGCAGGGCCTGTCCCATTCCCGGAGTTTCATATAACTTGTCATTCAGATAGCTTTTTTCGCCCGATTTGCAACCTACGAAACATAAGGTCGCCAATAAGGCGAAAAGGGCGGTCTGGATTCTTTTCATAATATTAGTTTTGTTTAAAAGAAAGTTGATGTTATGATATTTTTTTATTTAAGAGTTTCGAGAATTTGCCAAATCTGATAGAGGCCTCTTGGAACATGGAAACAGCCTTTCCACTTACCGCCCTTAAGAGGGAGGAGCACCTCTCCGCGGCGGTTCAAGTAGCCATACCATTCAGGATATTCCTGGTCTTTGAAGTGAGCCCACATATAGTCGTTCAACTTCTTGAACCACTCGAGGCACTCTTCGTTTCCTGTAAGCTGATAGCCCTTGATCATAGCGATGGTGCTCTCGAGGTGAACCCACCAGAGTTTCTGATCCCATTCGAGTTCCTGTGTAGGATAGCCCTTGCGGTCCATAAAGTAGAAGATGCCGCCGTATTTCTCGTCCCAACCATATTTGATTACGCTGAGTGAAATCTCCACGGCCTTGTCGATAAGTTTCCGGTCGTTACGACGGATACCGATGTTCATAAGGAACCACATGGCCTCGAGGTCGTGTCCAGGATTAACCCTACGTCCTTCGAAGCAGTCAATCAGCGAGCCGTCCGGTGCGAGGTTCTCCATAATCACACCGAGTTCCGGCTGATAGAACACGTCCACGATCTCGTGTACGCTTTCGTCGATGGTCTTGTCGATAAGAGCAGGATCGTTAATGATATCCTCTACTTCGAGAGCCATATTACAGATAATCATAGGAAGGGCGAAATCCTTCATAGGACGGGTTCCCGGATAGAGTTTGTTCCACTGTCCCTTAGGATTGGAGCGGCGCGCGAGGATGCGCTCGAAGGTCTTCTTGGCGATTTCTGCATACTCTTCACTGCCTGTAGCCTTGGCGAGCTGGGCAAATGCCATACAAGCGAAAGTGTTCGAGAAGATGTTATACGGCTGAACGATAGGTTTACCCTCGCGGGTTACGGAAAAATAAAAATCATAATTTCCGTCGTGACCATACTTTTTTAGGAATTCAGCACCGTCGATAGCGGTCTGAAGCCACTCCTGGTTCTTCTCGAGGTTATTATAAAGCATAGCGAAAAGCCACACTTCGCGACCCTGAAGCCAGATGAATTTGTCGGTGTCGTAAACACTTCCATCGCGATTCAGACAGGTGAAGTAACCGCCAAACTCTTTGTCAATGGAATGGTTAAGCCAGAAAGGCAGACAATTCTCGCGGAGCTCTTTCTCATATTGAGAAGCCAACTCCTTAAAATTAATTTCAGTGCTCATATAGTATTTAAGTATTCTGTTTTTCAATTAAGCCTCTAATTTACGCATTTTATGTGGTCGGTGCAAATCGAAGCAATATATTTCGTATCTTTGTAATTATGAAAAAAACACTACTACTTGCAGCCATAGCGCTGTTTTCGTGCGCCATTTGTAGCGCACATACCATTAAGGCCACAGATGCGAAAGTGTCATACATAGGCCGTACCGAAGTTAACACGGAAGAAGGAACGGTTCGCTTCGACTGGAGCGCCACCACCTTAAGAGTCCGCTTCAAGGGCAGCACTCTGAAAATCAAATGTTCAGACAGCCATAAGGACTACTTTAACATCTGGGTAGACAAAGCTCAATGCGCCCACCAGGATGCCACTCTCTGCGTAGAGGGAGACACCACTCTTACCCTTTTCAAAGGGAAGAAAGGCGTTCACGAGGTAGTTTTCCAGAAGAGAACGGAAGCGGAGCAGGGTTGCCTGACCATCCACGAGCTCATTACCGACGGCCAATTCCTCGACGCACCTAAGGGCAAGGGCAGAATCATCGAGTTCATAGGCGATTCATACACTTGCGGTTACGGCACGGAAGCTCCTGCAGAGACCTCTCCTTTCCTTCCTGAAGAGGAGAATCCTTCACTCACCTACGCGGACATATTGGCCAGATACTTCGATGCCGAAGCAGTGCACATCAGTCACAGCGGAAGGGGTGTAGTCCGCAACTACGACGATTTTAACAAGCACGAGAATATGGTAAAGCTCTACGGCCAGACCTTCGACCAATTCGCAGAGACCCCGTGGACTCCGACATACACTCCTGACATAGTAGTCATCTACCTGGGCGGTAACGACTTTTCTACCGGCAAGCAGCCATCGCTCTCGCGTTGGTGCGAAGGATACAAGGCTCTCATCATGAAAGTCAGGGAATTCCACGGAGATGTTCCTATCCTCTGCGTAGCTTGTAAGAATGACGAGACCGTAGGCGCGTGGGTAAAGATGGCCGTGGAAAGATGCGGGCTTAGCGGAGTCTATGCCGCAGAAATCAATGCACAGGCACACAACAACACTACCGACCTGGGCGCTTCTTATCACCCTAATTACAAGGGACATCGCAAGATAGCGAGCATAATGGCTCCATATATAGCTACGATAATGGATTGGCAGATGCCATTTACTCCTTATGAATAAATCACTTACCTTAATAGCGGCACTACTTCTCGGCAGCGCCGCATCTTCTTATGCACAGGTTTATGTTAACGCCGATTCACTCCCCCTCTACGGAAAGGCTCGCGAGGATACGAAAGAGCGTTACGAGCGTCTCCCGGCCGAATTCGAAGGAAGAAGCCGCGATGCGGTGTGGTATTTGGGACGAAACAGCGCGGGCCTCTACATCCGATTCAACACTGATTCGAAGAATATCTGGTGCCGCTGGACTGCCAAGTTCGGCAATATGATGAACCATCAGACACTTGTCGGCACACGCGGACTCGACCTCTACGGATTGAACGACAAGGGTGAATGGAGATTCATCGCCGCTGCCAAGCCTAACCCAAGCGACAAGACCACCGAGACGAAAGTAGTCGGAAACTTGAAGGGAGTGCCGACGGAATATATGCTCTACCTGCCTCTCTACGACGGAATCAGCAGCCTCGAGATAGGCGTGGATTCCACTGCCTGCATCGAGCATCCGAAAGTGGAGTCGCCTCGCACGGAAAGACCTATCGTGATGTACGGAACTTCCATACTCCAGGGAGGATGTGCCAATCGTCCCGGTATGGCCTACACGAACATTCTCGCACGTAGGCTGGACCGCGAGGTCATTAACCTCGGATTTAGCGGCAATGCCCTGCTGGATATGGAGATAGCCGAGCTTATGGCCTCGGTGGAAGACCCTGCCATCTTCGTTTTCGACTATGTGCCTAACGCATACGACTACCTTATCCGCGAAAAAGGCGAGCAATTCTTCAGAATAGTTCGCGACGCCCATCCGGACGTGCCTATTCTCTTTTTGGAAGACCCTTACTTCGCTCACTACGAGTGGGACTCTCACGCGAAGACAGAGGTGGACAAAAAGAACGCCGCTCAAAGGGAGCTTTTCGAAAAGCTTAAAAAACAGGGCGAAAAACGGATCTATTTCCTCAAGTCCGACGACATGGTAGGACACGACGCGGAAGCTTTCGTGGAGAACATCCACTTCACCGACTTGGGGATGATGCGCTACGCCGACTGGATAACGCCATACCTTAAGAAATATATGAAACGCTAAAAATTAGGTCGACCATTACGGTCGACCTAATTTTTTATTCCCACTCGATAGTTGCAGGCGGTTTGGAAGAGATGTCGTAGACTACGCGGTTAACGCCACGAACTTTGTTTATAATCTCGTTCGAAAGCCGTGCGAGGACCTCGTAAGGCAGACGAGCCCAATCGGCCGTCATACCATCGACTGAAGTCACGGCGCGAAGTGCTACGCAGCTTTCATAGGTACGCTCGTCGCCCATCACCCCGACGCTATTTATAGGAAGCAATATCGCTCCGGCCTGCCACACCTTATCGTACAGTCCTTCTTCACGAAGGATATTTATGTAGATACTGTCCACTTCCTGAAGGATACGAACCCGTTCAGGAGTCACCTCTCCTACTATTCTAATGCCAAGTCCAGGTCCAGGGAAAGGATGTCTGCCTATGTGTGAAGGACTTATGCCCAATTCCAGTCCTACCTTTCTCACCTCGTCCTTAAAAAGAAGACGCAGCGGCTCCACTACCTTCAGGGACATATTCTCCGGAAGGCCACCCACGTTATGGTGCGACTTGATCACCACCGCAGTGCCATTTACCTTAGCGGACTCCACCACATCGGGATAGATGGTCCCCTGTCCTAACCACTTCACACCCTTCAATTCGGACGCCGCCTCGGTAAACACCTCCACGAAATCACGTCCTATAATCTTACGCTTCTGCTCAGGGTCGGTCACTCCGGCCAAATCTTCCAAGAACTTCTGAGAAGCATCCACTCCACGGACATTAAGTCCCATACCCTTATACGAAGCAAGCACTTCGGCAGCCTCATTCTTTCGCATAAGACCCGAATCCACAAAGATACAGTGAAGCCTGTCGCCTATAGCACGATTCAGAAGAACCGCTGCCACCGTGGAATCCACTCCGCCGGAAAGCGCCATAACCACCTCATCTTCACCTATTTGCTCCTTAAGAAGGCGAACCGTTTGGCTTACGAAACACTCACTCGTCCACTCTGCCCGGCATCCGCACACTCCCATAACGAAGTTTTTCAAGAGCAATGCTCCTTGTTCGCTGTGATGCACTTCGGGATGAAACTGAATGCCCCAAGTATTCTCACCGACGATATGGAACGCCGCCACAGGCACGTCGGCCGTAGAAGCTATTGTCTCAAATTCGTCCGGGACTGAAGTAATGGTGTCTCCGTGCGACATCCAGACGACAGAGCCCCGCTTAAGGCCGGCAAGAAGCGAATCGTCCTGTTTCAAGGAGACCAATTCCGCACGTCCATACTCGCGAGTCGGGGACTTTTCGACCATGCCACCGCCCAGATTGGCCAAATACTGCGCGCCATAGCAAATGCCGAGCAGAGGCAGGACGCCCCTTATCCCGCTCAAGTCGATGCGAGGAGCATCCGGAGAGGCTACGGAGCAAGGGCTTCCGCTCAACACCACTCCCCTAACGTCGCCTGCGAGCAGCCCGGGACTATACTTATTAAAGGGAACTATCTCGCAATACACCTGCATCTCCCTGATTCTGCGGGCGATAAGCTGAGTGTACTGCGACCCGAAATCTATTATCAATATCTTTTCCATCTACTTATTATAATTTGGTGCCTTTTCTGTAATCGTTACGTCGTGCGGATGGTTTTCGGCCAACCCGCCCGCGGTTATCTGCACGAAACGCGCCTGTTGCAGGGCCGCAATGTTCTCTGCACCGCAATACCCCATACCGGAACGAATACCGCCAATTATCTGAAATACAATGTCGGAAACACTTCCCTTATATGGAACTCTCGCTGCCACGCCTTCCGGAACCAGCTTCTTGGCCCCGCTCTGGAAATAGCGATCGCTTGACCCGGCACGCATAGCACCAAGTGAGCCCATACCCCTATAAGACTTGTACTTACATCCGTTTTCCTCGAAAATCTCGCCCGGAGCCTCGTCCGTTCCTGCGAACATTGAGCCCAGCATCACGCAATCGGCACCGGCCGCAAGTGCCTTCACCACATCGCCGGAATAGCGCATGCCACCGTCTGCAATGACAGGAACTCCCGACCAGCGTGCTGCCTGAGCGACTTCATAAATGGCAGTAATCTGCGGAACTCCCACTCCGGAAACCACTCTGGTCGTACATATGGAGCCCGGGCCAATTCCCACCTTCAACGCATCTGCGCCGGCATTTATGAGCCTTACGGCAGCGGAAGCCGTGGCGATGTTACCCACCACCACGTCAAGTTGAGGAAATACGCCCTTTATCTTCTTCAAGGCATTCACCACACCCTGGGAATCACCGTGAGCCGAATCCAGCACCACGGCGTCGACTCCTGCGTCCACAAGCGCATGAACGCGTTCCAGAACATTATCGGTAATACCTACGCCGGCAGCCACCTGCAGATTACGGGCCTTTACCCTAGAGACATTCTCGGACTGACATTCCACAGACATATTCTTATGAATGACACCGATTCCTCCGCATTCGGCCATAGCTATGGCCATAGGACTTTCCGTAACGGTGTCCATAGCCGCAGACACTAAAGGAGCCGCCAATTCTATGTGACGGGAAAACCTCGTCTTCAAGGAAACATCCCGAGGCAACACCTCCGAATAGGAAGGCACGAGCAGCACATCATCGAAAGTAAGTGCCTGACAGACAATTTTATCTTCTATAAATGACATATCTCGTAAAATAAAGGGCCGAGCGCAGTGCCCAGCCCATAAAACCACATTATTTCAAATTGCCCTTGAAATCCACATCGCGATCAAACGGATGGAGGAGAGTGTCAATGGCGCGCGCCGCATCGAGTCGCGACAGAGTCTGCTCCTCGGAAGGCTCTATGCCGGTTATCGCCGTCACGTCTTCAGGCATCTTTCGCGACAGGGCGGAAAGCAAGATTACAAACTCGCTTGTCTTTACAGCTTCCTTCGAATCGCTATGAGCTACCCCATAATACTCATCGAGGTAGAGGTCGTCCCAAATAAGGGTGTCGCCTATGCGCATCCACGATTGGTTAGCCCAATCCACATTCTTGCCTATGGCGTGCAAAATGCCCGTACATCCTATTCTTTGAAGCATCTTGAAATCCGGATCATCCTTACTTAAGTCGAGATATGGCTGCAGATAAGCACCAGCATCGAGAAGGGCTTTCTGAATATCCCTAACCTTGACGTCGCGAACTGCACAGCCATTCTTCACTGCAAGAGCCGCGATGGTACCTGCCGCCTGACCTATTTCGCAAACCACAGGCTGAAGACGTGTAGTACCATTTACCAAGTTAGACACGCTGATGGACTTCTCAGCCACTATGAAATCCTCCACGCCAAGCGGCACGAGAGTACCTACAGGCAGCGTGAATGAAGGAACCGGAGCGAACCACAAGTGAGCATAAGTCTTCCACTCAGGGCAGGCATAGTGGTGATGGTCTACAGGGTAATCGCCCACTGCCACACCGGTCCTGTAGCCCTTAAAATCGTACCTGTTCTCCACCTCGTCGACAGTGAACAGATATTCACCCTCGGTGCGGCGACTCTCCCTGTGATATGGGAAGAATGCCAATTTGTCCTCCGTAGGATACTCGTCATCTGCGAGGCCCAGATTCTTGTAGCCCAATTCGGTCTGTATGAAATACAGGAATCCGAGAGTGCGGAGCTTCGCCTGAGCGATGACCGAATCTCTCTGCTCGCGATTCATCTCGATGACATTAGCATAGAAGTCATTTCCTTCGGTAGGCCAATTTATCATTATCTTGCCGTTCTGAAGCTGACCATAAGAAAGCATCATCTCCGGCGACCACTGCCTCTGGTTCTTCTCGAAATAAGTGTTGAGAGGGTTGATACAGCAGTTTACGTAGTTATTGATGTCGTATCCTTCAGGCTTTTCGATAGTCATATCGGCTCCCGGGCCGTAGTCCTTGAGAGTCATTACCATAGTAAGGTCCTGAACTATATTTCTGGCATCCTCGAAAGCCATCTTCTCACCTGTATAGGACTTAGGGTCGAATCCTATATGGTACTTGATGCCACAAGCCTTAGCCACGTCGCCGAGCTCGGTTCCGTCGATGAGAATACGAGTGTCGATGGATTTCTTTCCTTCCGGAGTAGAGAAAATGACTGTCCATCCCTTTTTCGTCTTCTGAGCGCTTTCGAAACGCCACTCCTTACAAAGCGTGATATTCTTTTCGGCAGCGACCTTCTGCTCGAAGATAGCCTCACCTACTGACGGCTCGAACATGATGTTACTTACCCAGGCTGTCTTAAGAGCCTCATAGCCACCATAATGCTCTGCCAGAGCATCTGTAAACTCGCCGAAAAGTCCTCCGCGAAGTCGATAGTTACCGTCTATGGCGCTTACTCCGGCAGATGTAAGCATACCGCCTATCCACACTGTCTCCTCGGCGATCATAACCTTACTTCCCATACGGGCAGCCTGAAGGCCTGCCATAGTACCGGAAGCACCACCGCCTACGATAAGAACGTCGTACGTGTTTTTATTACACGAAACGAGCCCCATTACAACGAGGAAAATACCAAATAATGTTTTCTTCATAAAAAATATAGTTTTGTTAATTATAATTCGGGAAATTCCACAGGATAAGAATAAAACAGCTTGAACATCTTCCGGATGTCCTCATTCCACAAGCCATCGAACCAGAACTGCGCCTCGCACATAGTGCCCGCCTTACGATTGTGGCAAAGCTGCTCGGAAAGCATCTGAGGACTCATAAGATTAGCCCCGTTCTTCAAAATCATCGCCGGCTGGAAGATATTCTTAGAAGTGTTCGCCTTCATATAGGCGATCTGAGAATCCACGTCACGTTCATAATTGGCCGTGACATAGCACTGGACGGTCAGGAACTCGCAAGCCCCGCTCTTCACCCACGATGGCCAATCCTGGCTTAGATTATTGCAAGCCCACGGGTATTTGTTCGGTGCGAAAAACACCATACAACTCTGCCTTTCGGCCTTCACGGCATCGTGCAAATCCAGGGCGAAGCGATTAAGACTTGCCAATTTCCACGCCTGCCAATCCTTATTCTTATTATCTGACGGATAAGGTTTTCCGGTCTGCGTCATATAGGCATCAACGGTTTCCTTATTATAGCCTGCATTTATAGGAGAAGCCGGTAGGCGGTCGTCGCCCTGTATGCCGTCGAGTTCAGGATAGCGTCTTACGGCCTCCACGACGAGGTCTATCATAAACTTCTGCACTTCGGAGCTAAAAGAGTTTAGATAGAAATCGGTCCCGTTATAGTTACAATATCCTCCTCCGCTATTAAGTCCTATCCAGTCCGGATGCTTGGCAAGCAGCGGGTCGTTCATATCGACCGAGCCCACCTTATGCATGAATCCGTACTCAAACCACAGCACTACCTTTATGCCGCGCTTATGACCTTCGCTTATCATATCGGCGATGGCATCTCCGCTTCCTCCGGTATAGGAGCGATACATATTAAGAGAAGTCACATCGGAGTAGGTGGAGTTAGCGAGCAACACTTCGCTCGGCCAAGCGGTTTTCGTAGCAGCCCACGCGCATACATACAGGCAATTGAAGTTAAGCTCCTGGAGCAAATCCATAGACTCGCAGAGGTTAGCGTAGTTGCTGAATGACGACGTGTGTGACGGCGAAGGCAGATACACGCCCCTCACGCCCACATCCTTAGCGAAATGACGCGCTTTCAGCGTATAGACCTTAAAGGTCTTTCCGTCTTCGGCATATACCTTTATTTCACGAGGTTCGCTGAGATCTATTCCGGAAGCGATGTCAGGCTCCGTAGTAAGCTTATAGTCCGTAGCGAGATCTATCTTGAGATTTTTCAAATCGGCACCGTAAGGCAGGGTAAAAAGATAGTCCGAGCCGTCGAGCTCAGCTCTTATATAATAGTCTTTCAGTTCAAACCATTTGATTTTCACTATATCCGAAGCGGCTACGCGCGCCGAGAAGGTATACTTGCGAGATGCTCCGTTAGAAGCGGTGACGAAAATGGGGAAAGTCTTTCTGAGGTCTACCGACGAGCCCGATACGGGATCGCTCTTACAGCCCTCTGCGAGGTCCATCTCTAAAGTGGCGCTTCCTAAGATAGAGCCGAAAGGAAGCTCGGCATCTACGGCGGACGTCTTTTCGTCTATGGTCAGCACGGCCTTAGGGTATTCTGAGAGTCGAGCGGACACTATCTTCGGCTCCACCGCATCTGGGATAGGCTTTTCCGGGTCAGGAGTATCCGGAGAGACAGATGTAGGCGTGCAGGAGAATAGCGAAATGGCTACCGCTGAAGAGAGAAGCAAAGGTATCATAAAGCGTGCTATCATAAGTGACTTTTGAAAGAGACAAAAATAATAAAAATAATCAGCACAAAAAAGGAGTCGACCCTGCGGCCGACCCCAAATAATCAACTTACAACTTATGATTTCTCATTATGGAATGAACTTGATGACACCGATTTCACCATGACGAAGACCATAACCGATATTACATCCATATCCGTCCTTTTCTACGCCAAGTCCGGCAAATCCATTACCTGCAGCAGTTGCAGAGATAGGAATCCGCATCATCTTGATGTCTGAAGCCTCGACTTTCTGAAGGCTCTCAGCGAGGTTCTCATTCTTAACAGGAAGAACGCATACCCAACCACCATTGGAGCTAGAGCTTGCATAGTTAGTGTGCAAGAATATCATATACTCCTTACCACGAATGGTTACGAACTGTGGAGTACGAATAACCTTAGTAGCCTTATCCTCAGCTACGAAGTTAGTCATATCCATTGTAGCTACATAAGAGAATTTGTCTGCCTCGCGCTTTACTACGACAGGAGCCAAGCCTTCTGAAGTGATGATGTACTGATCTCCCTTGTAATGATAGATACCGGCTGTACCGTTCTTCTTACTCATAATATCAGCATCAAGAGCTATCTTGACAGGCTCCTTAGCTACTACGCCATCCTTAACTGCGAATGAGTAAACATTCTTACCGGTATTGTTAGCAGCACAGACGAGGATCTCACCATCCTGCCAAGTTCCGCGGAATGAAAGGTAATCTCCGACACGCTCTGCCTCAGCCTCAGGCATAGTCCACTTAAGAGCTATTTCGTATTCATCAGGACTTGTGAAATGATATACATAGAAATCGTAGTTAGTAGCTGCCCACTTATTACCTGTAGCTACCACGCCGCAAGCGATAAGATCCTGCTTTCCGGCGTTCTCCACTACTGTTACGCCAGTTACCCAACCGGTAAATCCTGCACCTTCGGTAAGAGTGGCAAGTGTCTTGGAAACAGCACCATTGGCAACGGTAACCATAGGATATGAGCTTACATACGGAGCTGGAGAGCCTTCACCCTTGTCACCTGCAGCTACACCACAAAGAACCTCACCGTTCCACATAGCGAAACCACGAGAGTCGTTGATACCGAGTGCATCGATATTAGCTGACCAGAGTTTCTCCCAAACCGGCTCGATAACTACAGTTTCCTTCTTTCCGAAAACGACCTCTGTAGGGAAGAACATGGCACCTGCTTCAAGTCTGGCTTCTTTGTCTCCGTTAAGAGCTACCTCTACTTCAGAAGCATAGATGTTATTATCGGTCTTACCATCACCCAAAGTGAGAACACCCTTGAATGTATTAAGCACGTCGATAGCATATTTAGAATGGAAGGTATTGTTACGAATGATAACATCAGAAGCAGCAGCTACGCGAATAGACCATTCCTTCTGACCGCCACCTACGAACTCATTTCCTTCAAATACGACATTTCTGGAATCGTAAGTCTGATTAGGGCAGTATGCACCATCTGCAGTAGTTACGATCTTACAATTTCTGATAGTCACATCCCAAGCCTGTGAAATCCAAATGGTAGAAACTGAGTTCATAAAATCTGCCGTAGCATCGTTATCATCGGCGATAACGTTAGCATTCTCGAGAAGAACACCAGATGCACCATTCTCTACACGGAAGAGGAACTTGTGTCCCCAAGCATAACTACCGCCGGCATATTTAAGATCCGCATTAGTCACACCTGCTTTCTCCTTAACGGTAAGATTCTTAACGGTAACGCCTGAAGCGATCTCCATATTACCTGCGATGATTGAGGTCTCGCGGTTCTTACCCTGGATAGTTACATTCTTATTAATCTTAACGTTTTCAGCGTATTCCTGCTCGCCGATAGTGATGACATCACCTGCCTTAGCAGCATCGATAGCTTCCTGAACCGTCGCGTATGTGAAAACTCCGTTAAGGGCTACTGTACCAGCCTCTGCAGCTTTACCGATAGTAACGGTAACACCTTCTTTCTGAGGATCCACTGCCTTTACGGTCACCTTCTCTGAGTAACGGTTATTGTCTACGCCATTCTCACCGAGAGTAATGGTAGACGTAGCAGCAATAGTCTTATAAATATCGACAACCTTAGGAGTGTCTATGGTATTGTTCGTCATCAACAGATGAGCGTTAGCATCGCCGACACGTACGGCATAGCTTGAATAGCCATTAGCGATACGGCAAGCATTGAACTTGACATTACCTCCGTAGATCTGAGAGATACGTGAGCCACGTCCGTCGATCTGACATCCGTCGAGAGTTACGAGTCCGGTAGAAGGACAAACATAAAGAAGCGTAGCTGCACCATATGCTACCAATTCGTCGCTGACCTTAAAGATAACGTTCTTAACGTTAATAGGCTTACTTGCATCCTGCTCGACACACAGACCATATGCATTTGAAAAATAGCCTATACCATATTTATCGCCTTCCTTTGCAAGAGGACGATTGCCCTTGAATGCCACTGCAGGTTCGATAGTAATGTCCTTAACCTCAAGTTCGGTATTACGAACGTCGATACCACGAACGACACAGTTTTCAGCCTTACCACCACCGATAGAGCGAACACGGACAACCCATTTCATATCGCTTTCAGGAATGGCGATTATCTCTTCGATAGGAGCCTGAGCTTCTGAAATGGCGATATCTACATAACCATTGGTCTTTACGTCTGCGTTATCAGCCACGCCTGCGATAGCTTCTGCGATAGTCTTGTAACCGGTATTGAATACCATTACAGGAGATGTTCCACCCTGAGCTATCTTGACGGTTTGAACTACGTTATCGAAAGCATCCCTTACATAAACCTCACCGGTACGTGTATAAGCACAAGGAGAAGGAAGAACTTTAACGGTAACAGTATTATCAACTACTGCCTTAGTGCTGACTACCTCTATCCAAGGAACGCTTGTAGTAACTGAATAAGCTACGTTTGAAGTCACCTTGAACTTAGCCTCGCTTCCCCAGAAGTAAGCAACACCATTATATTCACCTACTTCAAATGCGTGCTTCTCGAAATTAAGGGACTTGATGGAAGTCTTACCGTGACCATTATCAGCTGCGAGAAGAACGGCATCGTTAGTAATCACTGAAGGAATCTTAACGATTACTGCGTCACCTTTAATCCTGGCCTCATAAGCGCCACTTGCAAGAACATAAACTTCGGTCTCGGCGGTCTTACCTACGATAGTAAAAGGAATCTTAACCTCCGTATCCGGTTCGACAGCAATTTCTCTCGAATCGAAAGAGATGGCAAACTCCTGCATAAGAGGAACCTCAAAAGTAGTTCCATCAGTAAGAGTGAAGATGACCATACCATCCTTAACCTCTACTGACTTGAAGAAAGCATCACCGTCCTTACCATCTGCGCCCGGCTTTCCGTCAGCACCTGCTGCACCGTTATAAAGAGCAAGAACAGAACCATCGCTCAAAGTAACTGACCAACCTGTAGCGGTCTGTTCTACCTTAGAGATGAAATTAGCTTTCTGAAGGGCTTCAATAGCCTTCTTGTTAGACTCGACCTGCTTTTCGATCTGGTCGACCCTACTTGTAAGATTGTCCAGATCACTGGTCAAATCTTTGGCGCATCCTGCAAACAGCATCGCTGCACCGAGAATCAATAATAGACTCTTTTTCATAGAAATAATGTTATTAATAAGTACGTATAAAAATTTTATTTAATTTCAAACAATGATAATCCCGTTCCGGTAACGAAGGCAGCATAATAAAGCTTTCCGTTTATCATTCGCAGTGCTCCCTCGCCACTTCCGTTAGCATTCTTTATATAAACACCGTCTTCCTTAGCATTAGGGTCACCCAGATAGAAGGCATATGACTTCTCGAGGGCGTCGATGCTTTCGGCAAGAGTTTCACGAGTAAGAGGAGATACCCTAAACTGCCCGTCACTATAATTATTACGCAGAACTACATAAGCCATATAGTTCTCTTCGTTAAAGGTGAAGAACCTGATGCCGTGGGTAGGAGAAGCGATGGTCGCGGTAGGAAAAGTATATTCCGCCTTAGCCATAGTGCCATCCACGGTAAAGAGCGTGCTGGCTACGCCTGCGCCGCCACCCCATACGTATTGGTTATCCTTATAAGGATAGAACGTTCCGTAATTACCCATCTTGCTTTCAAGATCTATCACCTTAGGTTTAGCATTTACCTTACCGCCGGAAACCGTGAAGCAAAGCATCACATTTCCGGATTTGGAATCGTAGCACCAGATCTTTCCGTCGTTCCAAGTACCTTCCGCAGTAATCTTGTCTCCCAGGCGCATATCGGAAGTAGTAGTGTATTCAATGATGGTCTTAGGGTCAGATGTAACGGAATCCCACGCATATACCTTAAAGGATGCGCCATTACCCATAGTGAAGCCGGCAGCGATTACGGCATTCTCAAGCGTAGTAATGCCGAAAAAGCGTGTGCCTTCAGGAAGTCCGTTCTGAGAAAGGATTCTAACTGAATTAGGATCCGAAATGCTTACGGCATAAACTCCTCCGAGAGGATTAACGCTATCCTTATCCTTAGAAAGGAAGACGTACTCGTCGTTCATGGCGACCGTACGGATGATGTTAGGCTCTCCTGATACCTGTGAGCCGAACCACTTCGCATCCACCCCCTCGGTTACTGGCTTATAGTATACACCCCATACGCGACTGATTTCGGAAATGCCGGTAGTTACGGCCTTTACATTAAGAGTCTTTTCTACGGAGCCCACGCGCGCTACGAAAGTAACGCCGTTAAGCTTGTCCGAAAAGTCGAAAGAATCGCCTGAGGCGATCTCCTTGTCTCCCACGAAGACTTTAGTGTCGGAAGGAGAAACGACGAACTCGACTACGAGCGAAGTAAGATCCATAGCGGAAGATATCTTGAACTCTCCCGATGTGGCATCTACGCCGGCTACGGTGAAAGAAGTGAATTTGATGGTCGGCTGACCCACCTCCACCGAGAATGTGTAGACGAATTCAGTCTCACTCTTCACGAAAGTAATCTGCTGAGGACCTTGTGCATAGTTAAATGTCTTAGCATACTTAACTTCCACACCTTCCTCAAGACCTTTGAAATCGACCTCGAGAGCCTTTATGTTCTCTTTATCGGCATAATCCACGAAAATCGATACAGTCTTAGCCTTGTTATCCACGGAAACCACGCTTTCGTGCTCTAATCCGGCCAATACTATATTATTATCAGATAACGAAAAACTAACCTCAGGTTTTACCGGGTCATTGTTTTTAGTGTTACACGCTACCGCTGCAAAAAGTATGGCAGCAATAGGAAATAATTTAAAAATTTTCATAATGCGGAAACAAATATAAAAATAATTTTTAGTTTTGACAACGGGTTTGTATTTTAAAATTTTTAGTATCTCCGTTATCCGCCACTATATTAAAATAAAGCGAGGTATTATATAAATTATGCCAACCTTCTAATCCACAACTCTTTTCTTTACCGTTTTCGTCGGTAAGAACGAGTCTTGCCGCCGATGGGAGACTAGCTTCCACTCGGCATTTTTTTAATGAATTTTCGTTAAATTTTTCTGCATCATCGGGAAAAGTGTAGCTAGCAAGACCTTTTTCCTCTATATACATACCACTTAACAAATCCACTTCTTCGTATTTCGAGAGGTTCGATTCGTCGTAATATACGAAAGCCTTCAGCGAACGTAATTCCGTAGAGGCATCACGCACCCTCTCGTCCGGCTTCACGCAGGAAAACAGCGCGAAAGCCACCGTCATAAATAATGCTATCTTTTTCATATCCACTACCAATCACTGTTTTGACGAGCCTTTGTATTATTCTTAGTCTCACTCTGCGGGATAGGGAACCTGTCGAATCTCTCGGGATATCGATGCGCCGCCACGTCCGCAGCCACCGAAGATGGAGTAAACGAACCGTCCGGAGCCT
>URCV01000012.1 GCA_900546445.1 uncultured Bacteroidales bacterium | reverse complement strand
AAACGTCACAACATAAGTTCCGATCTTGTCCATCGCCAACTGGTACGTCCCGTCGGCAGCCGTCTTGACCGATTTGCCCGACGTGCTGACCTCGACACCTTCCAGCGACTTGCCTCCTTCCGTCACCTTACCTGCGATATAGTAGACCTCCTTATCCAATGGATTATCGGTCACGATTTCAGGTGTCGGTTCGTCATCATCGCTACATCCTACAAATCCCACACTCAATGTCGCAGCCAAGCCCATAGCCAGCACTGCGCTCCAGAAATTTTTCTTTTTCATACTCATTAAAAATAAAACTTTATATTATTTATTATACAATATTCATCCCCCATCTCTCTTTTCAGCAATAATTCATAAATCATCCCTCCTCCCATCATAAGGAACACTATTGCTCTCATCCGGCCGAGTCTCGTAGTCCTGTCCGAATTTCCGGCGGAAATATTCAAGGCCGCTCTGTCCCGAATATTCCATCTGGTAATATTCCGGCAGGCGCACCCTCACCTTGCGCGACTTGCCCCATTGCGGCAACGGAACGGCAAAATGGAAACCGCCGTTCGCCTCGCCCCCCGTGTACATGGCATACAAGCCGGCCGTCGTCCGTCCGAAATGGCGGATGCAGTCCACCCGCACCCCATAGTCGCCATAGATATACCGGTGCACGCCCAAGTTGAAATCCATATTGAAATGCCTTTCGCGGAAACGAACCTCCGCCGCCCCGCTCACCCGCTTCCAATTCGACACCTGCCATTTGCCCTCGTAGAAGGTGGACGATCCGGTCACACCGCCTTCCAAGCCGAACATCCAACGGTCGTCCGGCGTGACATAGCGCAGTTTCAGGTCCGCCCCCATCCGGTTGTTCGTGAAGTTGCCGACCGTCACCCGTCCGAACGCCCCTCCGGGCAATCCGAACTCTTGACTCAAGGTCAGCACCCCGGCCCGGATATAGTCCATCTGCCCGACCATATTGTTCCAGACCGGCAGGATCACCTGCCCCGTGAAAGCCGCCCCTTTCCAAAGCCGCGCCTCCACCGCCGGAGCGATATTGATCACCGCCCCGTATATCTTGTCCAGCCACGAATTGCTCAGCGAGATCTGCGGATACAGCACCAGCTCCACCCGTCCGTCCCAGGGCATACGGACCTCGTCGGGGTTGAACACACGCTGACGGGGCGTCAGCTCATACCGGATTCCACCCGCCACCGTCTTGAAATCGTAGCAATAGGCATACAAGGAAAAATGGTCGAACAGCCGTGCCGACACTCCCATGTTCACCGCCTTCGAGTCATATTCCGCCATCACCTCAAGCGGCTTCAGGAACGCCGGACGGTAGCTCACCCCGCCGAACACCCCCTTGTTCTCGCTCCTGCTGCGAAACGGCACATGCCCTCCCACCGTCACGCCGATATCATGGCCGTAGAAACCGAAATGCTTCGTCCCGACCGCATAGACGGAAGAGAAATAACGATTTCCGCCCGAATCCAGGAAAGGATTCAATTCGCCGGTCGTCAGCAAGTCATTCGAACCGATCACGACCGACGGCCACCATTTCCCCTCCTTCAACGGACGCAGACGCAGGGAGACCGAACGGTCCTGGTTCCATTTGCCGGTACTCTCGACCTTCAGCAACGTGCACCGGTAGGCCACCTCCATAAACGGCAGGAACGTCAGGTTCACGAAATAGTTTCCCGAATTATATCCCCACTCCTGAGGCAGCATCTCCTGAGGCAGGTAATTGCCTCCTGCCATGAACGTACCGTCCTCCTGCATATCGGCCGAAGGGATGTTCAGCAGACCGGAAACACCCAACGAGCGTTGGGCGATTGACAAATGAGAATTGACAATCGACAATGAAATGCCGATTGTCAATAGGGTTTTCTTTATTATTTTATGTTTCATATTCTGTTTTCAAGGTTCCCCAAGGACCCGCACAATCTGTTCCACCTGCTTTGGCGTCAGCACCCGCCGCGAAGCCGTCCAGCCGTTCTCGTGCAAGAGTCCGAGCAGGACGGGATTGCCGACGATCCACTGTTTCAAGCGCCTAGAAGCCACTTCGGGCGTGACATCTGGGCTATATTGCCGTCCCAGCCTCCGGAGCGTGGTGGAACGGTTTTTCCATTTTCCTTCTTCATCATCCGACGTCCCGGTCATACCCACCTCCAGTCCATTGTCGCCGGACGGCAAGCACCGACGGACAAGCCCTTCAACTGCGTCAGGCAATCCTCCAGCACCCGTAACAAGCGTTCCCGTTTCTCCGCTTCCGCCACACCGGACAAAAGCCCGATGCCTTTCCGGATGCGTCCGAGCAACACCTGTTCTTCCGAAGGCCGGGTCTGCCGCACCGCCTCACGGACGTAAGCGGCAAACGCCTCTCTCCCCAGCCGACGAAAGAGCGAGTCCGGATCGTCCCCTTCCGGCAGCCCGATCCTCACCGCATCCATTCCTTCGCCTGCAAGCGTTGGGACAACCGCATCCGCCGCCTTGCGCCCCGCCTTGTCGGCATCCAGCATCACGCGGACAGATGTCGTATATCGTTTCAACAAAGCAATGTGCCCCGTACAAAGCGCCGTCCCGCACAACGCCACCGTATGCCTGAACCCCGCCGCATGCATCGCCAGCACATCCTTATATCCTTCCACCAGAAAGACGCTCCCCTCCCGGCGGATCGCCTCCCGTGCCTCATACAACCCGTACAACAGCTTGCCCTCCTATAACAGTGACCTTCCACTTCTCTGCCAACTTTTTTAAGTTTTCAGGATTCCACAAACTGCTTTGTTCAGTAAATGCAGCCCATGGTGATTTCTCATCAGCTGAATCAATCATGATTTGAGCAAATTCCTCACCTAATGACATTCTGTCTCCTGAAGAATGAGCTATATGATTTCCTGTCTCAATGATCGTTGCCAGTGGCAGGATAAAGGTTGTTCCTTTCTTCTTTTCTTTCTCTATTTTCTCAGAGACCATCTCGTATGTAACCAAGGCATTGCTTGGACCACAAGTTTCCTTTCCTGGTACTTTGAGCCAAACGCAAAGTACACTCGTATCAATCACCAATACCTTTTTCATTATATTTTATCATTAACCATCATTCTACCAATTGTTCCTGAAGCCATCAATTTGGCTAGGTTCTCTTTTTCTTCCAAGAGATTGACATGACTATCACCATTCTCATCACGGGTAACATAGCTGATAAACGGAATCATCTTGTTACCTAACTCATCTAACAAAACTGGATTATGCGTCGTACAGAGCACATCAACTTGACGCTGTCGTGACAAATCCTTCAACATATCAACCAACTCCTTAGCACGAGAAGGATGCAAGCCATTATCCACCTCTTCGATAAGCAACAAACTATGAGGTGCAACCGTCAAAAGAGCTACGACAATCGCTATAAAACGAAGCGTACCATCACTCATACCTCTTGCATCAACAGGCTGTTCAGGATTCCAATCCTCATAACAATAAAGCATGGCATCCGACTTAATCAGGCCAACAGGCTCAGATACCACCTTGTTAATATCACGCTCAGGAAGTGGTCGAACATAGCTAGACACCAGTGCTTCCACCTTCTTCTTTTCCTCAGGTGCCAATGCACATAAAACGCCAGCTACATTACTACCATCAGACTTCAACTCTTTTGAAATCTTGCAGTAATCACGCATCTTAGCAGGAACAGGATCAAGAATGATGATATTTCTAAAAGTAGCATATATCTTTGCCCAAAAATCTAGAAATATTGGAGCACCATACATTTTCCATGTGATATTGCGAGCAGAATCAATAAACTTGCCAGGAATGACATCATCGTCTTCTATACCTAAACGATGAATTTCACAAGGACCAAAACTGAAAACTGAATTCCGTTTAATCACTCTCAAATAAAGAAGATAATAACTTCCTTCAATTTCTATTTCTATCTCAATACAGAAGAAATCCTCACCTCTACGGATAATCCAGTCTTCCCCACCTCTAACAGTCTGGATGGCATCAAGAAGACTCTTACCTTCCCCCACGGCACGGAGAAAGGCAAACGCATCTAACACATTTGACTTACCACTAGCATTGGTTCCGATAAGGATACCCAAAGAATCGATATATATAGTAGAGTCCTTAAAGCTCTTCCAGTTTTGTAACCTAATCTTTGTAATCATTGCCCATGTTTATTTAAACTCAATATAATAATTTGCAAAGCTAATCATTTTTTCTGAAACAAACAAGAAAATCGCAATAATTCTGCAAGTAACCAGAAAATTACCTAAAAAAAGTAGAACGATTCACAAGGATATTCTCATTTTTTATTACCTTTGCAGCCATATTCTAATATATCATAGTCAATATGACTATCATAAAATAGAGGGGAAGGCTCCTCAATGGGGAAAGAATTGTTTTATTCATAAGTACATTTAACGCAGCAGAAATCATGAAGAAGAAAATATATTTTGCAGGTTCTATTCGTGGAGGGAGAAACTTTGCTGATCTCTACAGAAAGATGATTGAACATATGCAGCTCACTGACATCGTTCTGACCGAGCATATAGGTCAGGCAGACATCAATCTCATGGAAAAAGGCAGGATGAGTGATGCTGGAATCTACAACCAGGACACAGCATGGCTTCAGGAGAGCGACATGGTGGTAGCCGAGTGCAGCAATCCTTCACTTGGTGTGGGTTATGAATTGGCTTATGCTGAGAGCAGAGGTATTCCTTGTCATATCTTCTATGACAAGAGCAAGACTCAGCTTTCAGCCATGCTTACAGGTAATCCCTACTTCGTGATTTACCCTTATCAAACAGAAGAGGAACTATTCTCTTTAATGGATAAGATTTTGTCATAGAAGCAATTATCACTATATGATTATCTGGAATCCATGGCACGGCTGCCATAAAATCAGTGAAGGATGTGAGCACTGCTACATGTACTTTCTGGATGGCAAGAGAGGCTTTGACACGGCGAAGGTTTTCAGGACAGAGAACTTTGCCATGCCTCTTCAGAGAAAGAGAGACGGTAGTTTCAAATATCCTTCTGGCATGGAGATGTATGTGGGACTTAGCACGGATTTTTTTGTGGAGGAAGCTGATGTTTGGAGAGAAGAAGCCTGGAGAATCATCAGGAGTCGTCCGGATATGGTATTTCGTCTGCTCACCAAGCGTGCGCATCGCATCTAGGAATGCTTGCCAAAGGACTGGGGAACTGGTTATGAGAATGTTCTTCTCTCGGTAACTACAGAGAACCAGAAGAGAGCAGATGAGAGGCTTCCTATTCTTTTGGATCTTCCAGCCAGGCACAAAGGCTTCATGGCAGCTCCATTCATTGGTCCCATAGATGTTTCTTCCTATTTAGCCACAGGGCAGATAGAAGATGTACTATGTGGAGGTGAGAACTATGACGGTGCCAGGCCATGCCATTATGAGTGGGTGAAGAGTTTGAGTGATCAGTGCAGGACCTTCCATGTATCATTCAACTTCATCGAAACTGGTACTTGCTTTGTCAAGGACGGAAGAATTTACCGAATTCATGACAAGCAAGTCCAGAGTAAACAAGCTTATCTGAGTGGGTTGAGTTTTCAGGGGAAGCCTATATCCTACAAGCTCCACCTTCCTGAAGGCAATCTGTTTGGCAATGAAATTATCAAGCCACAAGCATTGTTCAGAGCACATTGCAAGACCTGTGGGAGCAGGATGACGTGCAACGGTTGTTCCTATTGTGGGGCATGCGACAACAGATAGCGGAAATACTCATTATTGGTAGATTACAAGTTCCCTCGGGAGGTTGATGATTTTCAGTCTCTCGAACCAGAGCTTCATGGAAGAGCCTTGGTGGCGCTTGACATGGCTATTGATGATGTAGTAGTCGGCCTGGTATTCGTCCATCAGGTCAGAGAAAGCTGCCTTGATGCGCGAACACTTCTCGTTGATGGCATTATCAAGAGGGTTCGTCAGGCGATTCACTGTTTCTGTGATTTTATCGGGATCGATTCTGTTGCCGATTTTTCGGTAGAGGGCAAACAGTTCCTCACGATGATCCACCAGGTTCTTGAACTCTATTCCTTCCGGGTGATTCAGAAAGAGCAGATAGAGGGCCTTGTGGATGGGACTGAGCTGCACTTCCCTGTTTCCATAGTCAGGGAGCAAGAAACGGTAATCTTCCGTGATGACCAGAGGACTGAGGGTTGCCCTTGCTGCCTCGATACGGAGCTGTTCCAATACGGGCACACTGATGGCTCTTAACAAAAGATCGGTTCTACCTTCTGCTAAAAGCTGGGTGGAAAGCGTCTTTACCTGAGCGGCTTTCTCCTCTGGGGTCATATTTCTTGTTTCTTCTTGCATACTGGTTGCAAAAGTACAAAAAGAATGGGAAAAATCGTTTCTCATCTAGAAAAAAACTTCTTTTGCAAGGCTTGCGTTTGATTTTTCATAGGGAATCTGATTCTTTGTATGTATCTTTGCATCCAAATTGAAATATAGAAATGATGAAAGAAGATTGGACTCCTATAGATTTCGGACAGACAGAAGATACTACCAAGAACATCATCAAGGTGATTGGTGTGGGTGGTGGCGGATGCAATGCCGTTAAGAATATGTATGCAGAGGGTATAGTAAACGTGAGTTTCGCCGTCTGCAATACGGATAGTCAATCACTATCCAAGTCGCCTGTGCCGGTAAAAATCATGCTCGGAAAGAGTGGTTTGGGTGCAGGGGCAAATCCCGAAGTGGGAAGAAGTGAGGCTCAGAATACCCAGGAAGACATCAAGAAACTGCTGGACGACGGAACCAAGATGGTTTTTGTCACTGCCGGAATGGGTGGTGGAACGGGTACGGGTGCCGCACCTGTCATTGCCGGTATTGCCAAAGGGATGGGCATCCTTACCGTTGGCATCATCACCATACCTTTCTACTTCGAGAAGCGAAAGAAAATTGTCAAGGCTCTGCAGGGTGTAGAAGAAATGCGCAAGAACGTGGATGCCTTGCTTATCGTCAACAACGAGCGTCTCTGCGATGTTTATGCCGACTCCGAGATTACCGTAAAGGATGCCTTCAAACTGGCAGACAAGGTACTGAGTGATGCCACCAAGAGTATCTCGGAACTCATCACTGTGGAGGGAACCATCAATCTTGACTTCCGAGACATCGAGACTACCATCAAGAGCGGTGGCGGTGCTATCATGGCCATGGGTAGAGCCAGTGGTGAGGGAAGGGTTCAGAGTGCCATCAAGAATGCGTTAGACTCTCCTCTGCTCTATGGCAGCGATATCAGTAATGCCCAGCGCATCCTTTTCAATATCTACACTTCCAGCAAGTACCCTATCTTTGTGAAGGAGATGAGAGAAATTGATGCCTTCTTTGATGAACTGAACCCTGACATCAAGGTGATTTGGGGTCTTTCTGATGATGACAGTCTAAATGAGGATGCCAAAGTCACCATTCTGGCAACTGGTCTGAACAATGAGTTGGCCGAGGATATTCCTGAAAGTTCTTCTGTATCGAAGGATGAGGAAGACTATCAGAGAATCATCGACAAGCTCTATCATCCTATCAGAGACAACTTCCAGACGCTAGCAAATAAAACTGGGCAAAAACAAGAAGCAGAATCTATAGATAACATCAATCCAGATGCTACCGAGAAGGAAGCTACTATTGCCCATCAAGAAGAAGAGTCAGGAAATGAGTCTGGAGAAGAGCCAGCTAAGATTTGGGTGGAAGACAATCCTCCTACAGCAGAAAACTCAAGAGAAGTTCTTTCTGCAAGATTCAATCCTTGATCGCGCAGAATGTCCCTTTCTGCAGCGATGAGCAAGGTTCTCGGAAGCATATTCAACGCTTCATCACTACACAGGCCTACGCTAATCGCGGAACAGCGATTGTCTGCATTGATGGTGTATGCCCGATTGAAAGCTTCCATGATTTCGGCATCCAGACCAAAGCCTTTACCATAGTGCTGCCATGATTCCGAACCATCGTCAAAAGCCTTTGTCACAGGGTAGAACAGAAGCAAGGATTCTATTTTGCCGCAGCATGTTTCTGATAAAGCCGTGGCCAAAGCAAGGTTGCCTCCTGAACTGTCACCGCCAATGGTGATGTGGTTGGCATCAATATGTAGCTCTGCAGTATGGTCGATGATGTAATTGACGGCAGAGATACAATCGTCCAGCCCTTCAGGATAAGGGTGCTCTGGAGCCAAGCGATAGTCAAGAGCGATGACTCTCATCTTGCCCGATGCAGCCAGGGCATCACAGAATCTTCCACAACTGTTGATGCTGCCAAAAGTCCAGCCACCTCCATGCAGATACAACAAGACAGGAAGGCGTTGGTCTTGACTTCCCATGGGCTCATATAGGCGCATGTTTGGGGTGATTATCTTTGTTTCCACATGGTCAGAATACTTGGGTGGAGCATTCCGGGCATTGCGCACAGCCATCAACTCTTTGTTATCTCCATCAATAGCCCTGAGTATAGCCAATGTCTGTTTGTGTTGTAGGTCCGGCGGCATGTTGCGTAGGAATTCATCCGCCTGGATGCGCATCAAACATTGTTCAGCAATCTCTGCTACCTCTTTCTCCTCTTTTGAGTTTTGCAAGAAGATGGCAATAGACAAGTGAGAACCGTCGGGCAAAAGAATGATTCCAACATCGTTTCTATCTTGTCTTCCGTCAGAAGAAGGAAAGCCTGAACCTGTCTTGTGAATCAGTTTGCCACCTTTGGGCAAGACTGCTGCTATGCGTTGCTTACCAGTATTACAATCTGCCATTGTATTCCAGATAAAGGAGAGATTCTTGTTGTCATTCCTATGAAGATAGAACCACTCCAAGAGCCTTGCCATTTCTTTCGGAGTGGCTGAGTTTTCTGTGGCTCTATGAGGATTCTTTTTCATCTCCTTCTCCGTCAGTTGCACATGGATGTCTTTGAATCCAAGCGTATGGATATATTTCTCTACAGCATCCGGCTGTCCGCATGATGCAAACAAAAGGTCGCACGCATTATTGTCGCTCTGTTTCAATGACCATTCTATTAACTCAGCAAACGTGAAATAACGCATACCTTCAAATATTGAAAGCATAGGCGACCATGTCTCAGCGTCCAGACTATCCTTGTTTACAAGAACAGAGTCGCTCAGTGTCAGTCCTTTCTTGTGCAAGTAGTCTGCTACGTATAAAGCCTGTGGAAATTTCATGACGCTATGCATGGCAAAAGCACTATCCTCCTGATGACCGCAATATAAATCCCCATTCATAATGCTTGCCCCATATGAAGGACATGGTGATTGACCTTTCGCCTCTGTAGTTTGGATGTAAGCTAAGAAAAAGGTGAGAAGCAGAACGTGTTGCCAGATGAATAAGATTATCTTATCTTTCATTTTTCTAAATCTTCTTTATGAACTTAGCAGGTACACCACCAACAACAGTTCTTGGTTCTACATCTTTTGTTACAACAGCTCCAGCTGCAACAATGGCTCCTTCGCCTATTGTCACTCCTTGCAGTATCGTAACATTTGCTCCAAGCCAAACCTTATCTTCTATACGAATAGGCTTGAATGTCATGTCGCCACGATGCTCAGGATCGGGATTGTGATTGATAGTACAGAGTGTTGCATTATGACCAATAAGGCAATCATTGCCGATGAAGATGCCTCCTTGATCCTGGAACTTACAACCGCTATTGATGAACACACGCTCACCAATGTGGGTGTTCTTGCCACAATCCGTATTGAACGGAGGGAACATGCCGAATGTCTCTGGTACGTCAATGTCCCAAAGTTCGGAGAACAGCTTCCTGAGTTCCTCAGGTGTATGGTACTTGTTGTTTATCTCCATAGTGATGCGAATAGCCTCTTGTGCCATCTGGTGCATGAAGAGGTGGGCATCGCTACCAGCCACAACAGGATTTCCTGCTGCAATGTAATCTCTGTATTCTTGTACTGTCATATTTATTCAAAAGCAATTACGGCACATGTTCCGCGCTCGCATTTCAGTTCGATGTAATATTTGTTATCATCCACATAAACAATGGGAGTGAGTTCTTCTGACGTGCTGCCACTTTAGTATTATATGGTTTTCGTCAATATCCCGTCAAATGGAAAAATGATGTCACTTGTTCTGCGGCTCTATTCCCAACTTCTTGAACATCCTTCCCAACTCTGAGAAGGTATAACCTCTTTCCTCCGCAGTTTCCATCGACATCTCGGCATTCTTGATGGCCTCGTATATTGATCCTCCCTGCTTAGTAAAGTGCTGATGAAGAGGATGTTTCCTGAAGAAGTCCGTGGTCTTTATATAGCCACATTCCTTGCTGAGGTCTGCCTCGACTTCATTTGAGTGATTGTACAACTTCGTTGTATACTTGAAGTAATAAAGGAAGAAAAGTTCTGTACATCGTTCAGTCTCAAAGAATTCAATGTGGCAATCAATACCTTTCTTGGGCTTTGAGATATGCTTGCCGTGGAATCTCTTTTTCAGGTTGACATAGTCAGACTTATCCTTGCCTTCCTTTTTGTTGTCAAGGTCAATCATGCAGTATATATGATTGTAACCCTGTTCAATGGCATTTTTGATAATCAGTTCAAGCTCCGCCATACTTGTATGTTTCGGGTATTGAGGAGAAATATTCTGCATCGACCTGAATTCGTCTTTCAATGAATTCAGAAAGAAGTATTCTGTAGGACCTTCGCCAATGATGATAAATGTTTCTTTCATCTGGTTCTTCTGTTAGTCGTTAAGAATGAACGGTGAACCCAGGTAAGGCTTTGCCCCGAGTCTGCCGATCTTGTAGGCGTTGTACAGGGACTGGTTCTTGCGCAGGCCATATTTGTCAGCTCTCCTGCAAGATGAAGTGGCATTATCTATATCCTTCTCTACAAAGTAGATAAGGTCTCTATTTTCGTTTATCATATCCTCGGCCAGCAGAGATGTCAGATGCGATGCGATGATTAATTGGGACTTGTCCGAGTTATACAGAAAAGCATTCAGGTAGAACAGGAAAAGGTCGTAATGCAAGTCGTTCTCCGGCTCGTCAAAGAGATGGATGTTGTTTCCGTATATCAGGTCATACAGGATTCGTGTTTTCTCGAGGAATGCAATGGTGCCGCTGGACTGATTGATAGTTTTCAGGTCGAAGCTGTTCTCCCCGGCCTTGCTGGTGAAGAGGATGTCTTTCGTCTTCCCGGCGCTCTGGAGCATAATAGAGTCCTCGTAATGGAAATCTACAATATTGAAGTCCGCTTTCTTGATCATCTGCAGGAAGAACTGCTTCATCTTCGGATCTTCCTCCACCTTGTGCATCATATCTGCGAATGTCTCGTTCTGATCGTGATATTCGTTGATTCCGTGCATGGATCCGGTAATCCATGCAAAGAGTTCTGAAACAGCTTTCACGTCCTCATCAAATGCAACCTTGGCATATGTTGACAGCACAGTGTGGTTGTTCAACGTATTGCTGACAAAGATGTTCTCCGCCTTCTTCCTGATCTCGGCACTGGTCCCGAATGAGATGTTTGCAGCTGAAGATTCGGAGACGAATTCGCGGCTGTAGAAGAGAGCCTTGTATCCTTTGGGGTAGAAGTTCAATGTCTCACTGAGAATGTAATCCTCGTTATATGAAATCTCATAGTCATATCTTACAGCGTCGGCATAGAAAGAAAGTCCCATTCTGGTCGGCTCGCCTTTGGCCAAAGCGAAAGGGTGATAGCAGGCAATTTTCTTGTCCCTGGTCGATTTCGGTGTGGTCAGGAGTCTGAAGACCGTCTGGAGGGCAAATAGCATGTTGGATTTGCCGGATGCGTTGGCACCGTAGAGGATTGCTATCTTATTGAGTCTAACCTTGTCATCGACCATAACGGAAGCAAAGGAATCTGAATTATTCTTTGCTTCGAAGTTCAATGTCTGTCTGTCTTTGATAGAGTAGAAGTTTTCCACCCAAAAATCTCTAATCATTGCCGTATTTTGATTAAATTTAGCCTAATTCTGTAAGTTTTGTACAAAAATAGGAATAATTTTCGTGAATACAATGAAAATCAATGACAATAAATGCTCCCGGCTGTTTGTGGTCATGCTTAAGGTAAGTCCCTTGAAAATCAGCCCATCTCCCACCGGTCCACACGCATCCATGGCTTCTGCGGAAACTGGATGATGTGAGACAGCCCCGGTCTTCTTCGTCACTATCCTGAACGTCGGCTTTCCGTGGTAGTCTTTCTCGTAGTCCTTCCATTCCAATGCGAGTATATCACCCCTACGCAGTCCCGAAAGCACAGCAAAAATGGACGCTCGCCTCAATACCTCATATTTGCACGGGGTCTTGAACAACCTGTCCAGCTCTTCGTAGTTCAGGCTGGTCATGATTTTCTTTTCCGCCCTGATTCCGGAAACGCATTCAGCAAGGTTGCTGCTGATTGCATTGTCGTTGTACGCAATCTTCAGGATATACAGAAACATGTCATAGTATGACGATGCCGTAGTCTTGCTGAGCGGTTTACGGGTCGTCTTGCTTTGTGCTGCATGCAACAGGTAATGCCTGAACTGCTCGCACATCGTCACGGACAATTGTTCAAACGTGCAGTATCCGTTGCAGAACTGATAAAAGTGCTTGAATACACTATGGTAGGTTTTGTTCTTCAGCATGCAGCGTTCCTCAAAATATTGGAGGAAATCTCCCTTTATCAATGCGGCCTTCTTGGTGATTCCGTAGTATGCAGAACTTATGTCAATCATTCTTTTCGTCCTTATCTGGCGTGCAAGTTCCATCATCTCGTCATTGTGCTGCCTGTCTGCAAGCGTTTCCGGCCGGTCGTAAACATACAAGTAGAGTGTCTCATGTCGGACCATTCTTTTCTTTATCCGGTCAAAAACGCCCGGATAGTAGTCAAGGTAAAGGCTTGAACGTCCATTGGAAATCTGACGCTTGCGGATATTTATTCTTGTGGCTTTCATAATTCTGCGGTTTTGGGTGTCCTGTCGTTGATGTGCGCCGCTTCTTCGAAGCGGTCCCGTTCAAATTTCAGGTCGCCGTTGATGACTTGTGATTGAATCTTACCCTGCTTGAGGTAATGCCGCACCTGATCGTAACTCATGCCGTAATCATTCATAGCTTCCTGCACTGAGCAGAAATAGCTGCCGCCGGAAGCCCCTTTTACATTTATGATTTCCTGCCTTGAGTAGTATGTCGTGTTGCCCGACGTCCTCCGTGTGATCTGGTGAACCGCCAGCTGAAGCCGCGCAAAGGACCTGTTCATATGGAATTCATTGCAGACCTGCTCTATGGTTATCCATCCTTTCTCGGGCAGTGTTACAGAGGTCTGTGCCCAAACTTTGTCAAAGAGGATCTTGTCATAGTGCCTGATGCCGGAATGGCAGGTGTGAGTGATTCCGTTCCTCCTGAGAAAATTGAAAGTCCAGGATCTGGAGCGCCCGGTCATCTTCAGAATGTCGTTAAATGTGTAGAAATCGGCAGGGGAGAACAGCCTCTGCGCAATCATGGTGGATTCAATGTCTTCTCGACTGATTCTTGTGGCCCTGGATGACAGCCTCGTGGCCTTCAGGCGCCCGTCGTATATCATCCGATAGACAGACATCCGGGACAGGCCCAAGATTGATGCGGTCTGTGTCACGCTGAAATAGCAGACCTCGGGCATAAGCCCATGGCTTCTCTCCAAAGTCTTTACAGCATCGGATTTCCTCTTCTCCTTAAGTCTCATTTTGTAGGCGGCTCGTACGCAACTCTTGCTGCAGTAGCGACGCGAATGAATAGGTGTTGTGAACTCTGTCCCGCAGAACTCACAATGTTTCGTGTAAGTGATCTTGTTCATACCTTCTATGCTTGATTGGTTGATGCCTCAAATGATGTCACGCATTGTCACAGTATGTCACACGGTGTAACACGGTGTCACACAATGTCCACAAATTCACCCTCGATGTAACATACGTCCAAAAAGGTGTACAACTGGTGACCAAGGTATGTTAATATTTGGAATTCTCGTATATTTATAAGCAATTGATTATCAACAAAAAAGCCCTCTGCTTAATTGCAGAAGGCTGTACACCTGGTATACATATAACTAATTGTTTATCAGTAACTTACGCGGTTTTATTTTCCGATACAAAACTTTCCGAACACTTCGCCGAGGACTTCGTCGGGGGTGATGGCGTCGGAGGTGGAGGCGAAGATGGAGTTTATGTCGCAGATGGCGGCGCGCAGGTCCTCGGCGAGTAGCTCTTCGCTGATGCACTCACGTACGGCGCGAACGACTGCCCGAAGGCTTTCCACAGCGCTGCTTAGGGCGTTATAATGCCTTGCAGACGTGACGATTACATGCTCGTCGGTGTCTGCGAAGCCGCACTTCACTATGGCCTTTTCGAGTTCCCGAAGCCCTTCCTTTCGAAGCGCCGAGATGCTTATCGCTCCTTCGCTTAGGCCGGAGAACTCTTCCTTAACATGGCCATTCAGGTCACTCTTGTTCGCCACGACGATAATCTTCTGATTCTCAGCGTCTATCAGGCTTTCGACCTTACTCAGCATCTGCTCGCTTTCATCCTTTTTCGTCGCGTCCAGAAGGCAAATCACGATGGCTGCGTCCCGAATCTTCGCCAGACTCCTCTCGATTCCCAGCCTCTCTATCATTTGCTCGGTCTCGCGAATGCCGGCCGTGTCTATAAACCTATATCTAACTCTTTCTATGACAATGCTTTCCTCTACCGTGTCGCGCGTGGTTCCCGGAATGTCCGAAGTAATCGCCCTATCCTCGCCGAGCAGGGCATTCAGCAGCGTACTTTTCCCGACGTTCGGCGCCCCCACAATCGCCACCGGCACGCCATTTTTCAGCGCATTTCCCACCCGGTAGCTGTCCCTGAGCCTGCTCATTTTCGCTATCGCGCTTTCGGCCAATCCTATAATCATCTCCCTGCTGGCAAATTCGACCTCCTCCTCGCTGAAATCCAGTTCCAATTCCACCAGAGCCGATAGCCTAACCAGAGCATCTCTAAGTTCCTTGAAAGCAGCGGAATACTCGCCTCGCAGCTGGCTTTGGGCGACCCTAAGCGCAGCCTTCGAATCCGCAGCGATCACATCGGCCACTGCCTCCGCCTGTGCCAAGTCCATCTTCCCGTTCAAATAAGCCCTCTGCGTGAATTCACCCGGCTCCGCCATCCTGCATCCCTTTTCGCAAAGCAGGCCAATCGTCTCGCTGACAATATATTTCGAGCTATGACACGAAATCTCCACGCCATCTTCGCCGGTATAGGAGTTCGGCGCGCGGAACACGCTGACTATCACCTCGTCCAGAAGCGTGCCGTCCGATGCGAAGATGCTTCCGAAGTGCAGGGTGTATCCCTTCGACTGGGCTATCGAGCCCTTTCGCAGGCTAATGATCTTATCGGCCAATTCCAAACTGCCTTTCCCACTGACTCTTATCACGGAAATGGCCCCTGTCCCCGGAACGGTCGCAGGTGCGCAGATGATGTCGTTATTATTCATCGTATTCCTTCCAATAATCTATTTTGAATGCCGGCGCCTGCTCGGTGTATCTCTTTAGACTTGAAGAAGATAGCCAAGTGATATAGCCATCCTTAAGCCCTGCTGCGAACAGTCCGCGTATCTCTTTTTCCAGATTCTCGGCGTTATAGTCGATGCCCTCCGGGTCCACGTGCTTCATCACGTGATAGGCCTGTATCCAAGTGCGCACCTTGGCCGGATTAGGGGTCGCAGCCTGCCTGCCCTGAACCCTCTTTCCCCAGGCCAATAACAGCTCGTACGGGTGATTCCAAGGCTTGCTGATGCCGTAGAACCCGTCAGGGAAGTGGTCCGGATAAGGCATGCCGCACATCACGTCGGCGATATTCGACAGAGCCGGCCAATACTGCCCGTAGGAGGTGGTGTAGCCCGGATTGGCACTCTCGCCGAAGACATCTATGGACACGTAGGCTCCCACGGCGTGAATCTCGTCGCAAGCGTATCTGACGAATCTCTGGATGGCCTGTACCTTCGATTCCCCGTAGACGTTATGGTAGTCCACCAGGCTCTCGATCTTAGTCATACGGTCCGGGAATCGCACGTAGTCGAAATTGATTTCGTTAAAGCCGAACTTCTCGACTGCCTCTCGGGCCAATTCCACGTTAAACTGCCAAACCTTTCTGTCATAAGCGCTTGGCCAGTAGGATTTGTTATGCTTGTAAGGCTCTCCGGTGGCGATTTCGGTGATGGCGCTCTGAGGATTGTCCTTCACGAAATAGGTGTCCTTGAAACAGGTGATTCGTCCCACTACGTAGAACCCCTCTTCGTGTAGTCTGGCCACGGCCCTGCGATAGAGTTCCTCGCCCCTAGCCGAGGCTCTGGCGTAGTTCGTAGGGGAGTGCCTGCGCATCGCATCTGCCTTGAAGCCAGGACATTCGTTATCCTTTATGTCTATGACGAAAGTGTTGATCTTAGTCTTTTTCGCCAATGCTATGTAGGCGTCGATGTTCGAGATGTTGCCCGGTGCGAAATTAATGTAGAGCGAATAGCAGGATTGCGGCATCACGTTATCCTCAAACGAAGGCTTTTCGTAAGGGTAATAGTCGCAGTCATAGGCCTTTCCGCCTCCGAAACTGTTTTTTACGGCCAGATGCAGCGAATCGTAGACTTCGGGCTTGTATCGGGCCAATGCGCTCTCCTGAGAGCGGGTAAGATACTTCCCGTAGACATATCCTTCGAGGTGGCCCGACTTAACCTTATAGCGGTGCACCTCGCCCTTATGGTCGGGCCAAGTGCTGCCTACGATCTGCACGCTCTTTCCTTTCTTTATCTGACCTCCGATTTTCGAATGCAGGGTGTCGCTCAGTACTGAAACCGTGCTGCGGGCGTAGAGCCTTTTTTCCTGCACGACCTGTAGGCTGTCAGTCGTGAGATTATGCTTGTTAATGTAGTATTTCTGTGATTTGGCGCTTTTTACCTCTACATAAGTACTGTCATCGGATACGATGGTGTTATCCGGGAAAACCTTGATTGAAGAGCCTCGCACCGCGAAATCGCTTGCTTTCAGCTCTCCGGTCTTCTTGTCGGCGGAATAAAGAGTGGTATATGGGGATGGAGATGCTACAAGCATCTGTGTAGAGTTGTCCCCGCAACTCGCCAAGGCCGAAATTAGGGAAAGAGTGGTAAATAGTATGGCATTCATTCTCATATCGTATCTGAAATTGAGGTTTGCAAAGATAGTATATTTCGAGAATAATCGTAAATTTGTATGATCATAAAACTTGTTTTGATTATGGCATTGAATGAAATTCCGGTCCTGCTTCTGACCGGTTATCTCGGAAGCGGCAAAACTACGCTCGTAAACAGAATCCTAAATAATAAGAAAGGGGTAAAGTTCGCCGTAATAGTTAACGACATAGGTGAAGTTAACATAGACGCCTCGCTCATCGAGCAGGGCGGAGTAGTGGGACAGAAAGACGACAGTCTGGTTGCGCTTCAGAACGGATGCATCTGCTGCACCCTTAAGATGGACTTGGTCCAGCAAATCTGCGACATAGTATCCCAGCGTAAGTTCGACTATATAGTAATAGAGGCGAGCGGCATTTGCGAGCCGGAGCCTATCGCCCAGACCATCTGCAGCATCCCTTCCATGGGCGTGCAGTTCATAAAGGACGGCATCGCGAGACTCGACTGCATAGTGACCGTGGTGGATGCGCTGCGTATGCGCGACGAGTTCGAGAGCGGAGATTCGCTCGTGGGCGACCAAATAGGTGAGGAGGACTTGGAGAGCCTCGTCATCCAGCAGATAGAGTTCTGTAACATCATTCTTCTTAACAAGGCGTCGGAGGTGAGTCCTTCGGAGCTCGGAAAGATAAAGCAGATAATTAGTACGCTTCAGCCTAAGGCTCAGATTATCGAGTGCGATTATGGCGAGGTCGACTTGGATAAGATTCTGAACACGCATTTGTTTGATTTCGAGAAGGTGGCGACGAGTGCCACCTGGATTAGCAAGGTGGAAGGCGGGGCTCCCGCCGACGACGAAGTGGAACACTTCGGGCACGAGGAGCACGAAGAGCACGAACACCACCACGACGAAGATGAGCACGAGCACCATCACCACGATGACCACCACGACGAAGACGAGCACGGGCACCATCACCACGATGACCACTACGACGAAGATGAGCACGAGGAGCACGATGACGACCACGAGCACGAACACCACCATCACCATCATCATGACCACGAAGGCGGGGAAGTGGAAGAGTACGGCATAGGCACATACGTTTACTATCGCCGTCAGCCTTTCGACATTAACAAGTTCGACTTCTTCCTGTCGCGGAATTGGCCTAAGAACGTGATTAGGACGAAGGGTCTGTGCTATTTCACCGATAATACCGATATATGCTACCTTTTCGAGCAGGCAGGCAAGCAGATGAGCCTTAAGAATGCAGGCCAATGGTATGCCACCATGCCGGCCGCGCAGCTCGAGAGGATGCTGGAAGCCGACCCTGTGCTTCAGCGCGATTGGGATAGGACCTACGGCGACAGAATGCAGAAACTCGTTTTCATAGGACAGCACCTCGATAAGGAGGAATTGGCCCGCGGACTCGATGCGTGCCTGGTAGACGAGTGTATAATCAAATGAAACATAAGGAGATGAACGACGCTACCGGCCAAGTGCGTGATTACCTCACGGATTTTATAGGAAGGATTTTTTAGTCGTACGCTATGATAACACTACTGATAAGCATCGCAGCCTTGATTTTAGGCTATTTCGTCTACGGACGCTTCGTGGAGAAAGTGTTCGGACCGGACAAGAACAGGCTTACCCCGGCGCACAGTAAGGCCGACGGAATCGACTATGTGCTCCTTCCTTCGTGGAAGGTGTTTATGATCCAATTCCTTAACATCGCGGGAACGGGCCCCATCTTCGGTGCCATTCTCGGCGCCCGTTTCGGACCTTCGTGCTATCTGTGGATAGTGCTGGGTTGCATCTTCGGCGGAGCGGTCCACGACTATATGACCGGCATGCTCTCTGTCAGAAGCGGCGGAGTGGGACTCCCGGAGCTGGTCGGGGAGCACCTCAGCCGTAAGGCCAAGCCTTTCGCCATAGGATTCTCGGCATTGATGCTCTTACTGGTAGGTGCCGTATTCGTGTACAGCCCGGCGTTGATAATAGGTGACTTGACGTCCAAGTCCTTCGATACTACCTTCATCTGGGTGGCCGTAATACTGGTTTACTATGTAGTAGCCACTTTCGTTCCCATCGACAAGATAATAGGAAAGATATATCCCGTATTCGCGTTTGCTCTGCTATTTATGGCAGTATCGCTATTAGTCTGTCTTATAATTAAATGGCCTACGAATATGCCGGAACTTTGGGATGGTCTTCAGAACCGCAATCCTTCTGCCGGCCACATCTTCCCTTGTCTTTTCATCACCATAGCCTGCGGCGCGGTGAGCGGATTCCACGCCACCCAGTCACCACTTATGGCCAGATGTATGGATAACGAGAAGCTTGGCAGGCCTATCTTCTATGGCGCTATGGTCACAGAAGGCATCGTGGCCCTAATTTGGGCAGCAGTCTCTTCCTATTTCTTCTTCTGCGGAGGTAATGCGGAGATGGGTGCGGAAGGGGTCAGCGCAGCTCCGCAAGTAGTCACAATAGTGAGCAAGCATTGGCTCGGAGTGCTGGGCGGCCTGCTCGCCATTATGGGCGTGGTAGCGGCTCCTATAACGAGCGGCGACACTGCCCTTCGAAGCGTGCGTCTCATCGTGGCGGAAGCGCTGCATCTGGACCAAAGCTCGATTAAGAACAGATTGGCCATAAGCATACCTGTCTTCGTGCTCACCGGTGCGCTGCTGTGGTTCAATATCTCCGACGCCGACGGGTTCGACCGCATCTGGCGCTATTTCGGATGGGCCAATCAGACCCTCGCGGCGCTGGCATTGTGGACCATAACGGCCTACCTGTCGAAGCGCAAGGGAAAGTGGGCCTATATGCTCACGCTTTTCCCTGCGGCATTTATGACTTCGGTTACGACTACCTACATCTTCACTGCCAAGATAGGATTCAACCTCAGCGACGCCTGCATTCCTTACCTGGGAGTGGGTATATTTGCAGTGAGCGTGCTCTTGTTTTACGTGGCACGTCATAACAGATTGAAAAAGCAGTAATGGATCAGCCTAAGATAGAACGCGTACTTCGTCTGATGAATTATATGTCAGGCAGTTTCAACTATACTATAGACGAATTGGCAGAGAAGCTGCAGATGTCGCCGCGCACGATTTATCGCTATATCGACACCTTTAAGAATGCCGGATTTGCGGTGGTTAGGCTCTACGGCAGCGTCTATAAGATAGAATCCATACCTGAGGAGGCTCCCAAGCTCGAGGGCCTCCTGTATTTCTCGGACGAAGAGGCCTATCTGGTAAACAGTCTCATAGACAGGCTCAGTTCTTCCAATTCTCTGAAGAAGGGGCTTAAGGAGAAATTGGCAGTCATCTACGATTCCACGGCCATAGACACCTTCGTGGACGAGCGCAGTAACGCCACTCACGTGGAAAGGCTCTCGGAAGCGGCTAAAAAGAAAAAGCAGGTGACGCTTAAAGATTATGAGTCAGGTAATTCACACACGATTCGAGACAGATGGGTGGAGCCGTTCGGATTCACTACGGACTATGTAGACGTGTGGGCCTATGACATAGAGGATGGAAAGAACAAGATCTTCAAGGTGTCGAGAATAGGGGAGGTAGAAATCAGGGACAGGGATTGGATAGCCGAAAGCAGCCACAGGAAGTTCGGAATGGATGTTTTCCGTATGAGCAGCGGCAAAAAGCCGTCGAGGGTGGTGCTGAGGATGACGGTCTTGGCCAAGACCCTTCTGGTAGAGGAGTATCCGCTCGCAGAGAAGGATATCACTCGCAGCGGGGACGAGTGGATTCTGGATACGATGGTGCATGGCTACGAGGGCATAGGACGATTCTATCTCGGGCTCAGCAGCGACATTAAGATAGTGGATTCGCCCGAGTTCGTGGAATACGTGAAGGATTTTATACGAAAGAACCTTTCGGAGTATGTGTAAGCCGGTTTTTTCGAAAGACAATGTGCAGTGGGCCTACTGCATTTTCCACCAGAAGCTTAACGTCTATAAGGATTCGTCGGACCCTGGACAGAGAGACGAAATCGAGAACGTAGTGGCCTCCTATGCCATGAGTATGAACTCGGAGCTTTACCGATACATCTCTAAGGGAAAGCCTTCCTTTCTAATGGAGCACGATGGCTTCGAAGGGGATTTGGCGCAGGCCGTAGAAGAATTGAACAAACTAATGTAAGAAATGGAACATTTACCTGAAAACGATATGCCGATGCTCGTGTCGGCCATAAATTTTCTTCTTCGAGACGAAGAATTCGATAATTTGGATGAAATCTGCGATTATTATCACGAAGATCGCGCAGAGTTGGAAAGGAAATTGGCCGATGCCGGATTCCACTATTCCGAGACTCTTAAGAAGTTTTATTAGTCAGATAGAAGTTGAATTCGAGCCCTCCTCCTTTGTGCTCGCTCGCAGTGATATGTCCGCCATGGTACTCCACGGCGTTTTTTACGATGGAAAGGCCCAGTCCCGAGCCTTCCGAGTTAGACGAGCCCTTGACCCTGTAGAATCGCTCGAATATCTTCTCCAACTCCTTAGCATCTATCCCTTTCCCGGTGTCGTAATAGCGGAAATGCAGCTTGTCGTCGGATTCCGCATCGCAGGAGATGTTTATCGTAAAGTCCTGTCCTGCATATCGTAGCGAGTTCTCGATAAGGTTTCTGAATGTGGCATAGAGAAGGGGCTGGTTCGCCCTTACCGACACTTCTTCACCTATCTCATTTTCTACCTTTACGCCCTTTTCGCTAATTCTTCCGCTTAGCTGCGTCACTATGTCGTCAACCAGTTTCCTTACGCCTATATACTCCTTAGGCAGGGCCGCAGGGTCCTGCTCTATCTTGGTGATGAGGGAGATGTCGGTTATAAGGTTAGAGAGCCTGATGGTCTGCGAATAGGCCCTTTCGATGAACTGGCGCTTATGCGCCTCATCCATTTCTGGCATCTCCACCAGAGTCTCGAGATAGCCCCTGACACTGGCCAGGGGAGTCCTTATCTCGTGTGCTATGTTACTCGTTAGCTGGCGTTTCTGGGCTTTCAGCTTCTCGTCCATCTGCTCCTTCGCGCTCTTCACTATGAAGTATAGAATGAAGGCGAAAAGGAGAAGCAGTCCTGCGAGAGTAAGGTAAAACCAAGTCATAGCGCTTACTTGTTTATGCAGTATCCGAAGCCTATTCTGTTCGTGATAAGGTCTTTACATTTAGCTCCCAGCTTGGCCCGAATCCTGGCTATATGCACGTCCACCGTCCTCTCGGTGATGTAGGGACTGTCTTTCCAGAGCATTTCCAGAAATTCGCCGCGTGAAAAGCATCGGCCCGGGTTCGCTGCCAGCAGGTGCAGTATGTCGTACTCCTTCTTAGACAAGGCGATTTCCTTTCCGTCCACGAAGGCTTTCTGGGCCACAGGGTCTAGCGTAAGGCTCTGCAGGTGAATCGTTTGCTCCTGAGCCGTGTCCGAGGTGGCAGTGCTTCGCTTGAGCACGGCCTGGATTCGAGCCCTTACCTCGTTAATCGAGAATGGCTTGGTGATGTAGTCGTCGCCCCCGGCGGAGAAACCGGTAAGCATGTCGTTTTCGCTGATTTTAGCAGTGAGAAAGATTATCGGAATGCTAAGATTCATCTCGCCCCTGATTATGGAGGCCAATTTGAACCCGCTCATCCCGGGAAGCATCACGTCGAGCAGGATTAAATCTACGCTCTCGCCGCTCCTTATGATTTCCAGCGCACTTTCGGCACTTTCGGCGCAAAGCGTGTCGTAACCCCAAGACTGGATGTTGAATTGGAGTATTTCCCTAAGGTCTGCCTCGTCGTCGACAACCAATATTCTCATTAGGCTTGTGGAGTAGTCGTCTGTTCTTTTTTCCTTTTAATCTGCTTTGAGATTATCTCGTAGAGCATTACCGCCAGACAGAATGCGTTACTTGCGATCAGCGGGGTGTTATGGCTTATTATGCCGTTAATCATCCAGCACAGGTTTCCTATGCTAACCAAGTACTTAACTGCGTCAGGATGCTTCGCGAGCATACCTGCACCTCTGAAAATGGTGGCTATCCAGCCGATAATGTCTGCTATCATATTCTAAATTCAAATGGTTTATTGCTGTAATACTATCACCTCGTCGCTGCCAAGCCTAACCTTGAGCCAGTCGCGTAGAGTCGTTATCTCATCGTCCGAGAGGGTTTGCTTTGCCCTTAGGATGGCTACCACAGTCTCGCGGCTAAGTCCGGTGTTAGGGTCTACGTCGGCGCCACGGCTTATTATCACGTCCGACACGTTCTTATGCTGGGCGCAGATCTCCATCGTGAGCAACTTTGTAGGCAATTCCTTCTTGCGGTATCCCGAAACGAGGGTGCGAAGTGAATCCACTTCCTTATTTAGCGCATTGATGGTCTGGGTATTATGCTCGTAGATGCCCTTCATAAGGTCTGAATCCAGCCCAGAGCCCTTTACGGTAGCGTCTTCCTTAATGAATACCTGATTGCGTCTTATGCCCAGGTTCTCTGCGGAAGCGTAGATTCTATCCTTTTCGGTAGATTCCAACTGCTCTCCTGCGACGAAGATATCCACTGTAGGAACTTTAGCGTTATGGTGTACGGTGTAGTCGAAAATATAGCTCCTCCCCAGCACCTTGTTATTATCGACCAGAGTCTCCACGCTCTTGTCGAAGTTACTTTGCTTCACGATGTTAATAGCCGAGAGTATGGACGGGATTATGATGAGGAGCATAGCCACTCCCACGATTCTCTTAGTTTTCTTGCTCTTCGTCTCGTCTGTCACTCCCACTGTCGGGAATCGAAGATACTTTACTACGAGGAAGGTCGCCAGCGCGATGAATATACTGTTGATTATGAACAGATAGAGCGCTCCGAATACGAATGGCCAATCGAGGTTCGCCAGTCCGTAGCCCACCGTACAGAGAGGAGGCATAAGGGCGGTGGCGATGGCTACGCCCGAAAGAACAGTACCCTTTTCCTTTCTGGTGTTCTCGAGCATACCGGCAGCGCCACCGAACAGTGCGATGAGCACGTCGTATATGGTAGGGTTCGTGCGGGCCAGGAGCTCGGTCCTTTGTGCAGGGTTAAGAGGAGAGAGTATGAAGTATATGGTGCTCGCTATAATGCTAATGGCCACCATAATGGCGAAGTTCTTAAGTGCATCCTTCAGAAGCGGGAGGTCATTCGTGCCGATTCCCAATCCCAGTCCCAGGATAGGACCCATAAGAGGGGAAATCAACATAGCACCGATTATGACAGGAATTGAGTTAAGATTTAATCCCACGGATGCTATGACTATGGCACAGGTCAGAATGAAGACGTTTTGGCCTTTGAAGAAAATGCCCTTTTTAATGGAAATGCTTGCAGATTCGATGTCGATTTGGTCGCTCATATTAACCAAATCCTTCAATTGTTGAAATATCTTTACTCCCATAAACGTACGTATTTTCTGCAAATATACCGATTATTTTCTGTAACTTTGCTTCATTGTTTAAAAAATGAAAAAACGATGAATAACTGTAATTATCCGTGGAAATTCAGTTCCTTGGGAGGCGTAACCAGAGTGCGTATTGACAGTGGCGAGGACATCGCCCATTTGGGAGAATTGGACAAGAAACTCTGGACGGCACTTAGTTGCCCGGTAGACGGTCTGGAATTCAACCGTGAATTTTTAGAGTATCTAGATGGCGACCACGACGGAAGAATCCGTGTAAAGGAGGTCGTGAAAGCCAGCGAATGGATATGCAGCATATTGAAAGATAGGGATTTGCTCCTTAAGTCGAGCGACACCCTGCCTCTTTCCGCCTTCGATACTGACAGCGTAGATGGTCAGAGGTTGGAAAAGAGCGCGAGAAGGGTGCTGGAAAGCATTGGCAAGTCCTCGAAAGAAGCTATCAGTATGGAAGATACGATCGATTCGAAGGCCATATTCTCGAAAACGCGCTTTAACGGCGACGGCATCGTGACTCCGCTCTCTGCAGGCGATGACGCCAAGTCTAGGGATGCCATAGAAAGTGCGCTCAAATGTTTCCCGGCATCGCTCGACAGAAGCGGCCAGGACGGCGTGGATGCGGCTACGGTAGAGGCTTTTTATGCTGCACTTCAAGCCTATAAGGCATGGAATGACTCTAAGGGCGAAGAGTGTTCTCCGTTCGGGGCGAACAGCGAGAAGGTTTTCGCATCGGTAGAGGCCCTTAAAGCTCTTGTCGACGGATATTTCACCCAGTGTGAATACTTTGCCTATGACCCTGAATGCGAGCAGGCTAAGGAAAGCGCGGATTCGCTGTCCCACCCTAATGCCGACATCCTGCTTCACTTGGACAAAATCAACCCGAAATGGGCTGCGCAGGTGGAAGAGTTGAGAAAATTGGCCATGGACAGCGAGGTCAAGGTGCTCACTAAGGCCGATTGGAACGCACTTAAGGCGAAATTCGCACCACTGCGGGATTGGCTGGCGGCGAAGGCAGGCGAGCAGGTAGAGGCTCTGGGCCCGGAAAAGGTGTCGCAGCTATTGGCCGAGAACAGAAAAGCTGAAGTCTTGTCGCTGATAGAAAAGGACTTGTCCCTGAAGGAAGAGTCGGATTCGATAGACGATGTGCACAATCTTCTGCTGGTTTATCGTTATCTTTACGCATTCCTTAACAATTTCGTGCGCTTCGGAGCATTTTACGACCGTAAGCAGAAGTCGGTTTTCGATGCGGGCGAGCTCTATATCGACCAGCGCTGCCTGAAACTCTGCATAAGGGTAAATGATATGGGAAAACAGGCTATGATGGCCCCACAGAGCGGAATGTACATACTTTACTGCGACTGCATCTCGAAAAAGACCGGGAAGACCGCCAACATCGCGGCGATTCTGACCGACGGCAGTTCGGATAACCTCAGCGTGGGTATGAATGCCGTATTTTACGACAGGGACGGGCTCGACTACGATGCCACGGTAACTAAGATAATCGATAATCCTACCAGCATTCGCCAGGCTTTCTTCCACCCTTACAGGAAGTTGTCCAAGGCCATAAGCGATCGCATCAACAAGCAGGCCGCTGAAAAGGAGAGCAAGGTGACGAGCGCAGTACCTAAAAAAGCCTTCGAACCTACGACCCTGCTGGCATTGACAGCCGGTGCGGGAGTGGGCGCCGGAGTGATTCTAAATGCAGTGTCTGAGCTCGTAAAACCGTGGTACACACTGCTTTTAGTCATCGTCGGGCTGTGCCTGGTGATTTCCGGACCTTCGATGTTTCTCGCTTGGATTAAGCTTCGCAAGCGCAATCTGGGCCCTATCCTTAATGCCAATGGCTGGGCCATCAACTCGTCAGTGCTGGTAAACAGCCTCTTCGGAGTCACCTTGACATCCCTGGCCAAGTATCCTAAGATCCTCACGGCAGGAGACCCGTTCGCCATAAAGAAAAAGTCGCCGCTTCCTTACATAATCGCGATATTCCTAATTGCCGGCGTGGTGCTTTGCGTACTAAGCCGTATCTAATCCTATGGCAGATAATTATTTGGAAACCAGATACGCGCAAGTATTTGAAAATAATGGAGGGGCGAGAGTTTCAACTCGCCCTTCCATAGATTCTTGGCTTAAAAGGGAATGCGAAGATGCCGACAGAGACTCTTCCTATAAGGTGCATCCCCTTCAGGCAGAAGCTCTTATACGAACGCTACGAATCGCTTTCCCTGAGGCGAAAGCTTCATACGACACCTGTCAGGGCGATGGCTCGCTCGCTCTGGAACTTCTGATGGACAGCGAGTTCGACGCAGGAAGAGCCTTTCAGATAGTGGCATTGAAAGCCTCGGAAATGGGCCTTCGCGCAAGCCTTAAGGAGGGGAGCGGAGGAAAGGTGCTTATGGAAGTGTTTAAGTAGCCCCGCATTGTTACAATTCCGTTAAGACTATTAAGTTTCAATTAAGTTTACGATAAGGCAGGACAATTATCCGGAGAGTGGAGTTAAAATTGCACTTGAAATTATATGAAACGAATATGATATTAAGTGTGTTAACTCTACTTGGAGCTTTAGGAATGTTCCTTTACGGAATGAACTTGATGAGCTCCGGATTACAGAAAGCCGCGGGAAGCAAACTCCGCACCCTGCTTTCGAGAATCACCTCAAATCCCTTCAAGGGAGTCCTTACCGGATTCGGAATCACCTCTGTAATACAATCATCTTCCGCCACCACAGTGATGGTGGTGGGATTCGTCAGTGCCGGCCTACTTACTCTTTCTCAAGCCATCGGCGTGATTATGGGTGCCAACATCGGTACCACCATGACCGCGTGGATTATCTCCATCTTTGGATTCAAGGCCGACATTTCCATATTGGCCGTGCCTCTAATGGCAGTCGGCTTTATTCTGTCCAACGCTAAAAGGGACAAGATGAAATCGATAGGAGAGTTCGTCATAGGCTTTTCTCTCCTGTTCCTAGGACTTTCGCTGATGAAAAACTCCATCCCGGACCTTAGTACTACACCTGAAGTTTTGTCGTTTATCCAAGGATGGTCCGGAAAAGGGTTCATTTCCGTGCTTCTATTTCTATTGTTGGGCACAGTGATGACCCTTATCTTGCAGTCTTCCAGTGCGACGATAGCGCTGACACTCATAATGCTGAATATGGGGTGGATACACTTCGACATGGCCGCAGCGATGGTGCTGGGCGAGAACATAGGAACCACCATAACTGCCAATATCGCCGCTGCCGTGGGCAACGTGAATGCCAAGCGTGCAGCATTGGCCCATACCTTCTTCAACGTGTTCGGCGTCATCTGGGCACTGATTTTCTTCCATCCCTTCGTGAACTTGGTTCAAAATATCGTGGGGCTTATGAATGTGGATGAGCAGACTTCGCTCGTGTACGGCATCTCTATGTTCCACACTATGTTCAACCTCATAAACACCTGTATCCTGATATGGTTCACGTCCGTAATAGAGAAAATCGTCAAATTCGTAATCAAGGACAAGCCTTCTAAGGACAAGACGAAGATCGTTTACCTCGATTCGGGTCTTATAGACACTCCGGAGCTGGCTTTGAGCGAGGCTTGTCGTGAGACCGTGCACTTCGCGAGAGTTATGAAAAACGGACTCGAGTACATACGCTCCGCCGTCCAATCCTCCGACAACATAGCAGATTACGAGCCTTATAAGGAAAAACTCGTAAAGTACGAGCAGATTTCGGACAAGATGGAATACGAGATCGCCACTTTCCTTAACGAACTGGCTAAGGCCCATATAAGCGACCATTCCCTTTCGCTCGTGCGCTCGCTTCTTAGAATCACTAAGGAACTCGAATCTATGGGTGATAGCGGAGAATCCGTAAGTAAGAGCCTCACGGCTATGATCAATTACTCTCGGCACCTCTCCGACGAGCATAAGAAGGCTCTGGACCGGATGCTCGACTTGCTTAATGCCGCTTATGAGGCTATGATTTATAACATCGAGCACTACAACGAGATAAAGGACATAGAAAAGGCGAAGAATGCCGAGCTCGCCATCGATGCATTCAAGAAGGAATGCAAGCTTAAGGAATATGACAGCATGGAAAAGAAGGGCGACGCTTATTTCGAATCCGTATTCTTCCTCGACATTCTGGACGAGTTGGAAAACATAGGAGACTATGCCATCAACGTGTCGGAAGCTCTGGTAAGCGAGTCGTAAACGTAACTCTGAGTCCGCTCTGCGGATGGGTAAAGGTGATGGATTCTGCGTGAAGCATCAGCCTGGATTTGAGAGGGGAACCGTAAAGGGCATCCCCTTTAATCGGTCTTCCCAGGCCAAGTGGAGATGCTGCGTGGACGCGAAGCTGGTGCGTGCGCCCGGTCTTGGGGAAAAACCTCACGTCCATTTCCCCGTCGGGGAAGATTTCGAGAATGTCGTATTCGGTAATGGCCAATTTTCCATTTTCCCTATCCACGACCTGACGCGGCCTGTCATAATAGTCCGGGGCCAATGCCAACGCTATGGTCCCGTGCCTTTTCCCTTTCCACGGGCGAGTGCCGGCCTCCAGATGGGCCAAATAGCTCTTCTGTACTTCGCGCGAGGCGAATTGGCCCTGAAGGGCAGCCTGATACTGCGGAGTCTTCGCGAATACCATTACCCCACTTGTATCCATATCAAGCCTGTGGCAGGAGTAGAGCGTGCCCTTTTCCTTTTCGAGGTACTCCTGAAGCGATTCCGTGCCCGTAAGACCCGGCGCGCAGAGCATACCCGAAGGCTTGTCCACGACGAGAATGGCCTCGTCTTCGTAGATTATCTTGATTTCGCTCACGTCCGGAACTCTTTGAAGAGGATTCTCATCGACGTCGAGCCCCTGCATCATAAAGCTTAGAAGCGGACCGCATTTGCCCGTACAAGAAGGGTAGAACCTGCCGTGTTCGCGTACCTGTCCGCCCGCAGGGGATGCGCCGTACCAGAATTCGCCTATGCAAAGCGGCTTAAGGCCCTGAGAATAAGCATAGTTAAGGAGTTTAGGCGCTGCGCATTCTCCTGTCCCTCCCGGAGGTACCAGCCCCCTACGAGAGAACACATCCTTAATGGAGAGCCTTTCGCCCAGTGCGTTCCCGACTACATAACTGTCGAAAAGAAAAACCTGCAGGGCTGCTGAAGCCTCTGCGCCCACTGGCCTATCCTGCAATTCCTTAACTTCGGTGGTGTCGAAAACCGGCGGCACGAACCCATCTATCCTGCTCTTTTTTCCGGCCAATCCCGAAAACCCGTTCAGCACCACTTCGCGGCCCTCGGAATCTTCGCACACCAGCACGCCCAGCATCTTGCCTTCGGCGAAAAGGGAGTGCAAGCTCTCATCGGAATCGATGCGAGCCATAAGGGCTTCGGCAGCCCTTTTTACCCTCTCGTCGGGGACGTATCTGAACGGATAATTCAAAATGTCTTTATCTCTTTATAGACGCGCTGTATGGGAAGTCCCATCACATTATAAAAAGAGCCCTCTATGCTCTCTATTCCTATATAGCCTATCCATTCCTGTATGCCATAGGCCCCGGCCTTGTCGAAGGGTTTGTACTTTTCTATGTAATATTCTATCTCTTCGGGACTTAGCTCGCAGAATAACACTTTTGTTACATCCGTAAAGAGCTTTTCCTTGTCCTTACTTCTAAGCATTACGGCCGTCCTGACTTCGTGTTCGCGGCCCGAAAGAGCAGTGAGCATCTCCTCGGCCTGTTTATGGGAGTGGGGCTTTCCGAGAACCTGTCCGTCGACTATGACCACGGTGTCTGCCGTTATCAGCAGCTCGCCGTCTGCCAATGGCCTGTGAAAGCCGTAGGATTTACCACGGGCGAGGAACGCAGGGACCTCTTCGGGGGAAATGCCATCCGGGCATATCTCTTCGAAATCGTTTTCGGTGTCTATCGTGAAGTCTATGTCGGCACCTCGGAGCAATTCGCTTCTTCTGGGGGAGCCGCTTGACAGGATTATCTTATGATCTAGAGCCATTTCCTCCCATCAAATCGGTAATGTTCAGTGTACCTGAAGGCTTGGCCTGCTTGAAGTCTATCGCACCGAACTGTGACTCGTATTTCTCTACGTTATCCGAGAGAGCGCTCAAAAGGCGTTTTGCGTGCTCGGGTGTCATGATGATGCGGCTGCAGATTTTCGCGTTATTGTTATTACCTGGGAGCATCTGAGCGAAATCGAGGATGAATTCGCTGCCGGAATGGCTTATGATGGCGAGATTAGAGTAGTGGCCACTGGCTACCTCAGGAGAAACTTCGATGCTGATGTTTGGTTTTTCATTCATATTCTTACAATTTTTAAAAATCTATTTCACAAAGTTAGCAAAAATACTTATTTTTGTAAGCTATGGAATTATCAAAGAAATACAATCCTTCGGAAGTAGAGGATAAATGGTACGCCTATTGGCTCAAATACAAGTTTTTTCATTCGGAACCCGATAACAGGGAGCCTTACACAGTAGTCATACCGCCACCGAACGTGACAGGTATCCTGCATATGGGACACGTCCTTAACAATACTCTTAACGACGTGCTCGTCCGTAAGGCCAGGATGGACGGAAAGAATGCTTGCTGGGTGCCCGGTACGGACCACGCCAGCATCGCCACCGAGAATAAGGTAGTGGCGAAACTCCGCGATATGGGCATAAGGAAAGAGGACCTCACTCGTGAGGAGTTCCTGAAGTACGCCTGGGAGTGGAAAGAGGAACACGGTGGAATCATCCTCCAGCAGCTTCGCAAGCTCGGCGCTTCGTGCGACTGGGACAGAACCCGCTTCACGATGGAGCCGGAACTTAACGAGGCCGTAATAAACACTTTCGTGTATTTCTACAAGAAGGGATGGATATATCGTGGTGTCAGAATGGTGAACTGGGATCCGGTAGGGCATACCGCCGTGTCGGACGACGAGGTTATCCATAAGGACACGAAGAGCCATTTCTATCATATGAGATATTTCATCTCGGACGGTAACGGTAATCCTACCGACCGCTACATCGTGGTGGCTACCACCCGTCCCGAGACCATTATGGCCGATGCCGCCATCTGTGTGAACCCTAATGACGAGAGACACAAGTGGATGCACGGTAAGAAGGTACTCATTCCTCTCATCAATAAGGAGATTCCTATCATCGAGGACGACTATGTGGAGATGGACTTCGGTACCGGTTGCCTTAAGGTGACTCCGGCACACGACGCTAACGACTATGAGATAGGTCTTAGGCATAATCTTCCGGTAATCGACATCATCGACGAGAACGGATGTCTTACCGAGGATGCACAGATTCTCGTGGGCGAAGACAGGTTCGTAGCGCGCGAGAAGATCGTGAAGATGCTCGAAGAGGCCGGAAACATCGAGAAAATCGAAGATTATATATCCCCTGTAGGCTATTCCGAGAGAACTAATGCCGTGATCGAGCCTAGGCTTAGCGCACAGTGGTTCTTGAAGATGGAAGAGTTGGCTCCGGCAGCATTGGCCAGAGTGGAAGAAGGGGAGATCAAGTTCATTCCGGACAAATACCGCAACACCTACCGTCACTGGATGGAGAATGCACGCGACTGGTGCATAAGCCGTCAGTTGTGGTGGGGACAGCGCATCCCTGCATATTACCTTCCGGACGGAAGATATGTAGTGGAGAGTACTGCGGAGAAGGCGCTGGAGGCAGCCAAGCTTCTGGACCCTAACATCACTGCAGCAGATCTTCACCAAGACGATGACGTGCTGGATACTTGGTTCAGCAGCTGGCTGTGGCCTATTTCCGTGTTCGACCCGAAGAGACCGGGCGTTCCGGAGCATAAGCCTAATGCCGATTTGTCATACTACTATCCTACTAATGACTTGGTTACAGGTCCGGACATCATCTTCTTCTGGGTAGCCAGGATGATTATGGCAGGTGACGAGTTTATGGACGAGGTTCCATTTAGGAACGTATATTTCACGGGAATCGTACGCGACAAGCTGGGCCGCAAGATGAGCAAGACCCTGGGAAATTCTCCTAACCCTCTGGACCTCATCGATAAATACGGTGCAGATGCAGTGCGTCTGGGTATGTTGCTTTGCTCTTCGGCAGGAAGCGACATTCTCTACGACGAGTCACAGGTGGAGCAGGGACGTAATTTCTGTGGTAAGATATGGAACGCATACAGACTCATAAGCAGCTGGAGCGTAGACGAAAAGGCAGAACAGAGCGAGAATTGCAGGACGGCCGTAAAATGGTTCGACAACCTCCTTTCGAAGACTATAGAGCAGGTAGAGGACCACTATGCCAAGTTCCGCATCTCCGATGCTCTTATGACCATCTACAAGCTCTTCTGGGATCAGTTCTGTGCGTGGTATCTGGAGTTGGTGAAGCCGGCCTTCGGACAGCCTATCGACGGACGTACCTACGAAAGCACGATGGAGTTCTTCGAGAAGCTCTTGAAGATGATCCATCCTATTATGCCTTTCATCACCGAGGAATTGTGGCATACCATAGCGGAGCGCCGTGAGGGTCAGACCATTATGTTCGAGCGCACTCCTGTCGCAGGGCCATACGACGAAGACTTCCTCAATGGCTTCGAGAAGATTCAGGAAGCTATCGTGAACATACGTGGCATCAGGGCACAGAAGCAGATTTCTCCTAAGGAAAGCCTCAAGCTCTACATAGACGGGGAAATGGCTCTCGAATTCATCCCTATCCTGCAGAAATCGGCCAATCTTTCCGAAATCGTAAGCGGAGAGTACACAGGTACGGCAGTTTCATTCATAGTAGGTACCATAAAGATGAGCGTCGCTCTGGACGGATTCGTAAATGCCGACGAGGAGAAGGCTAAGATTCTCGCCGAGCTCGAGCATCAGAGAGGTTTCCTCGAAAGCGTGAACAAGAAGCTGTCCAACCAGTCTTTCGTAGACCACGCACCGGAGAAGGTAGTGGCTATGGAGAGAAAGAAACAGGCCGATGCTACCGCTCGAATCGAAGCACTTGAAGCAACACTTAAGACATTGTAGTGATTTCTCTTGATGATGTAACAGTCGCCTATGGAGGATTCGTCCTGCTGGACCGGATAAACTTCCATATCAGCGAAACGGATAAAATTGGACTTGTCGGTAAGAATGGTGCCGGCAAGTCCACTATTATGAAGATGATATGTGGTCTTCAGTCTCCTACGTCGGGCCAGATAGATATGCCCGCCCACATAAGCGTGGGTTATCTTCCGCAGATTATGGAGCACCACAGGGGAAGGACCGTACTGGAGGAGGCATTGACCGCCTTCGATAAGGAAAACGAGCTCGAAGAGGAAATAAGCCGGGTGACGGACGAATTGGCCCATCGCGAAGACTATGAATCGCAGGACTATCTGGACTTGGCAGAAAGGCTCGCGGAGCTCAATGAGCATCTGGCTGCCACTCACAGCGAACCACCCGAGGTTCAGGCGAGAAAGACCCTGCTGGGATTGGGCTTCAGGGATAGCGAACTGGGTAGGCCCACAGAGTCGTTCTCTCAGGGCTGGAATATGCGCATAGAATTGGCCAAAATCCTTCTGCGTCAGCACGATGTGCTTCTTCTTGATGAGCCTACGAACCATCTCGACATAGAGTCCATCGAATGGCTCGAGGATTATCTGGCCTCGCGCAAGGGTTCGCTCATGCTGGTGTCTCACGACAGGAAGTTCCTGGACAGGGTGACGAACCGCACCGTAGAGATAGTGCTGGGACACGTGCAGGACTATAAAGTGCCTTATTCCAAGTATTTGGAGCTGCGCGCGGAGAGAATGAAGGGGCAGATGGCCGCTTTCGAGAACCAGCAGAAGATGATAGAGAAGACCGAGGATTTCATAGCTCGGTTCAGATATAAGCCCACTAAGAGCAATCAAGTCCAGAGTCGCATAAAGGCGCTGGAAAAGATAGAGAGGATAGAGGTGGACGAGACGGACAATGCTCGTCTGACCGTCAAATTCCCGCCTGCGCCGCGTTCGGGCGACATAGTGTACCAGGCGAAGGGCATAACCGTCTCATACCCACAGAAAACGGTATTTCGCGATGCCGACATCGAGATAAAGCGAGGGGAGAAGGTGGCACTCGTCGGACGAAACGGAGAGGGTAAGACCACCCTTATGAGGGTAATCACCTCCGAACTCGACGTGGAAAAAGGGGAGAGCCGTCTCGGACATAACGTCAATATAGGCTATTTCGCTCAGAACCAAGAAGATGTATTGGATAAAAATGACACCGTCTTCGAGACCCTCGATCGCGTGGCAGTGGGTGACATACGCACTAAAGTCAGGGACATATTGGCCCAATTCCTGTTCCGCGGCGAGGACATCGACAAAAAGGTGGCGGTGCTCAGCGGAGGTGAGCGTGCGCGTCTGGGAATGGCCAAGCTTATGCTTCAGAGCCACAATTTCCTGCTTCTCGACGAGCCTACGAACCATATGGACATAAAGAGTAAGGACATTCTGAAACAGGCTCTTAAGGCCTACGACGGGGCTTTGCTCATAGTTTCCCACGATAGGGACTTTCTCGACGGCCTGGTGGACAAATTCTACGAGTTTAACGACGGAAAGGTACGCGAGCACTTGGAGACCATAGCTGAATTCCTGGAGAACAAGAAGATGGAGTCGCTCCACGAACTCGACAGGAAAAAGCAGGAAACTACTGAGGCTCCGGCCAAGCAAGTCCAAACCCTTTCATATCAGCAGCAGAAAGAGCTTTCTCGCCAGCAAAGGGCGCAGCAGAACAAGATTAAGGCGCTGGAAGGGGATATAGAGCGTCTGGAGAATAGTATAAAGGCGATAGAGACCCTTCTGGAGGCTCCTCCCGAGGGCACGGACATTATGGCCAAGACGCAGGAATACCTAGAGTTAAAGCAGGCTTTGGATGCCAAGACCCAGGAATGGTTTAACCTCCAATAGATTCGCGGATATAATCGTAAAGCATCTCTATGGCGGCGTGTGTAAAGAGCTCGATATTCTCCTTACGCTCGCCGTTCATTATATGTTTATGACTGACAGTGCCTTGCGGGCCGCTTACCGCTATCCAGACCGTTCCTTGAGGGTTGAATTCGTCTCCTCCCGGTCCTGCCAATCCCGTCGTGGCCACGGCGTAGGTGCTTTGCATAAGATTCTTCACGCCCTCGGCCATGGCGCAGGCCACTTCGCTGCTTACCACACCCTTACTCATGATGACTTCGGCAGGCACTCCCAGCACCTTTTCCTTGATTCTAATGGCGTAGGAGGTTACGCTGCCCAGATAATACTTCGAAGCTCCGGGAACTGAAGTTATGACGTGCGAAATCATACCTCCGGTGCAGGATTCCGCAGCGGAAAGGGTAGTGTCGGATTTGGAAAGAATCTCGCCGATTTTCTTTTCAAGACTTAAAGTTTTCTCAAGCATAGGCTGCAAATATAGCAAATTATTTGACCGAGATGTCCTGAAATGTCCCGTCGGAGTAGAAAATCATTATTTTAGAGATGGATTTTTCCTTAATAACTGGTTTTAATTCAACCTGTTTCTCTGCCTTATCTAAAGCTTTGAATGTAGGTTGAGAATCGAATAATCCGGGGGACGACGTGTCCTGCATCGAGAAATCGTCGTTTTTGAACATCTTTCCGTTCCCGTTTATGAGCCAATCGAGGCTGAGCTCGGGGAATTTCTCACCGATGGCCCTTATTATCTCGTAGCTGGGCTTGTTTCTACCTGAGAGAAGGTGAGAGATGGTCGCAGGAGCTACGTCGAGCCGCTCGGCGAACTCAGATTTGCTCATACCTTCCACTTGTAAAAGTTGGTTCAAACGTGAAATCATAATTGTAAAGTTGTTTTTACAAATGTAAGAATTTATTTAATGTAAAACAATGCCATTTTGTAAAAGGGGAGTCTTTACTGTTGTAAATAGTGAAATTGATGGGTGTAGTATCACTTTAGGCTTTTATAGTTAAAATACTGATTGTTTGGTAAGTAACTTCGGCTATAATCATTATCGCGGACCTCAGGGATGACTGAATGTCCTGAATGTGGCATTTCAAGCGTTCGAGAGGGCGCAAATTTACTTCAATTAAACCGCTAAAATTACTGATTATAAAATATATACTTACTTGAACATTAAGTTATAAGTAAATTTTATAACCACAGTCGGGCGCCGCGGGCGGGGCGGGTGAAACTCTTTGAAACTTTACTCTTGTGAATTTAACACACCTTGTAAAAATGTAAAATTGGGTATTTTCGTACGAGTGCATGGCTTTTATTTCTTTTACATATGTTAAAAATTACACAGAGTGACAGATTATTTTTTTTATGATTATCTTTGCGCTCGAATTTGTTAAAGATTATGATACCAAGCATTCATATAGAAGATTACAGTTACCCGTTAACTGATGCGAGAATCGCGAAATACCCACTAAGTGAGCGTGACCTCTCGAAATTATTGATTTACAGAGAGGGTGAAATCAGCGAAAAACACTTCAAAAACCTCCCTGAGCTCATCCTGAGCGACACTTTAATGGTATTTAACGACACTAAAGTCGTGCCTGCGAGGCTGCATTTTAGGCGCGAAAGCGGTGCTCACATAGAAATTTTCTGCTTACAGCCCGTAGAGCCGGCAGATTACGCCCAGGCTTTCTCTTCTACCGCGAAGTGTTCTTGGCAGTGCGTCATAGGTAACTCAAAACGCTGGAAAGACGACATTCTTTCCTATTTCATACCGGAAAGCACGCCTGAAAACCTTCGTGCCGATATGCTTGGCCTTAACCTGAAAGCCCGTCTTATAAGCCGCGAGGCTCAAAGTGGAGTCGTGGAATTCGAGTGGGATGGCGGTATGCCATTCTCCAACGTGCTGGATTTGTGCGGAAACGTCCCTATTCCACCCTATTTGAACAGGGAGACCGAGGCTATAGACCTGGAACGCTATCAGACTGTTTATGCCCATATTAGAGGCTCCGTAGCGGCTCCTACGGCCGGGCTTCATTTCACTGACCGAGTGCTCGACGCATTAAGGGAAAAGGGCGTGGAAATGCGTAATGTGTGCCTTCACGTGGGGGCCGGCACTTTCCTTCCCGTAAAGACCGACGATGTGGCCGATCACCCTATGCACAGGGAGCCATTCGTGGTCAAGAAGTCCCTTCTCGAAGAGTTGGTAACTAATAAAAAGAAGATAGTGGCCGTGGGCACTACATCGGTGCGTACGCTCGAATCGCTTTACTATGTGGGCGTGTCCTGCTTGGAAAATGGCCATCCTGAAGACGTACAGCAGTGGGCGCCCTATACCAGGGACTACCCATACACCACCTCAGAGGCTCTTCAGGGCATAATAGACTATCTGAATGCCAATTCCTTAGACGAAATAAAGGTAGGCACCAGAATAATCATCGTGCCTACCTTCAAGTTCCGTTTGGTAGATATGTTGGTGACCAACTTTCATCAGAGCGAAAGTACATTGATTCTGCTCGTGGCAGCATTTGTAGGAGAAGATTGGCGTAAAATCTATGATTACGCGCTATCTCACGACTTCCGCTTCTTGTCATACGGAGACAGTTCCCTTCTTTTCAGAAGGGAGCCGTAATCTCCTTATCTGGTAAATCTTTTACCTATCTGCATAACTAGTCCCACATTCGCCCTATATCTGAAGTCGTTTACAGGATATGGGATGGATTCGTATAGTCCCAGAGGTCCGCAGTATCCGTCTACGCTTGCGAACAGGTTAAGGCCTAATATCGTGAGGCTCAAGGCAGCTCCGCACACAGGTCCGAACGTACCGTAGCCATAGTTTCCGGTAATGCTGAACCATCCGCAAGGCGACAGGGTAAGCGCTGCTCTGGCGTCCCATTCAGGGGTTATTCCGTTCCTATAGCTTCCGTGCACGCCCAGGCCGATGAATTCTGCGTAAGGAATGCGGAAACGAGCGCCCAGATTGGCAGTGAAAGGCAACATCTCTAACTGGGATGCAGTGCCGTCGACGATGCCGAAATTGGCCAATTTCTTAAAATCGTCCGCTACCTTGTCCAGCTCGGCCTGCGCGTCCGAGTTTTCGGCACTGAGGTCCAATCCGTTGAATTCCACGCTGCCCTTCGATTCGAGCAGGGTGTTGTATGTCCAGCTTATGGCACCGAGGTCGTTGATGGCCGCACTGACGCTTAAATGCTCGTTAGGAGTCCATACCACGCCGGCATCGATGGCACCGCCGAATCCTGCAGGAGAGAGCTTCGTAGGGTCGAAATTGGCATTTCCCAAAGTGCCGTCCTCCTTAGTCTCGAAACTGATGAACGGACAGGCGATTCGACCATTGGCATTCACGTTTACGGACAGTTGCTCCCCGTTTACGGTGGCTTGGGTGTCGTTCATAAGGACATCCGCTCCGGCCAATCCGGCGAGCAGTTTCACCCTATATCCGAAAGTGAAGGTGTGCTCTACGTTCATATGGGATTTTCCGAAGGCGAGCTCCAAATAGGACCTGACTTTTATCTTAGTGTTAGACAGGTCGTAAGCCGATGCCTTAGAGCCTTCCTTAAGTAATCTGAAAAGGTCTCCCGGAAGCGCTGCGTCGGTCGTGGTCCTGAAGTTCAACTCGATGTTAGTCATACTCCTTTCCTTACGGAATCCGAGGGAGATGAAGTTGAAGTCGGCTGTCAGGCCTATGGCATTCGCATCCTTTATCTTAGAGAGGAACTCCTCTGAAGAGACGCTTGAGTTAAAACCTGTTACAAGTCCGTTTCCGTCAGGAGCAGGATAGAGAAGTGTGGAAACTCCTATTCCGCTTTGGATGTCGGCCTGTACGTTACCTACTACGGGCAAGGAGAAAAATGATCTCTCCGACATTATCGCAGGGTTCAATCTGTAACCATACACATAGTTGTCGAGAAAGTAAGAACTGCGGCTCTGTGCCGAGGCGCAAATGCCTGCAGTAGCCAGAGCGAGAGTCAGAATGATGGGTTTTATATTTTTCATGAGGCTTCTATTCTTCGTCTTTGTTAGTCAAATCTTTAAGGTTCAAAGAGATTCCTTCCGGTATGGTAACTCCCAGTCCGCTAATCTGAATGTAGTTGTCCTTAGTGAGGTTACTACCGCTCGCACCGAGTGCGATGGTGAATCTAATGTGTGAGAGCTTGTCGAGTTCGGCTCCTTCCTGAGTGTCCAGAACGACTGTGAAATCGTTAGTGGCACCCGGCAGGGCCAGCACTGACTCTATCGGCTTATCCGTCTCGATTACGGTATAAGTATCTGTCTGAGCGTCGTATCCGAGAAGTTCCAGCTTCACGCCCACCTTGAAAGGCATAGTGTTTTCCACCTTGCCGAAGAGCTGTGCGGAAGTCTTCTTGAGCGTTTCGCGAAGAATCTCGGCGCTATCCTGGAGGTCGAGCGTGTCGGAGAAGCTCAAATCGAAGTTCTCGCCCAATTTCAGCGGGATTTCGAAGCCCACGTTAATGTCCAGATTATAGTCTGCGGCGAGCTCTACGTGACAATCCTTCTTAGGGTCAATGTTCAGGAGGATCCTAGCCGGAATGGTTTCGCTAGGCTCCTTAATAAGAGGATTTATGTCGATGTTGAACTTGTTGAGCTCGTTCTTGCTCTCGGAAGCATTCTGCGAATAAGGGAACACGAGAGGAAGCTCGTACATTCCGTTGTTGAAATCTATCTTCGCGCTTGCCGGGATGGCGAGGTTCGAAACCACGTTCACGCTCAGCTCCGCATTAGGAAGGTCGAACGTACAACCCTGCAATTCTTCCGGCATAGTGAAGAACGGTATCTCCAACAGGCTGTCCAGCTGATAGTTCACGTTAGCATAGATGTCGTCTATGTTAATCTTGCCATCCGCTCCGGCGATGTTTATGTCCACCTTTCCGCTTACCTTGCCGTTAAGATTATCCACTTCTACGGAAGGGTTGTCCGCGCTTACCTTACCGCTGATAAGAATTTCTCCTCCGATGCTTTCGCCGGCCTGGCGCATCTTGACCAAATCGAATCCGCTGAGGTCCAGCTTGTTAATGTCGACAGTCCTTTCGAATCGGCCGTCTGCGGACACCTCACCCTTAATCTCTATGGTCGAAGGGGAGATGAATTTCGGCAGCGACGCCACCAAATCTACCATATACTTGCCCGTACCGATGTCCGGGAGATTCGTGAAGTTCACTGCCAATTGGGCCTGCGTCCCCAGGAGATTTACTTCACCTATCTTCTCGACCATTTCCGGGATATCGGTGGCATTTGCGAGAGTGATCTCGGTCTTCTCGTCCACGTCTATGGCCAATTCGTCCAATTTCACGCTCTTAGCCTCGATGCTCGGAAGAACGGCCTTCGCGCCGAATTTCTGGCCTGAGCAGTTGATGAGATTTACCAAGTCTATACGGCTCTCCGGGATGTAGATTTCGCCGTTTACTGAGTAAACGCCCTCGAATACGTACTTCTGGTCGACCTTCTTAGGGGTAATCACGAGCCTTTCGATAGGGATCTTATAGGTGCCTTTCTTTATCGTGTTAAGAGTAAGGTTGTGAGTAGTCTCGTCGTAAGTGAATTCCGAAGGAATGTGGGAGAATACCACGAATTCCGGCACATTGATTACTATGCCTTTGTCCGACTTGATCTCGGCT
>URCV01000011.1 GCA_900546445.1 uncultured Bacteroidales bacterium | reverse complement strand
ATAAACAATTGGCAAGTAGTCACGTGGTCGTCCGGACCGTGTGCACGGCCGTCGATGTACAGAGAGCAAGCTCCGCATATACCCTCGCGGCAATCGTGGTCGAAAGAAACAGGACCGCTACTCTGGCATCCTCTCTCTACAGCTACCGGATCATTACCTTCTTTTATAAGCTGCTCATTGAGAATATCGAGCATCTCGAGGAAAGAAGCATCCTCCTCTATTCCCGAAATGTGATATGTCTCGAAATGTCCTTTTGCCTTAGCGTTCTTCTGACGCCATATTTTAAGATTGAATTCCATTTCCTTAGTCTTTGTAATTTCTTGTTTTAACCTCTATAAATTCGTAGTTCAGCGGTTCCTTGTGGAGTTCAGGCTCTACTCCCTCACCCTTATACTCCCACGCTGCGACGTGCATAAAGTTCTTGTCATCACGCTTAGCCTCGCCTTCCTCGGTCTGACTTTCGATACGGAAGTGACCACCACAAGACTCATTTCTTTCGTAAGCGTCACGAGCCATAAGTTTGCCGATTTCGAAGAAGTCCTCAAGACGAAGTGCCTTTTCAAGCTCCTGGTTGAACTCGAACTGAGTGCCCGGAACCCTTACGGTCTTATAGAATCTCTCCTTGAGTTCGTCGATTTCCTTAATGGCCTTCTTAAGACCCTCGGCATCGCGAGCCATACCTACGTACTCCCACATAATGTGGCCAAGTTCCTTATGAAGAACGTCTACAGGAACGGTACCCTTCACTGCGAAGAGGTTGTCTATACGCTTTTGAACGGCCTTTTCAGCCTCTACGAACTCAGGACGGTTAATATCGGTCTTAGGCTCTGCGAACTTCTTGGAGAGGTAATCTCCGATAGTGACAGGAAGGATGAAGTAACCATCGGCCAATCCCTGCATAAGGGCAGAAGCGCCAAGACGGTTTCCACCGTGGTCAGAGAAGTTAGCCTCACCGATAGCGTAAAGACCAGGGATAGTAGTTTCGAGATCGTAGTCTACCCAGATACCACCCATAGTGTAGTGAATAGCAGGGTAAATCATCATAGGCTCTTCCCAAGGTGAAGTAGCGGTAATCTTCTCGTACATATCGAAGAGGTTACCATAACGCTCTGCCACCTTTTTGTGTCCCAGACGTGCGATAGCGTCGGAGAAGTCGAGGAACACGGCCTTACCTGTCTCGTTTACACCGAAACCTGCGTCACATCTTTCCTTAGCGGCACGTGAAGCCACGTCACGAGGTACCAAGTTACCGAATGCAGGGTAACGGCGCTCGAGATAGTAGTCACGATCCTCTGCAGGAATCTGTGAAGGTTTAATCTCGTGTTTACGAAGTTTTTCTACGTCCTCAATCTTCTTAGGAACCCAGATACGTCCGTCGTTACGAAGCGACTCGGACATAAGGGTAAGCTTGCACTGCTGCTCACCGTGTACAGGAATACAGGTAGGGTGAATCTGTGCGAAACAAGGGTTTGCGAAATAAGCACCTTTCTTCCAGCACTGTATAGCTGCAGAACCATTACTGTTCATAGCGTTCGTAGAAAGGAAATATACATTTCCATAACCACCTGTAGCGATAACCACTGCGTGTGCACCGAAGCGCTCGAGCTGTCCGGTAACGAGGTTACGGGCTATGATACCCTTAGCCTCACCGTTAATCAATACGAGGTCGAGCATCTCATGACGAGGGTAGCTCTGAACGGTACCCGCTGCTATCTGACGGTTAAGGGCCGCATAAGCGCCGAGCAAAAGCTGCTGACCGGTTTGGCCCCTGGCATAGAATGTACGACTTACCTGTACGCCACCGAATGAACGGTTAGACAAATATCCGCCGTATTCACGTGCGAAAGGAACGCCCTGCGCTGCACACTGGTCGATAATAGCTGAACTGACCTCTGCAAGACGGTAAACATTAGCTTCGCGAGAACGATAGTCACCACCCTTTATCGTATCATAGAAAAGACGATAGACGGAGTCATTGTCATTCTGGTAGTTCTTGGCAGCATTGATACCTCCCTGTGCTGCGATGGAGTGAGCACGACGAGGGGAATCACTGATGCAGAAAATCTTGACATTATAGCCAAGTTCACCAAGTGAAGCAGCTGCAGAAGCGCCGCCAAGGCCTGTACCGACTACGATGATGTCCAATTTTCTCTTGTTGTTAGGGCTGACAAGATGGATTTCTGACTTATGCTTGGTCCATTTCTCGGCCAATGGTCCGTCAGGAATTTTGGAAATAAGTTTATCTGCCATTTCTTTTATAATTATTAATATTGTTTTCTAAAACAAAAGCTGCTCCGTGTCCCTTCGAGGCGCATCCATTCCTAAATGCTTATAAGCCAATTCCGTGGCTACCCTTCCCCTCTGAGTCCTCACTATGAAACCCTCCTTAATCAGGAAAGGTTCGTACACTTCCTCGAATGTACCTTGGTCCTCCCCTATCGCCGTGGCGATGGTATTGGCCCCCACAGGTCCACCCTTGAAGTTATTTATTATCGCACCAAGTATCTTGTTGTCTATGGAGTCCAATCCCCTCGTATCTATCTTCAACTTGTCCAAGGCATACTTGGCTATGCCCAAATCTATCCTGCCATCCCCCATCACCTGGGCGAAGTCACGCACCCTTCGAAGCAGCGAATTCGCGATTCGAGGCGTACCACGGCTTCTCATGGCTATCTCCACCGCGGCCTTCTCGTCTATGCCCACCTTCAGTATGGATGCGCTACGAGTGACGATATGCGTCAAATCCGCCACGTCGTAGTACTCCAGAGCGCAGGTAATGCCGAAGCGCGCGCGTAGCGGAGCCGTAAGCAAACCACTTCTGGTAGTGGCGCCCACCAGCGTAAACGGGTTCAGCGATATGCGTACGGACCTCGCCCCGGGACCTTTGTCTATCATGATGTCGATGACAAAGTCCTCCATAGCGGAATAGAGATACTCCTCCACCTCAGGACTAAGTCTGTGAATCTCATCTATAAAAAGCACGTCACCGGTCTCCAGCGAGGTCAGCAGTCCGGCCAAATCGCCCGGCTTGTCCAGCACCGGCCCTGAAGTAATCTTCAGGTTCACTCCCATCTCATTCGCGATGATATGGGCCAATGTAGTCTTACCCAATCCCGGTGGGCCGTGAAACAAAGTGTGGTCTAAAGACTCCCCTCTCAATTTGGCCGCCTGAACATAAATATGTAGGTTGGACACAATTTCCCTCTGGCCTGTAAAATCTTCCAGGTCTTGGGGACGAATAATTCCATCCAAATCCTTATCTTTGCTTTCGACAGCGCTATGGGGGTTGAAATCCGTCATTTACCACCGCTTTCTAAAAAAACATACAAATATAATTTATTTAATTGAATTTCTTGATGTTTTTTATATTCCTGTGGAAATGTTGATAACTCAAAAAGCGTATTGAATGTCAAACGATTAAGATGTTAACAATTTTTGATAAGCTGTGGAAAACGTGGGAAATGTAGTGTTAACAACTTTTTTGATAAAGTTATCCACAATGTAATCCACGAGTTATCCACAGATTTATTAACAATTTTATGACTATAGATAGTAAAGCGATAGAAGAGCTTAAAGGCAGAATGCATTCCGAGAGGGAAGTTTTCTGCCGTTCACTGTTTTTCTCTGCCAAGTGGTTTGTACTCAGCGACTGCGCTAAAAGCGGACTTCATTTCATAGTCTTGCCAAACCAGGAAACTGCCGAGTATTGCGCAGCAGATTTATACAATCTGATAGAAGGAGACAGAGTGTTTTTCCTTCCTAATTCCGGAAACGGTGTGGAAAAAAGTAATTTCAAATCCACCCTCAGCGTGCAGAGGACCACTGCGGTCCAGAGCATAGTGGAGCACAAGGAGGGCGACCTGACCATTATTGTCACCTTCCCCGAAGCGCTGGATGAGCCGATACCGGTAAACAGACTCATCTCCGAGGCCGGCCATACGCTGAAAAAGGGCGATGAAATCTCCCACGACCGCATCATCGAGATTTTAGGCGCATCCGGCTACGAGCGCGTGGACTTCGTATCATCGCCGGGAACATTTGCAGTGCGAGGAAGCATAATCGATTTCTTCTCATATTCGAATAACGATGCGTACCGTCTTTCCTTCTGGGGAGACGAAATAGAAAACATACATATTTTCGACTGCAATACCCAGCTTTCGAAAGAGGAATGTGAAAGCGCCCGGATCATATCCGACATAATATGTGAAGGAGGGGAGGAAATGCAAAACGTCGTAGAATCCCTTCCGAAGGATAGCGTTCTCTGGTACGATTCCTTCGATATGTATAAGGACAAGGACTTCGTAAAGTCCGCCGAAAGATTCCCTAGAGTCTATTTCGAGGTTCCTCTGGGTATGCAGAATGTGAATCCGGTAGAATTCCATATAAAGCCACAGCCTGTATTCAATAAGAACTTCGAACTTCTAACGTCGGATGTAAGAAGTAAGATAGAAGGAGGTTATAGTTTTTATATCTATTGCGACAAACAGTCCCAAGCCGACAGAATTACATCTATCCTGAAAGAGGAGATGTGTCCTTTACCGGAGTTCATAGTAGGGAAGAGCATCCATAACGGATTCATAGATGCTGCGGACAAGATTTGTTGCTATTCAGACCACGAGATTTTCGAGAGATTCCATAGGGTTTTCCTAAGAAAGACGGTAGAAAAGACCCAGCAATTGACTATAAACGATTTGGCGTCGTTCAATATAGGCGACTACATAGTGCATATCGACCACGGTATAGGAGTGTTCGGGGGATTGGTGCGAATCAAGGACGATATGGGTCGCTATAAGGAGGTCGTGAAACTCACCTATAAGGACGGAGACGTCGTGTTCGTATCTGTTCACGGATTGCATAAGATTTCCCTCTACCGCTCGAAGGACGGGGAGCCTCCTAAAATCAATAAGCTGGGCTCGAAGTCTTGGATTACTCTTAAGAACAATGCCAAGCGAAAAGTAAAGGATATAGCGAAGGATCTCATTCAACTCTATGCCAAGCGCAGGGCCCAGAAAGGATTTGCCTTCTCTGCCGATTCTTACTTGCAGGACGAATTGGAATCTTCGTTTATGTACGAGGATACTCCGGACCAGGAAGAGGCTACGAAGGCCATCAAGCGAGATATGGAGGATACTCCTCCTATGGACAGGCTAATTTGCGGAGATGTGGGATTCGGAAAGACCGAATTGGCCATAAGGGCGGCGTTCAAGGCGGTGGCGGACGGGAAGCAGGTGGCCGTGCTGGTGCCTACGACCATATTGGCCTTACAGCATTTCAATACTTTCACGGGTAGGCTCAAAGGACTGCCGTGCAGGGTCGATTATGTTAGCAGGTTTAGGACCGCGGCCGAAATCAAGGCCATAAAGAATGATTTGAAGGCGGGTCTCATAGACATATTGATAGGTACGCACAAGATTCTGTCGGCTGACTTCGAGTTCAAGGATTTGGGTTTGCTGATAATTGACGAGGAGCAGAAGTTCGGCGTGGCGGCGAAGGAAAAACTGCGTCAGCTCAAGTCTAACATAGACACGCTTACGCTCACGGCCACTCCTATACCTAGAACATTGCAGTTCTCGCTTTTGGGCGCGCGCGACTTGAGCATCATATCTACTCCTCCTTCTAATAGAATTCCGGTTCAGACGGAGATTATCCTGTTCGAGGAGAAGGAAATACGTTCCATAATAGAGTACGAGCTCAAGCGTGGCGGACAGGTGTTCTTCCTGCATAACAGAGTGGAGGAATTGGCCGGAATAGAGGATATACTGCACAGGCTCATACCCGATATGCGTATCTGCGTGGCTCACGGACAGATGGCATCTAAGGAGCTCGAGGACAAGATGCTCAGTTTCATAAATGGAGACTACGATCTTCTCTTGTGCACTACCATCATAGAGAACGGACTGGACATACCTAACGCTAACACCATAATAATCAATCAGGCGCAGAATATAGGACTAAGCGATTTGCATCAGTTGCGAGGAAGGGTAGGACGAAGCAACAAGAAGTCTTTCTGCTATCTGATAGTGCCTCCTCTTTCTACGGTTACCGACGATGCCCGAAAGAGACTTAAGGCGATAGAGGAGTTTTCGGATTTGGGAAGCGGGTTTAACATAGCTATGCAAGATTTGGACATAAGGGGAGCCGGAAACCTTTTGGGTGCGGAGCAGAGCGGCTTCATTATGGATATGGGTTATGAGACGTATCAGAAGATTCTTTCGGAGGCTATGGAGGAATTGGGTCTGGAGATAGGTCAGAACATTACCGGTGGAAGGCGGGAGAATATTTCTTCGGATTGCTCCATCGAGACGGACCAGCAGGCCTTCATCCCGGACGAATACATAGACATTACGGCGGAAAAGATGCGAATCTACAAACAGTTGGATTCTTTCTTCTCCGAAAAGGAAATCGACAGGCTCTACGCGCAGTTGGAAGACCGTTTCGGCAAATGCCCGCCTCAGGTGGACAATCTTTTCAATATCGTGAAGATAAGGAATGTGGCTCAGCAGTTGGGCTTCGAGAAAATCATTATCAAGAACGGTATGTTCATATGCTTTTTCATTTCGAACCCTATGTCCGACTACTTTACGTCCGAGGCATTCGCTCAGATTTTAGAGAAGATAAACAAGTCTCCTTTCGCTCTGAAACAGAGCGAAGGAAAGCTTAAAATCATCACGCGAGGCATCAATTCGACAAAAGAGGCATTAGATACGATAAAGAAATTGCAATAGTTTCCAATATTTCTTAAATTTGTAGGCTTTATTAAAAATTTATGTCGAATCTACTGATAGAAATGGGAAACACTGCCTTGAAAGCAGTTTGGGCCGAAGGTGACACTTTGGGCAAGACCATCCGTTATCAGGGAGAGAAGACCATAGAATTCATACAGCACATCACCGAGAAGGAAAAGCCTAATGTTATGGTATTGGCTTCGGTCAGGGACATATCGTCCCAGGACGAAGACGTACTGAAGACATTATGCAGGGAATTAGTGTTGATAGATAAGAAGCATCCATCCATTCTAAGGGCTTATGGATTACCTGAATACCTGAGTCCGGACAGGGCTGCGGGAGTCATCGCGGTAAGAAAGCTTTTTGCTGGAAGGGAGTGCATCGTATTCGATTTCGGCACCATTCTTTCCATAGACTTCATATCGGAAGACGGTTCTTATCTGGGAGGAAACGTGTCTTTGGGATGCAGGACCAGGTTCAAGGCCATAAACCGTTATTCGAAGAATCTTCCTCTTGTGAATACTCCTAAGGAGTTGACATCCATAGGTAGTACGCTCGTTTCCAGCGTGGAGGCGGGGGTGATGTTAGGCATAAAGTTTGAGGTGGACGCCTACATCGCATCCAGACCTGAAAGTGTGGTGATTTACACAGGTGGAGATGCGAATTTGTTTGTTCGCTATACCCGGAATTCGGCCTTTGTGGTAAACAATTTGGTTTTGATGGGCTTAGCGGTAATTTCTTTGGATTATGAGAAGAATTGGAATTCTTAAAGTGTTGCTCTGCGTGTCTGTGGGCGTGGTTTCGGTCTTTAGTTCAAAGGCCGATGACAATGGTGCATATTCCGGATATGCTCCGTACTCCATTTATGGCGTAGGAGATTTGTTTAACGGAGGAAGTGCATATAACCAGACTATGGGCGGCGTGGGAATCGCTTCTCGTAATAATCGCTTCATAAATTCCTTGAACCCGGCGGCCGTTACGGCGAGGGATTCATTGGCATTTATGTCCGATTTCTCTGTCTATCAGAATAATAAGCTATTCAAGCAAGGCTCGGCTCGTTCAGCTAATAACGTATTTAACATAAACGATTTCATCATTTCTTTTCCTCTTTTCCCCAAGACGGCCATGATGATAGGAATTACTCCGTACAGTTCTACGGGTTATAATTTCAATCATTACGAGACTAATAAGGGGGTCCTGGGTACCATAGGAAATGTAAATCACAGTTATGCCGGACAGGGCAGTATGTATCAGATTTTCGCTGCCGGCGGAATCAATCTCTTCAAGAACCTAAATCTCGGCGTGGAGTACATCCACTACATGGGTAATCTCGAAAGGTCTTATACTCAGACGATGAGCGATGCTGCAGCTTTGGGCGTAACGAAGACCTCGGAGATGATTCTCTCGGCGAATACGGCGAAGCTCGGATTGCAGTACGAGCAGAAATTCTCGAACAAGTTCAGAATGGTATTCGGCGCCACATATAAGTTCGATGCCAGATTGAACGGATATGTAAACAATTCGATTAAAAGCGGTCAGGCGACCATTTCCTCTTCTGCTGACACATTGGCCAATTATTCCACCCCGCTCAGGCTCGGAAATGAAATCGGAGTCGGTGTGGCTATGGTCTACAACAGAAAGTTCAGGGCAGAGTTCGACTACACCCTTACGGACTGGTCTAACAGCGGATTTGAATCGCAGAACGGATTTTCCGTGAACGGAGCGGGCGGTACCCCTATCTTCTCTTCTAGCAGGGGAGAGAGTTTCAGAGTGGGAGTGGAGTACATTCCTAGACCTAACGACGTACGCTATTATAAGAATATCATAGCATATAGGGCAGGTGCTTATTATACAAAAGATTACTATAGAGTGAACGGTCAGCGTGTCTATGCGCGCGGCGTGACTCTGGGAGCTACGCTTCCTGTTTTCCAGTGGTATAACGGAATTACTCTCGGAGTGGACTTCGGACAGAGAGGCTCGCTCCAGAATAACCTGGTGAGAGAGACCTACGTGAATTTCTCAATAGGCATAAACCTGTTTGACATTTGGTTCCAGCAGTATCGTTACGAATAATACAAATAATAAAATATGAAAAGAACTGGTTTTATAATCGCAATGATTGTAATGGCTTTGAGCTCAACAAGTGTATTTGCTCAAGGGAAGTATGGCGCGGATAGCGCTAATTGTATCAAGTACCTTTCCTTCTACAAGGACTACTTCAAGCAGAAGAGTTATAACGAGGCTCTTCCTAACTGGAGGGAGGCTTTCAAGCGCTGCCCGCCTACGGCTAATCAGACTATGCTTGTAGATGGAACTACTCTTATGAGAAAACTCATCTCTCAGAATTCCAAGAATCCTGTGTATAGGGAGAAACTCGTGGATTCTCTTATGATGATTCACGACATCCGTATCGCAAATTATCCTAAATATGCAGTTACTGCTCGTAATAACAAGGGTTTGGATTTGGCCAATTATGTCCAGAACGACCCTGAGCGTCTCTATAAGGAGTATGGTGAGATCATAGCCGGAAACAAGACCAAGACCAAGCCGACTATCCTTCTTTTCTATTTCGACTCGGCAGTAGAGCTTTATAAGAACGGAAGCCTTGACGAAGAGGAAATCATAGGCGTATACGAGGGATGTATGGAACTTCTCTCTAAAATGGACACTAAGGACGCTGCCGACAAGGAGATAGTAGACGATATGAAGCTTAAGATCGAGGAACTCTTCGCTTCTAACAACATCGCCGATTGTGACAAGCTCATCGAGCTCTACACTCCTAAGTTCGAGGCAGATCCTCAGAATATCGAATTGGCCGAGAAGATCGTGAGGTTTATGTCAGCGGCAGACGGCTGTACCGACAACGCCCTCTTTATCTCAGCGGCTACCAGTATCCACAAGAGCAATCCTACTCACGCATCTGCATATACGCTTTATAAGTTGAATGCATCTACGGGTAAGTCGGCCGAGGCCGTGAAGTACCTCCAGGAGGCTATCGACAGAGAGGATTCAGACGCAGCTCAGGATGCGGAGTACTACTACGAACTCGCAGTATACAACTTCAAGTGCGGTAACAACTTGGCAGCTGAGCAGGCAGCGAAGAAGGTAATTCCTCTCGCAACTACTTCAGAGCTCAAGGGTAAGACCTATATGCTCATCGGAACCATCTGGGGTGGCGTTCGCTGCGACGGTAACGATATCGCTAAGCGTGCACCTTACTGGGTAGCAGTGGATTATTTCGAGAGAGCGAAGGCAGCTGACCCTGAATTGGCAGCCGAGGCAAACAAGAGAATAAACGAGTACAAGAAGTACTATCCTCTTACTGCCGATGCCTTTATGTTCGGTGTAAATGACGGAGAGACCTATCAGGTTTCTTGCGGCGGATTCAAGGCCAACACTACAGTCAGAACACAGAACTAACAGTGAATAAACGGGTAAAATACATCTTCGAGATTGCAATCGCGCTTGCGGTTGCAATCGTCGTAGGTGGATGCTCTTCCAAACTTAAGCAGGCAGACGCGATAGACCTTACTCAGACACCTGTCCAGGTAGTAGACGATATGTTCGCCGTCCAGACTAAGGACGGTGTAATATTGCAAAGAATGGAGGCGGAAGAAATGCTTCGCTTCTCTTCGGATACACTGGATTACGAGTTGTTTCCTAAGGGATTGTACGTCTATGCCTACACGGAAGACGGTCGTCTCGAAACCTATATCCGCTCCGACGAGGCCAGGCACATAAACGCCGGAAAGAAGTCGAAGGGAGAGGTTTGGGAGGCCTATGGTAACGTGGTCATAAGTAATGTCATAAAGAATGAGACTATGGAGACGGATACCATCTACTGGGACAGGAACAAGGAAGAGATATATACCAATTGTTACGTAAAACTGTACTCACAGCAGGGTTTGATGCAGGGTAAGGGAATGCGCTCGGACGACAGGGCCCGTAACGCCACTCTTCTTTCAGTATTCGACAGTTTCGGTGTCACGGAGGACGATTCTTCAAAAGTTCTCATTGATTCTGTGAATTTTATCGGACCGTTGCTCAAATGATGAAATTTTACTAACTTCGCAAGCCTAATAACGGAAATTTAAAAATTATTAATAAATATGGCAGTACTTCAAAAAATGCGCGATAAATTCGGTGTGGCCATCTCGGTCATCATCGCGCTTTCTCTTTTGTACTTTATCGCTCCTATGGACGACATTATGAGGATCTTTGACAAACCACAGAATGTCGGTGAGATAGCAGGTACAGGAATTACCTATGAGGATTTTCAGGCAGAGGTAAACAGATTCACGACGATTAACGAGATTACCACAGGCTCTTCAGTTCAGAACGAGCAGACACAGCAGCAGATTCGCAACGCTGCTTGGCAGTCTTTGCTGGATCGTTATATGTTCTTCAAGAATTGTGATGCTGCAGGTATCGTAGTGAGCGATGCCGAGGTGGCAGACCTTTTCGCAGGTGACCATGTGTCTCCTATGATCGCTCAGAACCCTCTGTTCGCAGATGAGACAGGAGCTTTCTCTCCACTTAGAGTTAAGGAGATAAACGCTGCGGCACAGAATGATGCTACACTTAAGGTTTACTGGGATTATCTTAAGAGCAGCGTTCGTACACAGCAGTTCTATAGCAAATATGCATCTCTTTTCTCAGCTACGGCCCTCGATTCGCCTGCACAGTTGGCAAAGAGCGTAGCTAACGGAAATACCACCGCTGACATTCAGTTGGTTACCATTCCTTACGGATACCAGCACGATTCTACGGTCGTAGTTTCAAAGGACGAGATAAAGGCTTACTATAATAAGCATAAGAAGGAATACAAGCAGGTGGCTAACCGCGACATCGAGTATGTAGTTTACGAGGTCAAGCCTTCACAGGAAGACATCGCTCAGGCAGCCGCTTCTGTAGAGGGCGCCATCGACGAGTTCGCTTCTACGGAGAGCCTCAAGAGCTTCCTTCTCAAGTATTCTGACAGAGCATACAGCGAGTATTGGTATCGTAAGGGCGAGCTTGCTACCATTAACGCAGACATAGACAACTTCGCATTCTCAGGTGCTAAGGGAGTGTCTAAGGTATTCAACGCTAACAATACTTACTACGCTGCCCGCGTGATGAAGACAGCTAACGTTCCTGATTCAGTTTATGTTAAGCACATCCTTCTCCAGGGCGCAGACGCATCTAAGAAGGCAGACAGCCTTTGCGCAGTAATCGCCAAGACTCCTTCTAAGTTCGCTTCTCTCGTAGAAGAATACTCTGCCGACAAGAACTCACAGGCAGACGGACAGTTGGGAAACATAGGCTGGATGACCCAGACTTATATGATTCCTGGTCTCGAGAGCGTTATCACCGCACCGGTTAACAAACCATACGTAGTAAAGAGCACTTACGGTTCACACGTAGTAATGGTTACCAAGACTACCAAGCCTCTCGTAAAGAAGCAGGTGGCTATCCTCGAGAAGACTGCAGTAGCTAGCAAGGAGACATTCGGCTCTTATTACTCACAGGCCGTTAACCTCGTTTCTCTAGCTAACGGAACATACGAGGGATATCTTAAGGCTGTGGATTCATTAGGCGTATACTCACACCGTCAGAACAACGTGCTCGAGAGCACATCTACTTTCGGTTCGATAGACCACGCTAAGGAAGTTACACGCTGGGTATTCGATGCTAAGAAGGGCAAGTCGTCAGGTATCATCACCGTAGATAACAAATACTTCTTTGTAGCTGCCGTTAAGGAAGTTCGTAAGGACGGCTATCGCAACATCAACGAGGTAGCTCCTATGATTGAGAATACGCTTTATACTGAGAAGCGTAACGCTAACAAGACTGCGCAGGTAGCTCAGAAGTTGGCAGGTCTAGGCACTATCGAGGAGGTAGGCACGGCATTCTCGGCAGACGTAACTTCTCGTAAGGACATCTCATTCTCTCCTATGAGCTCACCATCAGTAGAGCCTGCAGTATTGGGTGCTATTCTTAACACTCAGGTAGGCGAGATGAGCGGCGCAGTTCAGGGTGTTCGCGGAGTTTATGTATTCAAGCTTGACCGCAAGGATGCAGGTAACTTCTTTACTGAGGACGATGCCAAGCAGTACACTACGCAGAAGGCTCAGTACAGTTCGCAGCTTATCATTCCTGTAATGCAGGAGGCTGCTGACGTGAAAGACGACAGAGCTCGTTACTTTTAGTCTATAACTTATGAGACAGTTAATTGAAAATAAGTTCCTTTCTCTCTTCGGAGAGGGAGGAACCTTTTTTGAAAGTGCCGGACGTGTAAACCTGATAGGGGAGCACACCGACTATAATGGAGGTTATGTATTCCCGGGCGCGATAGATAAGGTTATTATGGCTAAAATCAGGCCTAATGGAACCGATCGCGTACTGGTATTCTCCATCGATTATAACGAGATGGCCGAGTTCGGACTTAGGGAAGAAGATGTTCCTAAGCAGTCTTGGGCTCGTTATGTGTTCGGAGTATGCCGCGAGACCATAAAGCGCGGCGGAAAGGTCGAAGGCTTTAATGCCGTATTCGCAGGAAACATTCCTCTGGGAGCCGGGCTTTCGAGTTCGGCGGCTCTGGAAAGTTGTTTCGCCTACGCCATTAACGAATTATTCCATAATAATATAGACAAGTTCTCCCTGGCACAGATAGGCCAGAGCACCGAACATAACTATTGCGGCGTGAAATGTGGAATAATGGACCAGTTCGCTTCTTGCTTCGGTAAGGCCGGCTGTCTCATAAGACTTAACTGCAAGACCTTAGAGTACAAATACTTCCCATTTGACCCGGAAGCCCACGGGTATAAGCTGGTCCTTCTGGACTCTTGCGTAAAGCACGAATTGGCCTCATCGGCATATAACGACCGCAGGGCATCGTGCGAAAGGGCAGCTCGCGAGATCGCGAAACACCATCCGGAGGTGGAATACCTGTCGGACGCCAACCGTTCTTGGCTCGAAGAGGTCAGGGATAGTATCTCGGAAGAGGATTATCTTCGCGCAGAGTATGTGATAGGTGAGCTTCAGCGCGTGCTCGACGTGTGTGACGCCCTAGAAAGGGAAGACTACATCACAGTGGGAGAGATGATGTATCAGACCCATTTCGGACTGAGCCGCATCTATGAAGTTAGCTGCGAGGAGCTCGATTTCCTTAACAGAGTCGCCAGAAAGATGGACGTGACGGGCTCCAGAGTTATGGGTGGAGGATTCGGCGGATGCACCATCAACCTCGTCAGAAAAGAGATTTACGAGCATTTCATCGCCGAGACTAAAAAGCAATTCCGCGAGAAGTTCGGCCACGAGCCTAAGGTTTACGACGTGGTCATCTCCGACGGCGCACACATTATCAAGGACTAGAATTCCATCACTATAGGATAATGATCGCTCAGGCCTCCGAGATATCGGGGGCCTGAATAGGTTCTAAGCGGCTTATACCCTCCGAAACGCTTGTCCCTTTCGCTCAAGGCCTCCAGCGCCGCGACCTCCAGCCTAATTCCCGAAGTGTCCGTGCTCATACACCTGTCTATCATCTCCCATCTTCCCTGATATTTGATGCTTCCCGTGCCGTTTTTCGGCTCCACCTCGCAAAGATGCGTCAGCGTCTCGCCTTCTCGCTTCTCCTCATTGAAATCGCCCATCACTATAAGGCGCTTGCTGCACGTTCCCGCTATCGAATCCAGCATCTCCATAGCCCTTTCCCTCCTTTTTCCGGCCAATTCGCTCCCGCCCCTTTTCGACGGCAAATGGCACACCACCACCGCCAGGGAATCGAATTCGACATAGAGCAAATCACGCGAAGGGACCACCTTTCCTTCGAAAGTGAGCGGAATGGCGCGCGAGGTCACCACCCTGCAATTCCTGTACAACAGTGCACAGTCAATCCCTCTGGGGTCGTGCGACTCGTAGTGCACGAACCTGTAGCCGAATGCGCTGAGCACATCGCTGTAAACTATGGCCTTCAGGGTCTTCGGACTGTCTATTTCGGCCAATCCCACCACCATCGGAGCCTCCCCTTTCTCCTCGGCCAATTCCAACAGCACCTTCCCCACGCCTCGTGCCTTCGAATAGAATCTGCCGGCAGTCCAATTATTCCCGCTCAGAGTGGACTCGGTGCGATAATCGAAGAAATTCTCCACGTTCCAGAAAACGAGAACGGTTCCCAAAAAGAGTTTTAGACTAATTTTCATATCCTTTAAGTTTGGTTCATAGGGCAAATATGGGGAAAAATCCTTAAATTTGCGCTCGAAAAATCTAAAAATACGATATGTCTTTAAAATGTGGTATAGTAGGACTGCCTAATGTGGGCAAATCCACCCTTTTCAATTGTATAAGTTCAGGAAAGGCGCAGAGCGCCAATTTTCCATTCTGCACCATAGAGCCGAACTTGGGCTCGACTAACGTTCCGGACAAGCGTCTGGAGGTACTCAGCGAAATCTGTAATCCTGCACGTACCATTCCTGCCACGGTGGACATCGTGGACATCGCGGGTCTGGTAAAGGGCGCAAGCCACGGCGAAGGACTTGGCAATCAGTTCCTCGCGAACATTCGCGAGTGCGACGCCATTCTCCACGTGCTGAGGTGTTTCGATGACGGAAACGTGGTTCACGTAGATGGCTCCGTAGACCCTGTAAGAGATAAGGAGGTAGTCGATACCGAATTGCAGATAAAGGACTTGGAGACGGTAGAGGCCAGATTGGCAAAAGCCGAGAAGGCAGGAAAGGCAGGCGATAAGGAAGCGGCCAAACTAGCATCGGTGCTCAATAGGTACAGGGCTGCACTTCTCGAAGGTCGCTCTTGCAGGAGCGTGGTGCTGAATAACGACGAAGAGGTGCAGATAGCACGCGATCTGTTCCTGCTCACGAACAAGCCGGTAATGTACGTATGTAACGTGGACGACGCTTCAGCCGTAAACGGTAATAAGTACGTAGATGCAGTGCGCGAGGCCGTGAAGGATGAGAATGCCGAGATTCTCATCATATCAGCCAAAACCGAGAGCGAAATCGCCGAAATGGACGACTACGACGACCGTCAGATGTTTCTGGAAGAGATGGGTCTCGAGGAGTCCGGAGTGGTTCGCCTGATACAGAGCGCATACCATCTGCTTGGCCTTCAGACCTTCTTCACGGCGGGCTCGGACGAGTGTCGCGCCTGGACCATACACAAGGGGGACAAGGCTCCTCGTGCGGCAGGAGTCATTCACACCGACTTCGAAAAGGGTTTCATCCGTGCCGAGGTCATCAAATACGACGATTTCGTGAATCTCAAGACGGAAGCCGCTTGTCGCGCCGCCGGTAAGATGGGAGTCGAGGGAAAGGAATACGTGGTGCAGGACGGCGACATTATGCACTTCCTTTTCAACGTATAAAACGCTATGGAAGTAAGAGCTAAAAAGGCCCTCGGGCAGCATTTCCTAACGGATCAGAGCGTGGCACGTTCCATAGTGGCGGCTCTTTCCGTGAGCGACGTTCAGGATACTCTCGAGATAGGTCCCGGAATGGGCGTTTTGAGCCAATACCTTCTCGCACGCGAGGACATCCGCCTGAAGATGGTGGAGGTGGACGGTGAAAGCGTGGTGTATTTGAGAAATCACTTCCCTGGAATCGAGGGAAAGCTTCTTCAGGCCGACTATCTGAAGCTCGATATGCGTAAGGTGTTCCCTTCTTCCTATAAGGTGATAGGGAATTTCCCATATAACATCTCCTCTCAGATTTTCTTCAAGATTCTGGAAGATAAGGACTTGGTGCCGGAAGTAGTGTGTATGATACAGAAAGAGGTGGCGGACCGCATAGCCGAGGCTCCGGGCACGAAGACCTATGGCATTCTCTCGGTGCTTCTTCAGGCGTGGTACGACATAGAGTATGTGCTTAGCGTGGGTCCGGGCGCATTTTGTCCTCCGCCGAAGGTGCATTCGGCAGTCATAAGGCTAAAGCGTAATTCGCGAACCGATTTGGGGTGCGACGAGAAACTCTTCAAGCAAGTGGTCAAGACGGCCTTCAACCAGCGTAGAAAGACTCTGCGTAACGCCCTGAAGCCGCTCACTAAGGAGGGTCAGGACACATCGGATCCGATATTTGACCTTCGTGCCGAGAAACTCAGCGTAGAAGAATTCGTCTATTTGACCAATCTCCTTTCGTAGATGGTAAATTCATAGCTTAGTCCGCTTTCTGCATCGGTGCAGGTAGCGGATTTGTCCTTTACTACCCATTTGTCCGGGTTTATCTCAGGGAAAAACGTATCGGCGTCCTTGACGTCGGTGTGCACGTGCGTGATGTAGAGCAAGTCCATATCGTCTATCGCCGCCTTGTACACGGACGCTCCGCCTAAGATGAAGCACTTCTCGACGCCTGCCTTCTCGGCCAATTCGTACGCCTGTCCGAAGGATTCTACGCAATCCACGCCATCGATGGGGTCGCCTCCGGCGTTCAGCACGATGTTAAGACGTCCCGGAAGCGGACGGCCAATGGAGAAATACGTGGTCCTGCCCATAATCACCGGAAATCCTTTAGTCTGTGCCTTGAAATATTTCAAGTCTTCCGAAAGATGCCAAGGCAAATCGCCCTTGACTCCTATTCCATAATTGTCAGCTACTGCTGCTATAAGGCATTTTTTCATACTGCTACAGGGGCTTTTATGGCAGGATATGGGTCGTATCCTGCCAGTGTGAAATCTTCGTATTTGAAATCGAACAGACTCTTCACCTCCGGGTTAAGCTTCATTCGTGGAAGCTGACGCGGAGTGCGTCTCAGCTGCTCCTTTACCTGTTCGAAATGATTAAGGTAGATGTGGGTGTCGCCGGTAGTGTGTATGAATTCGCCCGGCTGGAGTCCGCATACCTGTGCCATCATCATAGTGAGCAGGGCATAGGATGCTATGTTGAACGGAACGCCCAGGAAGGTGTCCGCGCTGCGCTGGTATAATTGGCAGGAAAGACGCCCGTCGGCCACATAGAACTGGAACAGGCAGTGGCAAGGCGGAAGCGCCATCTTGTCTACCTCTCCCGGGTTCCACGCGCACACGAGCATACGGCGGGAATCGGGGTGGGTCTTGATGAGGTCCAGCACTTGGGAGATCTGGTCTACGCTATGTCCGTCAGGCGTGGGAAAGCTGCGCCACTGGTGTCCGTAGACAGGGCCCAGGTCTCCGTTTTCGTCGGCCCACTCGTCCCAGATGGACACCCCGTGCTCCTTAAGGTAGTGGATGTTAGTGTCGCCGCTGAGAAACCACAGCAGTTCGTAGATAATGGACTTAAGGTGAACCTTCTTAGTGGTCAGAAGGGGAAATCCTTCCGAAAGGTCGAAGCGCATCTGGTGTCCGAATATGCTTTTAGTTCCGACGCCCGTGCGGTCCGTCTTCACCACGCCTTCATCCATTATGCGCTGCAAAAGTTCCAAATACTGTTTCATCGATAGATTTTATTAGACGAATACAAATGTACGAAAATATTCGTATTATTGTGGTCGTACCCATAATAAGGATATTATGAAGAAAATGTTTATGTTTCTGGCGGCGTTTTGCCTTGCTCTTCCTCTTTACGCACAGTTTGTGGTAAATGGGAATGAGAGTGCCTTCACGAAGTGGAACACATTTAAGACGAATGCCTATCAATTCATCTATCCCGCAGGGTGCGATTCTCTGGCGTACTCCTATGCCCACGAGTGGGAAAAGTATAGATTGGCCGTGGGCTATAAGGGAGGAGACAATCTTCCCGTAGTGCTTCATCCCTATTCCGCTACCTCAAATGGCTTCGTGGTCTGGACTCCGAGCAGGATGGAGATGTTCACGGCTCCGTCTATGTATAGCCCGGAACCCGTTCCGTGGCACACGCTTCTCGCCATTCACGAAAACAGGCACGTAAGTCAGATGCAGTTCCTCCGGCTTCCTCAATTCCGATGGACCGAAAGATGGTTCGGAGAATTGCTGGCAGGGCCTTTATGTACGCTATACAGCACTTCTATGTTTATGGAGGGCGATGCAGTCGCCGCCGAAACGGCTCTTACGTCATCGGGACGAGGCCGCAGCGCCGACTTCTTGGAGTATTTCAGGGTGTGCTTCGAAAATGGCGACTTGAGAGACTTCGACAGATGGCGTTTCGGCTCGCAAAAATACTATACCCCGGACTATTATAAGACAGGATATCTTACTGTGGCAGGTATGGGACTTGGCCCTCACGGCGAGTTCTTCGACAACACCCTTAGACCTCGCTTTCACGGGTTCGCCCGGGAAATGCAGCAGGATTGGCAGGAAGACACGAGATCGCGCGCTCCGTTCCAGCCGTACAGCGAGCTTACGAAGGACGAGAGCTTCTATGTGTCCTATTCCGGTCTGGTCCCATTCGAAGGAAAGATTTATGCGGTGAAGGCAGGATTGGCCGACAATGCCCGTATCGTCTCGCTCGACCCGGCTACCGGGAAGGTTAGAAAGTCGCGGCTTACCTCTGCCGATTCCAGGCTTATCGCCGGCGATGGGAAGTTGTACTGGACCGAGGAGATTCCTGACTTGCGCTGGGAGGTGCAGTCCACATCGGCATTGCGCTCGCTCAAGGGCTCGTCCATCCGCACTGAAATAGGAGGGCGCAGGCTCTATAATCCGGCCTATGAGGCGGGCCAATTGGCACTTGTGGAGAATATGACGGACGGAAGCTGTTATGTGCGCGTGTATGAGACGGCCGGGATGATGGAGGTGGCGTCGTACAGGGCTCCGTCGGGGCTGCAGGTGCTTGAGCCGGTCTGGGTGAATGGGCATCTGTTTGCTAGTGCCATGAATGACGATGGCCAATTGATTTGCGACGTCGAGGATGGATTTGCGGTTAGATTGGCATCTAGTCCGGTGGCTATCAATCATCTGTCGAGCGAAGACGGGAAGGTGGTGTTTACTTCGGATCGCACCGGCGTAAACGAGATGTATTCGCTGGATGTGCAGAGCGGTGTCGTATGCCAATTGACCAATCTTCCTCAAGGAGGTCGCGATTTCGTGTTCAGTGGGGATAGCCTTTACTTCACGGTACTCTCTCCGCTTGGCCGGAATATCTGCGTGACGCACAGAAGTGCCCTACCTGTAAGGGAGGTGGATTTTTCGAAGAGGTATTCCTATAAGATGGCGGATTCTCTTAGCCGCAATGTGCAGAGGGAGTGGATAAACGAGAAATTCATTCGAATCGACGCTCCTCGGGAGTATTCGAAAAGGGATAACATAGCGAGGGTGCATTCGTATATTCCGTTCCTGTATCTTGACACCGATGAATTGCTTACGATTTCTTCCGAGCAGCTTTATATGGATGCGGGTTTAGGTGCGACATTCTTTTTCCAGAATAACCTGAGTACTTTTTCAGGAAGCGCAGGTCTCAAGTATAACTTTTTCGACGAGTATGATCCTACCCTAGGATTTGGTGCCAATATGACTTACCGGGGTCTCTATCCTGTCTTTGAACTCAGGACGACGCTGACACCGCGGAGAATTTATGGGAATCTGAGGTCGTATATTCCTTTGAATTTCTCGCGTAACGGCTGGAGTACGGGCGTGATTCCTATGGCGTCGTTCGAATATCTCGATGCTGTCCAAAAAGACGTGGTGTCCAAGACGTGGATACTTAGAAGCGTGACCTCGCTAGGGGTGAGAGCCTATACCATTCTTCCGAAGCGTAATAGCAACATCTTCCCGCGCCTGGGAATAGGCGCGTATTGTGGAGCGGATTACCATCTGATATTTGACGACAAGCATAGGCCTCAGCCTCGATTGTCGCTCTATGGATATCTTCCGGGTGTGGCAAAAACTCACGGCATAGCGTGGAGTGCCTCTACTAAAGGCAATTATATCTTCACTAAGGATACATACACGATAGATGTCCGTAACAGCAACCTTTCGGTTCGCTATGGTCTTCCTTTCGCTTTCGCCGGAAGTTCTTTGTTCTCCCCTCTTTTCTATTTCAAGAATTTGGAACTTATCCCGTTCTACGAATTCGAAAGGGACGATTACCTGTTACAGGAAACGGGATATAAAACCGTGGAGATGAGACATTCGTTCGGCTCGTATGTAAATATAGTGTTGGGTAATCTTTTCTGTTTGCCTTACGATTTTAGGCTGGGAGTGAAGTGCGGGTATAACACTTCTACGGGAATGTTTTGTAACTTAGCGCTCAATTATGATTTGTAATAAGTGTGGAAAGTCTTTTGAGTCAGGATTGGCCAGAAGCGTGAATGTGTCTCGGAATCCCGAGTTGAAGCAGCAGATTCTCGACGGAACGTACTTCTTGTCTGCTTGTCCTTATTGTGGGCAGGTGAATTTGGATGACGGGGAGTTCCTGTATAACGACCCGAGCGAGCGCGTGCTTATCGTTATGAGTAAGATCGCGATGTCGTCGCCGGGGCTGGAGGGTTATACCTGTCGTCGCGTGTGCTCCGTGGGTGAGATGATAGAGAAAATAAAGATTTTCGATGCCGGGCTTAGCGATGTCGCCATCGAAATATGCAAATTCGTCACGATGCAGGAGCTCGGCAGGGACGTTTCCCTTAAATTCTATAAGATGGAGGGAACGGACGGGGAGTTGACGTTTGCCTATCCGGAAAAGGGGCAGATGCAGATGCTGGAAATCGGCCAGAACGTCTATGCCGACGCTCTGGGGATTCTTTCTCGTAATCCGGAGCTTGAGAATGAGGCGGGCGGATTAGCCAAGATAGACCAGGAATGGCTTTCGCGATTCTTTAGATAAGCCTCTTGATGTCTTCGAGGGTGTCGGCCACTTTTATCATATCGCGCCACGAGCCTCGAATCATCCCTTTTCGTGCCATGTCTTCCAAAAGGGCTATCAGGTAATCCCAGAAGCCTTTCATATTATAGAGTATGACTTTCTTGTCGTGGTAGCCTATGCTTTTCGAGGCTGCCATGCAGAAGATTTCGTCCAGCGTGCCGACTCCGCCGGGAAGTGCTATCGCCACATCGCACTCCTTTACCATAATGTCCTTACGGTCGCTCAGTGTCCGGGACGGGATGTTTTCATCGAGGTATTTCGAGACTTTGCCGCCTTTTTCGAGCAGGGTGGGCACTACTCCTATGGTGTGTCCTCCGTGTTCCTTTACGGCGCGGGCTGCGCATTGCATAAGGCCTTGATTTGACCCTCCGAATATCAGTGCGTGGTGATTTTCGGCCATCCAAGCTCCCAATTCTTCCGTCATCTTGAAGAATTCCGGATCGATGTTTTCATTAGCCGAGCAAAATACTGCAATTCTCATTTTTTTAATCTCCTGGACTATTTGCGAAGATAGTAAAAGAAATCTATCCTCGAAAATCTATCACAAATCTTTACCAACGATTTTAAAATCGAATGATGGTAAAAATTTAGTGTGGATATTGGAATTGATATTAAAAAAGTTTAGATTTGTAATTCGACACACACAAAAACTAATAATAAGATGAAAGAGTATTCAAAAAATGACATTAGAAACGTGGTACTGCTTGGCGCTACCAAGTCGGGTAAAACCACGTTATCTGAAGCTATGCTTTTCGAGGGCAAGGTTATCGACAGACGCGGAACCGTAGAGGATAAGAATACGGTCTCAGATAATAATGAACTTGAAAAGCTGAATCAAAGATCAATTTATGCGACTCCGCTTTACGCAGAGTTTATGAACAAGAAGATCAATATCATAGATGCTCCTGGTTCAGACGATTTCATCGGAGGTGCCATCTCGGCTTTCAAGGTATGTGAGAATGGTATTCTCGTGGTTAATGCTCAGCAGGGTGTGGAAGTGGGCACCAGAGGTTTGCTTCGCCATGCTGATAAGTACAACATTCCTCTTGTAATCGCAGTTAACCAGCTCGACGGCGACAAGGCTGACTGGGAGATGACATTGGCATCCATCAAGGAGGAATTGGGAAAGAACAAGATTATTCCTATCCAGTTCCCTACGAAGGTAGGAGCTGCATTCGACGGATTTGTCGACGTCCTTACTATGAAATATTACCATTTCAAGGACGAAAATGGTACCCGTGAAGACCTGGATATTCCTGCAGAATTAATGGACGAGGCAGAGTTGGCCCGTCAGGAATTGATAGAGAAGGCGGCAGAATTCGACGACACCCTTATGGAGAAGTTCTTCGAAGTAGGTTCGCTTACCGAAGACGAAATCCGTGCGGGACTTGCCGTAGGAATCAAGAATAGGGAAGTGTTCCCTATCATGTGCGTGAGTGCAAAGAAAGATATCGGCGTGAAGCGTCTCCTCGAATTTACGAAGAACGTTTCTGTGGCTCCTCAGGTGGACGAGACTCAGCCGGCATCTTTATTCATATATCAAAACGACGTGGAACCGCACGTAGGTGAGGTTTCTTACTTCAAGGTTATGTCCGGAGTAGTCAGCGCAGGTGCCGAGTATGAGGACCCTAAGACCTTTAATAAAGAGAAGTTCTCTTCCATCTATGCAGTGGCAGGAAACAAGAGGGAGCCTGTTCAGAACTTGCACGCCGGAGATTTCGGTTGCGTGGTCAAGCTTAAGAACGGCAAGTCTAACACTACCCTCTGCGCTCCCGGAGCCGGCATCTCTTACGAGAGAATCGTCTTCCCTGCACCTAAGTATCGTTGTGCCATCAAGGCGAAGGTACAGCAGGACGAGCAGAAACTCGGCGACGCCCTTAAGAAGATTGCCAATCAGGACCCTACCGTAGTGGTAGAGTACTCGAAGGAGCTTCGCCAGACCATCCTCAGCGGAAACGGTGAGCAGCACATAAATATGGTCAAGTGGCGCATTAATAACGAGTTCGGCATCGACGTAGAGCTCTTCGCCCCGAAGGTGCCTTATCGCGAGACCATCACTAAGGTGGCAAATGCTCAGTATCGCCATAAGAAGCAGTCCGGTGGTGCCGGCCAATTCGGTGAAGTGCATTTGCTCGTTTGCCCTGCGGAAGGTGAGTTGAAGACCAAGTTTATGATCGACGGAAAGGATACTCAGCTTAACGTCAAGACTTCTGAGACCGTAGACCTCGATTGGGGTGGAAAGCTCGAATTCTATAACTGCGTGGTAGGTGGCGCCATCGACCTCGGATTTATGCCGGCCATCCTTAAGGGTATTAAGGACAAGATGGTGGAAGGCCCTCTTACGGGCTCATACGCACGAGACATCAGAGTATTCGTTTACGACGGTAAGATGCACCCGGTAGATTCTAAGGAAATCGCGTTCATCATCGCAGGACGTAACGCCTTCAAGGAGGCCTTCCGTAATGCAGGTCCGAAGATTCTCGAACCTATCTATAACGTGGAGATTATGACCCCTGGCGAATATCAGGGAGCTGTGATGTCCGACCTTCAGAATCGTCGCGGTATTCTCGGAGACCTCGGAACCGACAAGGGATTCTCCGTACTTAAGGCACGAGTTCCGCTTGCAGAGCTTTACCGTTATTCGACAGTCCTTAGCTCGTTGACTTCGGGTTCTGCTACGTTCACTATGGAATTTGCGGACTATCAGCCGGTTCCTGGTGACGTTCAGGCTAAACTCCTCGCTGAATACGCAGCACAGGATACTGAAGACGAATAGTCATTCAAACACTCATAATAACGCGCCGACCCTCAAAAGGGGCCGGTGTTTTGATTTTTGAAAATAATCGCTATCTTTGTGATTGATAACACTTAAAGATTTAACTATTATGTCACGGAACCACACGCATAAATGGTCAGCCACCATTCTTATGGCAGCGATTCTATTCGTAGTGTCGTCTTGTGATGGTGTTACTCCGGGAGGGCCTGGACAGGAGCTTCCGGAAGTGATTTTACCTCAAACGGAATTTAACGTCCCTTTTATGGGAGGTGAAGTTGAAGTGTCGTTTGTTCCTCTAACCTCGTGGAAAGTTTCTTGTAATGCCCAATTCATCACTTTTGACAAGACCGGTGGAGAGAAATCGGAAGAGATAACCACGCTTAAGATAAAGGTTCTGCCTAATCCGGATACAAAAAAACGTCAGGCAGAGGTGGAACTGGAATTTGAGAATAACGACATTACTCTAATTGTCAGTCAGGAAGGAGCTCCGGGAGACATAGATCCTCCGGTAGGCGGCGATTCTGACTTGTCTTCAGGAACCGAGGATGTAATTCCCGGTCTATCGATTTAAACCACTTTAAATTATTATCATTATGAAAAAGCAATTTTTATTCGGCTTCGCCTTAGTGGGAATGATGGTTTCCTGCCAGATGGAAGGATTGGTGGAAAAACCTAGCGAGAACGCCGAATCAGCAGTGGTGTTTTCGGCATCGCTTGCTCCCGAAACTAAAACATATCTCGACTATGACGTGTCGTCCGGAGTCTATAAGGTCAAATGGGACGAATCGGATATCATAGGCGTATTGAGTATCGGCGCCGATGGGGTCAGTAAGTTTGAAAAATGTAATATCATAAATGGTGTCGGCACCACGGTGGCCAAATTTGCCGGTTCCAATAAGGGCGAAGAATATATCGCCGCATACGGAGCGTGGTCTTTCAACCCAGCGGAAAAATCGGTATACTATAAGATATATTCCAACCAGTATTCTCGTTTAGACGGGAAGAATGTGGATGCCGGTCTTTTCCCTATGTATGCCCGTAGTAAGGATGAGCGCCTGGAGTTCAAGAATTTGGCTTCCGTCCTGAAAATAAGCCTTAAGGGCGATGCCTTCATCCAAACCATAAAGGTGGAGGCTAATGACGAGACCATTCCTATGTCCGGAGACGGAGATGTAGTCATAGGAGAAGATGGTCTGCCTTCATTGGTAATGAGAAGGGATTCTACGGCATCTCCTTCCATCACATATTTCGACGACGGCCGTCGTCTAAGCGAGACTGCCGTGACGGACTTCTATATAGTCCTTTCTCCTCAGAATTACAAGGGAGGCTTAACCATTACCATTAATTCCAGGACAGGAAGTATGACTAAGGTCATCGATTCCGACGTACTTATGTCGCGTTCTGAGATGAGGGCGATTCTTCCTTTCAGATATGAAGACCAAGTAAAGCACGAATGGTCGCTTTTGACTCCTATGTCAAATGGCTGGGGAATAGTGGCTAATCTTACCGAGTCGGACGGTTATTATGTAGCGGACGGCGTGACGATGAGCGCATCGAACGACTATGTTTTCGTGGCCAATTTGTCCTTCAACCTACATATGGGCGGTAATATGCAGAATAATGTGGTACAACCTAACGTGTTGTCGGAGTTGCCTTTCAATTCTTATACTACTTTCAGACTGGCCAAGGACGGAAAATATAACATAAAACTTTTCCCTAAGGAAAGCAAGGCCCTTTTCGCCACTTCGGAAACTGTTGTCTGTGAGAATCTCGAGGCTGTGAAAGCGCTACCGGACAACACCCCGGTAGAAGCAACGGGCATAATCGTAGGAGTGAATGCCAGAGGATTTGTGATGAACATAAGCGATTATTGGGGGAATTGCGTCTATGTATACTTGGGCGAGAACGGTTCCACATATAAGCCTGTTCTGGGTAACAAGGTGAAGGTAACGGCGGTAAAGAAAACATATCGAAACTTTCCTGAGATATCGAACATAAAGTCGATAGATGTTTTGGACGATACGGAAAGGGATTTTGGATATGGCGGTTTCTATAATCTTTTATCTTCGGAGGCCTTCCAAAACTTCGAAATCGACAAATGTGAATACATTAAGTATAAGGGTACGCTAGTTAAGGAAGGTATATATTGGGTGGTAAAGGTAGAAGGCTCGTCGCTGCAGGGTATTCTGGAATGGCCTATAGAGGATTTGACCTCATATCAGAATCAACTGGTATTAGTGGAGGGCTGGTTCTTGGGCAATAGCACTTCACCTTCAGGAGTCACCCAAAGGCATACCCTCCTTAAAATCATAAAGACTTCTTCCGGCGAAGGCTCTACCGAGGATGTGGTTCCGGGTCAGGATATCATCATAGGAGGTGGCCCTGAAAAAATAGGAGAGTAGGCCAGAATTTTGTATATTCGCGCTATATGACAGTGCGAGATATACAAAACATCATAGAATCTGCCGCTCCGCTGGGGCTGCAGGAATCTTATGACAATTCCGGACTTCAAGTCGGAAGGGAAAACGATGAGGTGAAGGGCATATTGGTGTGCCTGGACATTACTGAAGAAGTAATAGAGGAAGCAGCCCGAAAGGGATGTAACTTGGTGGTGTCGCACCATCCCCTTCTCTTCAAGTCTTTGAGATGCGTCTCTGATAGAACGCCTCAGCAGCGCTGTGTCTGTGATGCGATAAGTAAAGGCATTGCCCTTTATTCCGCTCACACTAATCTGGACAACGCTCGCGGGGGCGTTAACTTTGAGATTGCCGAAAGGATTGGCCTGAAAAACCTCGAGTGGTTGCTGCCGATCCCGGGGCAGGATGCGGGAAGCGGAGTCGTGGGCGAATTGGCCGAAAGCATGGAGGCAGAAGCGTTTCTACAGCACTTGAAGGCGATTTTTAAGGTAGAGGCCTTGCGCTGCACCGACCCTAAGGGAAAGCAGGTTAGAAAGGTGGCTCTCTGTGGCGGAGCAGGGTCTTTCCTTATTTCGGAGGCGCAGGCGAAGGGTGTGGATTGCTTTATCACGGGCGAGATTCATTACCACGATTATTTCGATGCGCAGCATCTTCTGCTCGTGAGTCTGGGACATTACGAAAGTGAGCAGTACACTGTGGATTTGCTCGTTAGGATGCTTGAAAGGGAGTGTCCTGGCGTTCGCGTGGAGGCTACTCAGTTAAACACAAATCCCATCGTGACATTATGAAAAGATGGTTTATAGCTCTTGGCCTCTTTCTCGTGGCGGTGATTGGCGTAGACGCACAGTCGATTCCTAAGCTAAAGCGCGCCGACGAGATAATGACGGGCTCCTTTCCGAATGGGATGGAGTACTATTTCGTGGCCAATACCCCAGTGGCCGGCCGCGCGGATTTCGCACTTCTGCAGATAGGTGATTTTTCTGCCGAGGAGAGCCGTAACGGATTTGAAGAGCTAGACCATATAAATGCCGAAAATTTCCTTTTGAACCATGGCGTGCCGTACACCGAAGACGGATTCGTGTCTTATTATGACGGCGCCAGGGTCTTCCGCTTTCCGGATGTAAATGTTAAGGATAAGTACACTGCGGACAGCACATTTCTTATGATGCTGGACTTTATGCAGCTTTCCGACGGCCCACAGACGGTCATCGTGTGCGGAGACATCGATAAGAATAAGTTTCAGGACAGGTTTTCCACGCTTAGTCTCGTGGTCCCTAAACTTCGCGACATAGAGTATGAGAGTTCGATTCCTAAGGATGGTTCCGTATTCAGGAACGACGCCGACAGGGGACGTGTAGTGCTCTCATTCCAGCAGGGAACGGCTAATCGCGAGCAAGCGGGAACTGCGGTGCCGCTGGTTTCGGAGTATCTTTTCCTTCAATTCCGTAACATTCTGTGCGACAGAATTAAACTCGCATTTACGGAAGAGCGGATTCCATTCTATATGGACATCTCCTCGAACGAGATAAAAGTCTTTTTCGACGTCGAATTCGAAGACAGGGCACAAGGTATAATTAATGAGGCCTTGGCCGATTTGGCCAATTGCGGCACCACCGGCGAGGAGCTTACCTACGCGAAGAATCTGGCCCTCCCGGACATTATCGCGAACGGACTTAAATTAGGCAAACCTAATTCCTTCTATGTGGACAAGTGCATATCGGCCATATTGACCGGTAGTAACTTGGCATCGGAAGAAACCATTAAGAACTTCTTCTCCCGTAGAAAGATTTCGGCTAAAAGGGACCTCGAGCTTTTTAACAATTACGCTTCCGCCCTTTTGGGAGGCGAGTATGAATTTCAGGAAGAATTCAAATATAAGAGGCAGTCTTATCCGGACATAAATGCGGCGCTAAAGGTGAATGCGCGTAGCGGAGTAAAGCTGGTAAATACCACTACCGACCCTCTCACGGGAGGAAAGCACTGGATGTTCAATAACGGTATCAAGGTGGTATATAAGTACTTGCCTAATGCCGACGGCTTCGATTTCTGTCTGGCTCTAAGAGGCGGCGCGTCTTCGATGAATACCCTTCATCAGGGGGAGAGCCGTTTTCTTCCGGATATGTTCTATCTAAACCGCTATGCAGGGATAGAAGGCCAGGAGTTCAACCAGATGCTTCGGATGAAGGGCATAGAGATTAACGGCGACGTAACTCTCGAAAATACGGTTCTGGGAATAAAGGCTCCGTCTGAGGAGCTCGAGACCGTAATGAAGGCATTGCTTAAAATCGCCTATGACCGCACTCCGGACGACATGGCTTTCGAATTTTACAGGGAATGCAGCAGGTTGCGTTCCGACACCCAGCTTCCGGCCATCTATTCCGTGATGGACAGCCTAATGTGTCCTACTTATGAATATCACGCGAATAGTTCTGCCAGAAACATAAAGGACGGACTTCTGGAACGTTCTAACGAGTTTTATCGCCAGAGATTCTCGAATATGAGCGACGGAGTGTTCATATTCATAGGAAACATAAGAGAAGCGGAGCTTCTTTCCGTCTTGACCAAATATCTGGGTATGTTCGACACTTCGGGTCCTTATGCCCTTCGCGAACGGGTCCAATACGATTTCTATAGCGGTCGTACTACCTATATAGTGAATGGAGACGAGCCAAGCGTGAACTTGGCGGCGACGGGGCTCATTCCTGTGACGATAGAAGATTATCTTACCTTCCTGCTGGCACAGGAAGCTGTCCGTAGGCAATTCGCGAAGAGTCTTTTCCCTGTGGGAATGTATTCGCAGGTGAGCGGCAGATTGGACATAGCGCCGGTGGAGAGGTTTACCTTCTACATAACGCTGCGCCCTTGCGCCCAGGACGGACTTCCGGAAGGGGTGAGCGTCCAAGACCCTATGGAGGCCATAAATGTAGTGCGTGAGGAGTTCTCCAAGATGCAGTATATGGTCATAACCGACGAGGAATTCGCCAGTTATAAGGACATAGTGCGACGCCAGATAGAGTCTTCTCTGTCTTCGCCTCAGGGACTTATGGAGTATGCGGTGTGCCGTTACTCTAATGGTCGTGACCTAACTTCGAACTATAAGAAGATTTTGGATTCGATTGTAATAGATGATGTGAGGTGGATTCTGGAGGAGATTATTTCCGCCGGAATAGTAGAGTATATAGTAAAATAATGTTAGACAATAGATTCGGAACGATTATCGAAATAGGGGACATTCTCGTGAGCGAGGATGTGATAAGCGAGTTTTTCGCTTGTGACTACCCTAAGTGTAAGGGAGTGTGCTGTGTAGAGGGCGATAGCGGAGCTCCTGTACTCGAAGAGGAACTCGAAGGACTCGAGGAGGATTATCCAGAGTACTCCGCATTTATGAGCGAAGAAGGGAAAGAGTCAATCGAGGAAAATGGCTTTTTTACCATAGACCGCGACGGAGACATAGTGACTCCGCTTATGAAATGCTCTCCCGAATGTGCTTATACGCACTTTCTTCCGGACGGCTCTTGTCTATGTGCCATAGAGTGTGCGCATAAGAAAAAGCCTATTTCCTGTAGTCTCTATCCCATAAGGGTAACCGAATTGGGCGGGGGCAGGATAGCACTTAACCTGCACAGGTGGAATATCTGTAAGGATGCTTTCCGTAAGGGGCGCGAAGAAAAGATTAGAGTGTACCGTTTCCTGAAAGAGCCGCTGACCAGAGCGTATGGGCGCGATTTCTACGAGGCCCTCGACGCTGCAGCCAAACACATATTAGGCTTATGAACAAGTATTTCGAAAGAATAGAGCGCTTGCGTTCGTTAATGCGCGCGAAAGATTGGGATGCTGTCGTAATCTACGGCACCGACCCGCATTTCAGTGAATATCCGGCACTGCGCTGGAAACAGATCGAATGGTTGACAGGATTTACCGGCGAGGCAGCCGACGTGGTAGTCACATTGGACGATGCAGGACTCTGGACCGACAGCCGCTATTTTATTCAGGCAGAGGCCCAATTGGCAGGAACGGGAGTCTCCCTTCACAAGACCAGAATTCCGGGTGCCGTGAGCATCGAGGATTGGCTTCTCGAAGAGATGGGCTGGGAAAATGTAAATGTCGCCATCGATTCTTTCTGCACTTCGGTCAGCAGTCAGAGCGCCCTTATGGCCAATTTTAACGTAGTGGGCATCCCCGACCTGCTGTCTCCACTGTGGGAAGACCGCCCAGGGATAGTTCAGACGCCGATTTTCTGTGTGAATCCGGGCGAGAGCATGGAGGAGAAGGTGGCGTGGCTGCGAGAGGAAATGACGAAGGAAGGAGTGGAGTACGTGCTGATTTCGTCACTTGACGAGATCGCGTGGCTGCTTAACGTTCGCGCCGGTGACATCGATTATACTCCGGTGGTGATTTCCTATCTGCTGGTAGGGCTCGAGGATATCAAGTGGTTCGTAATCAGGGACACGATAGAGGACGAGGGAACTTCGCAGGCTCTGGCCTATCTCTCGGAAAGAGGCGTGCAGTGCCTCTCCTACGACGAGGTGACCATCGAATTGCGCTCATTGGAAGGTGTTTGGGTAGATAGGGATACGCTTAACGTGGAGTTGAACTCGTCGCTCGTAAAGCCTCATTATGCTTCCCTTCCCATTCAGCAGAGAAAGGCGGTGAAGAATCCGGTAGAGATAGACAATATGCGCCGATGTCATCTTCGGGACGGCGTGGCTATGGAAAAGTTTTTCTATTGGCTCGAAAAAAGTCTGGAAAACGGCACCAGGATAAGCGAGTGGGATGCTTCCGTGCGTCTCGGCGAATATCGCAGGGAGATAGAAGACTATGTCGAGGACAGTTTCGAGACCATCTCGGCTTTCGGAAAGGGTGCGGCGCTTCCGCATTACCACACGCCGAACGTGAATGCACCGCTTCTCGAGCCTTACGGCTTGTATCTTAATGATTCAGGTGGCCAATTCTTAAGCGGTACTACCGACATCACGCGCACTATCCCGCTCGGAGAGTGCTCGCCGATGCAGCGTAGGGAATATACGCTGGTGCTCAAGTCGCACATCGACCTCGCGACGTCACTCTTCCCTTCCGGAACTCCGGGATGCAGGGTGGATGCTGCTGCGAGAATGCCTCTGTGGAGGGAAAAACTGGATTTCGGTCACGGAACGGGCCACGGAGTGGGTTACTTCCTGGGCGTTCACGAGGGGCCTGCACAGATACGCCAGAATATGAGTTCCGCAGGACTGTTCGAGGGGATGATTACATCCATAGAGCCCGGCATCTACCGCGAGGGGCTGTATGGCATAAGACACGAGAATCTCTACTTGATAGCGGATGCCGGAGAAAATGAATTCGGACATTTTTTGAAGTTCGAGCCGCTCACGCTATGCCATTTCGACACGTCCATTCTGGATTTGTCGCTTCTCGACGAGTGGGAAATCGAATGGCTAAACAACTATAACCAGCGCGTCTACGAAAGTGTAGGTCCGTTTCTTGAAGAAAACATTCGCGAGTGGTTGAAAGAGAAGACATCCGAGATTAGGAAGTAAGTTAAATTTTTTATAATTTTGTGGTTCTGGTTTCGAACCACAGATAGGAAATAAATGTTTAATAAAGATATGAAGAAGTTTTTAATCTCTGTCTGCTCACTGTTTGCTGCAGTGGCAGTAGCAAGTGCACAAGACGTAAACCAAGCGACCGATTTTTATAACAACGCCGTGAGTTACTACTCTAACGGTAATTTGGCCTCCGCTATCGAGAGTTTCAAGAAAGCACACGAAATCGCCAAGCAGTGCGGTGACGATGGCGCTGAAATCGTAGTGGACTGCGAAACATACATCCCTAAGCTGGGAATGGACCTCGCTAAGGATATGGTAGCAGAAGGTAACTACGAGGGCGGAGTGGCTAAGCTTTCTGAGATAGCTGCCTTGTGCGAGTCTATGGGACTTACCGATGAGGTAGAGAAAATCAACAAGATGAAGCCTCAGTTCTATATGCAGCAGGGTAACAAGGCCGTAAAGGCTAAGGATTACGCCGGTGCAGTAAAGGCTTTCGATAACGTTCTCGCTCTCGACCCGGCTAACGGAAAGGCTGCTCTCCTCAAGGGACAGATTCTTCTTTCTACTAATAATGTAGACGCGGCTAAGGCTGCTCTCGAATTGGCAGCGAAGAATGGTCAGGAGAAGGCTGCTAACCGTCAGCTTGCTAACCTTTATGTAAAGCAGGCTAAGGCAGCGAGTGGCGCTAAGAACTACGCTAAGGCTCTCGAGTTCGCTAACCAGGCCATCTCGTATGACCCTACCGAGGCTAATGCATATTATTTAGGTGGTATCGCAGCTCAGGCATTGAAAAAGAACACGGAAGCTATCTCCCTGTTCGAGAACTATCTCGTCCTTAAGCCTGCAGCAAGTAATTCACAGGCTGTCCGTCAGGTAGTTGAAGCCCTTAAGAAAGGGAACAAGCCTGCTGAAGAAGAGGACTAATAATGCGACAGATTGAACTTCTCGCTCCTGCGAGAAATGCAGATATCGGCATCGCGGCTATAGACTGCGGTGCCGATGCTGTGTATATAGCAGGGCCGGAGTTCGGTGCGCGAAAAGATGCCGGTAACCCCATTTCGGAGATAGAGCGCCTGTGCCGGTATGCTTCGAAATTTGGCGCCAGGGTCTTCGTGACTTTTAACATACTCCTGCACGACGATGAGCTCGAAAGCGCTCATTCTCAGATGCTTCTATGCCAATCCGCCGGTGCCTCGGCCTTCATAATCCGAGATCCGCGGCTTTGTCTATTCTCGGATATCACCATCCCTCTTCACGCTTCCACGCAGTGCTCCATAAGGGACGTACAGCGTGCGCGCCTCTTCGAAAAGGCCGGATGTGGCAGGGTGGTGCTCGAAAGGGAGTTGGACTTGGCTCAGATAAGGGAAATCTGTAACGGCGTGAACGTGGAGGTGGAGGCATTCGTGCACGGCGCGCTTTGCGTGTGCTATTCGGGCGTATGCACTCTGTCTGAGCGACTTACCGGACGTAGTGCCGACCGTGGCGAGTGTGTCCAAGCCTGCAGAAACCTTTACGACCTGGTCGACGACAGCGGACGTGTCTGGTTGAAGAACAAGGCATTGCTCTCACTGAAGGACCTTAATCTCTCCCGGCAGCTGGAGTCTCTACTCGATGCCGGGGTCACTTCCCTGAAAATCGAAGGCCGTCTGAAAAACATCTCCTATGTGCGAAATGTCGTGCGCGCCTATTCGCTGCGCCTCGACGAGATCATCGCAAGACACCCCGGACTCTACCGAAGAGCCTCCTGGGGGCGCGTGGAACGAGGGTTTACCCCTTCGCTCGATAAGACCTTCAACCGCGGATACACTTCCCTGCTTTTAGGGAATCCCGATTCTTCCCTGGCCAATTTCGACGCTCCCAAATCGATGGGTGAGCGACTTGGGAAAGTCCGTGCGGTGAGGGTATTGGCCAATTCCGAACTCGAATTGACGCTCGATGGGGCCGCTCTCGAACTGCGAAACGGAGATGGATTCGCATTCGTGCGTGGCGAGCAAATCGTGGGTTTCAGAGGAGATGTCTGCTCGGGTAACAAGATAATTTGCAAGAAGGTACAGGGCCTGTCCGTAGGAGCCGTACTGTATCGAAACTATAGCGTGGCCTTCGAGTCGGAGATGGAATTGCACCCTTGCAAGCGTTTCCTGTCGGTCGCGCTGGATTACCGCTCCTCCAAAAAGGATGGAATGCTCGACGTGACCTTCTCTGCCCTGAGCGAAGACGGACGTAAGGCCGAAGTGAGCCTTTCGGGTCTTGAAAAGGCGCTGAATCGCCAGCGGGAGAGCGAGGTCTATGCCTGTCAGCTCGAAAAGCACAGCTCTGTTTTTAGCTTCATGCTTAATCCGATAGGGGTTGAATGCGAATTGGCCCACCTGAGTATGTCTGCGCTCAATGGGGTGCGCAGAAGCCTGTCGGACGCACTGGAGTCGCAACCGTGTGGTGAAATTCCTATGCTTAACCCTTCCGAAAGGGAGCCTGTCGAGTATGACACGACCCGTCGCGAGGGAGAAGTGATGCGTTCGAAGTACTGCATCCGCCGCGAAATCTCCCAGTGCCTCAAGTCCGGAGGCCGAAAGGGCGCGCTTTATCTCGAAAACAATGGCCGCCGCTTCCCCTTACGCTTCGACTGCTCCACCTGCGAAATGGCAGTTCTGGAGGAATAGCTCCATTTTTTAATCCAAAATTATTATTCTTGCGATATTTGAGTTATATTTGTACGCTTTTAACGAAACAAATAAAAAGATACAAGATATGTTCATGTTAAACTCTTCAATCGGCAAGAAGTTCGTGCAGGCTGTCAGCGGCGCGTTTCTTATCCTTTTCTTGCTTCTTCACGCAACTATCAACTTTTTTTCAGTAATTGACTCCTTTACCGGAAAATACGGTGTCGTAGCACTTGACGACAAGTTATTCTCCGCCGGCGATGGTCTTTTCAAACTCGGTTGCGACTTTATGTCTACCCCTATCATCAGCATCATGGTTCCGGTATTGGCACTCGGTTTCGCTCTCCATATCATCTGGGGATGCTGGTTGACAGCGAGAAACGTAATGGCACGAGGCGGAATCAAACGCTATGAGGTTAAGTCGAAGGCTGCCACAGATTCTTGGTCGTCTAGGAATATGTTCGTTCTCGGTATCGTGGTTCTCGGATTCATCGTTTTCCATCTTACTCATTTCTGGGCTAAGATGCAGATGCCGGAACTTTTGGGATTAGGCACTTATGTAGATAACCCATACCTCCTTTTGAGCCTTACATTCGGTAAGTGGTGGATTCTCCTACTCTACATCGTATGGTTCATCGCAATATGGTTCCACCTTACACACGGATTCTGGAGTATGTTCCAGACCATCGGTTGGAATAATGGTATCTGGTTTAAGAGACTTAAGGTTATCGGTTGTATTTTCTCAACCCTTATCTGCGTAGCTTTCATCGCTGTAGCTATTAACGCAGCTATCCAGGCTCCTGCAGTATTGGCAAACATTTAATCAGTGCTTCCGATGAAGATCGGAGACATCGATCTGGGCAGACGCCCTCTGTTATTGGCACCTATGGAAGATGTTACAGATGCATCGTTCCGTATATTGTGCAGGGAGCAGGGGGCGGCTGCCGTATATACCGAGTTCGTGCCAAGCGATGCTCTGGTTCGCGACGTCGAGAAGTCGATAGCGAAGATGCGGACCCTCGAAGAAGAGGCGCCGGTGGGCATACAGATTTACGGACACATTCCCGAGGCTATGGTCGAAGCGGCCAAGATGGCAGAGAATGCGGCCGAGATAGCCGGTGGGCACGGTGCGGACTTCATAGACATTAACTTCGGCTGCCCCGTTTCGAAGATTGCGGGAAGGGGAGCCGGGTCCGGTATGATGCGAGAGCCGGACAAATTGGTCGCCATTACGAAGGCGATAGTGGACGCAGTGAAGAAGCCGGTAACGGTGAAGACGCGTCTGGGATGGGACGAGGATTCGAAAATCATAGTCGAATTGGCCGAGAGGCTGCAGGACGTCGGCATCCAGGCTCTGACCATTCACGGTCGTACTCGCTGCCAATTGTACCGCGGCGAGGCAGATTGGACGCTCATAGGCGAGGTGAAGAACAATCCTCGTATGCACATCCCCATCATCGGGAACGGTGACATTACCGATGCTCACAAGGCGAAGGAGGCATTTGACCGCTATGGCGTGGATGGCATAATGATAGGCCGTGCGACTTTCGGACATCCGTGGATTTTTAAGGAAATCAGGCACTATCTGGATACCGGCGAGGAATTGCCGGATATGGGTGTGGCCGAGAGGGTGGAATTGGCCAAAAGGCATTTGGGGCTGTCATTGGCCCTGAAGGGGGAGCCGAGGGGAATTTTCGAGATGCGAAGGCATCTGTCCTGCTACTTCAAGGGACTTCCGGATTTCAAGCAGACCCGTATGAGGATGGTTACCACTCTGGATGTTAACGAATTGTATTCTATTTTAGATGAAATAAAGAGCACTTATGCTGTATAGCTTAATTCTTAAATCAAGGCATCGCGCTTTCGATAAGGGGCGTAGGAAGAGTATGCACGCAGTCGTTCCCACGATTTGCGTGGGTAATGTCACGGTGGGCGGTACCGGAAAGACTCCGCACACCGAGATGCTTCTGCGGATGCTGGAGGGAAAGAAGGGCGTGGCAGTGCTCTCGCGAGGTTATGGCCGTAAGTCGAAGGGTTTTCTGGTGGTGAAGCCGGATGGCTCTACGAGGGATTTCGGAGATGAGCCCTTGCAGATAGCGAGAAAGTTCCCGGACAGGATAGTAGCCGTGGATAAGGACCGTATCGAAGGGTGTAACAAGCTTAAGGAGATGGGGGCTAAGATGGTGATTCTCGACGACGCTTTCCAGTACCGCAGGCTCCGTGCCGACCTGAATATCGTCCTGGTAAGTTACAGCCGTCCTGTTTTTGAAGATAAGTTGCTGCCTTTCGGAAGGTTGCGCGACATCCCGGAGAGGATTTTCAAATCTGACGTGATAGTGGTCAGCAAATGCGCCGAGGATATAAGCGCCGACGAAAAAAGAGCCTTCGTGGAGGGGCTGCGCTTGAAAGACTATGACGCAGAAGAGTGTAGTGCATTGTGCCCTGACGGCCGGAAGATCAAAGTGCTGTTTTCGACCATAAGCTATCTGGCTCCGAAGATGGTATTCCCCGAGGGAGACCCACGTTACATTTATTCTCAGAGGATTATGTATATGAGCGGCATCTCGAAGGATAGGCGTCTTCACGACCAGCTGCTCTCGCAGTATATGATTTTGAAAGGCTTTGAGTTCTCGGACCACCACGATTTCAGCAAGGGAGAATTGGCCCGAGTGGAAAAGGAACTCCGAAAGGCGAAGGCTTGTGCGCTTGCGACCACCGAAAAGGATGCGCAGAGGCTCACATCACTGCCTTATGTAAGCGATTATCTTAAGGAACGCCTGTTTATGGTGCCTATAGAAGCGCATTTGACTGCGCCTAATGAGGAAAAAGTGCTGGATTCCCTGCTGAAGGGTATTTTTACTGCTCGGGGTCGAGGAAATGAGTGAGTCCGGTGTCTATGCGGACCACATCTTTAGTGATGCCTTCCATAGCGTATCCGTTCAGTATCTTCTTAAAGTAGATCTTGTCTTCTCCCATCTTTATGATGCGGTCCAGAACTGAGGCCCGGCGATATACGAGGTCTTCCCCTTCCTTCTTTACTAAGACGTACCTTCTGGAATTCATGAATTTAGTGAGTTCGATTTCGGTTTCTGAAGCCTCTCCTACCATTCTGACATTACGTGTGGTGAATCCTACCTTAGGATATATCGCTGCGAAGACGGCCACTATGAGTGCCATCTGCGGGAGGGACTTGGTGCCGTTTATGAATATGAGGTCGATGTTCTTCGGGATGACTCCGAGCAGACAAAGTACTACTATGAAGAGGACTAGCATTATGGACAAATACACGAAGTATTTGAGTGCGCGCACAAGGTATCTCATTATTTCTTATATTTTTGACAAATATACTCTTTTTGAGCACAAATTTTGTACCTTTGGACAATTTTTGTAATCTAAAACATTTTGAGTATGGAAAAAGAAGATCCTATCGCAAGAATTGACAGACAGAGGGCCGAGAAGAAAGGGTCCAAGAACGTCGTTACCATCCTGGGAGTGCTTACCGGCGTTCTCGCCATCGCACTTGCAGTAGTCGCCATTAAGGACTATAAGATGGTTCAAGAACTCGAACAAGACAAATTCGATTTGGAGCAGCGTATCATCGTTCTCAAATCCGATTTCGATAATCTCCAGTCAGATTATGACTTTATCAACACTCAGCTCGATTCTTCTCGCGAAGAGGTGGCTATGCTCGTAGATAGAATCAAAAAGACAGAGGCTACGAACCGAAAGAAGATGAGACAGTACGAAAAGGAGCTCGGAACTCTTCGTAGCATTATGAAGAGCTATGTGGTTCAAATCGACTCGCTTAATACAGCTAATCGCCGCCTCGCCGACGAACTTTCGACTTCTCGTAAGGAATTGGCTAAGGCTACGGGCGAAAACAAGGCTCTTAACGCACAGGTCGAGAACCTTTCTTCTAAGGTCGCTACCGGTTCCATCGTGAAGGCCCGCGGTCTAAGTGCAAAGGCTTATAACGGCTCTAATAAGGTTACCGATCGCAGCAGCAGGGTCAAGAGACTCGCAGTATCGCTCTCGCTGGTAGAGAACGAATTGGCTAAGAAAGGCCCGATGACCGTTTACGTAAGGGTAAAGGATCCGGATGGAAACCTGCTTCTCGACGGCGAAGGTGCATCGTTCAAGCTTAACGGTGAGGCTGTGGCAGCGAGTGCATCCCGCGAGGTGGATTACCAGGGCAGCGAAGTGGATATGATAATCTACGTTAACAACATCGCTGACTACGTGAAGGGTATTTACACTATCGAGGTGTTCACGAACAAGTCTCAGTTAGGCAGCACGGAACTGATGCTCAGATAATGATTTACCTCCACGTCCCTTTCTGCAAGAGTTTCTGTGTGTATTGTGATTTCTATTCGGAAATCGCTTGCAGTAACGCGAAAGCGCTCGAAGCCTACACGGAAAAAGTAGTGGAAGAGATAAGGGAACGTAGCGAGCAAATCCTTAGCACGCAGAAAGTTAATACATTGTATATAGGAGGAGGCACCCCGTCGGTGATGCCTCTTCCTTTTTTCGAATCTGTCCTTAAAGCGCTGCCTCTTAAGGATTTTTCGGAGTTTACCGTAGAGGTGAATCCCGATGACATAGTGCACCGTGGGCGCGAGTTTACGGATGCCCTGAAGAAGATGGGAGTGAGCCGCATCAGTATGGGGGTCCAATCTCTTTCTGACGACATCCTGCGCTGGATGAGGCGCCGACACGATGCCGCAACTGCCCTGCAAGCCTTCAAGATTCTGAGAGACAGCGGGTTCGATAACATAAGCCTCGATCTTATCTTCGGAGTAGACGGGCTCAGTGATAAGATTCTTACCGACACTTTAGGCCAATTCCTCCGCCTCCATCCGGAGCATATATCGGCCTACCAGCTCTCCATCGAGGAGGGCTCTGCACTAGACAAGATGGTGCTGCGCGGGCAGTACACGCCACTTCCGGACGAGCAGTGCGCCCATCAGTATGAACTTATATGTGGCTCCCTTCGCTCGGCAGGCTATCGCCATTACGAGATTTCGAACTGGGCATTGCCCGGAAAGGAGTCGGTGCATAATAGCGCTTATTGGGACCGCGAGCCGTACGTCGGACTGGGCCCCGGGGCACATTCCTTCTTGATTAAGCCTGACGGCACGCAGGAGCGCAGCTGGAATAGTGAGGGACTGGCGGATTGGCATTCCGAAAAGGAAGTCTTGAGCGCGAAGGAGATTCGCGAGGAGAGCATTATGCTTGGCCTGAGAAAACAGGAAGGCATTACTCTCGACGGTCGCCATCTCAGCATCCCCGAGGACAAATGGTTCATCTCCGACTCCATAATCGAGGAGATGATATAGAAAAAAATTAGGTCAATGAATAGAATAAGGAGTATTGTTAGTGTTTGCTTGCTGGCGTGCGTGGTGATGGCTTGCTCGTCCGGCGATAAGGATAGGATGGTCAAGAGGTTTATTACGCCTCCTGAGGAGTATTCTTTTGAGCCTTGTGTAGAAGCCGGAGAGAAGTATTCCTTAGAGGATTTCGATGTGGAGTATTATACGCAGAGAAATGGGCCGGGCACTTCGCAGCGAGTGATGATGGTGCTCCCAAAGAATCGCGTCGGGAAGGTCCCGGCTGTGGTCGTGCCGTTTTACTTTCCGGAAGCTATGATTGGCCGAGACCCTAGGACGGGAGAGGAGCTCCCGCGGTATGCAGGTGTCGAGATTATGGCTTTATTGGCCCGAAAGGGGATGGCTTCGATAAGCGCAGAAAGTTATCATCTGACGTATGTGGACAGCGATAAGGATAGGGATGATTTTACTCGATGGCAGGATGCCGGTGAGGCTTTGCTCCGGGATTATCCGCAGTGGTGTGGGGTCGGGAAACTGGTCGCGGATACTCGGCTTCTAGTGGATTTGCTGGAGGATGATTCGCGAATAGACGGGGATAGAATCGGGATTGCAGGGCATTCTCTGGGTGGGAAGATGGCTTTTTATGCCGGCTGCATGGATTCTAGGATAAAGGCGATATTGGCAAGTGATTTCGGGTTTTTGTGGGAGCAGAGTAATTGGGAAAAGTGCTGGTATTGGGGAGAAAAACTAGATGTTTTGAAGGATAATGGCATAGACAACACTTTCTTTTTGTCTTTAAGCCAAGTGAAACCTATTTTTTTAATCGCCGGGGAGGCGGATGACGAGCGGAGCTATGATGCTATGTGCCGAGCGAAGGGCTATTCGTCGCACCCGGAACGGATAGGCTTTTACAATCACGCTACCGGGCACCGCCCTACCGCCGAGTCCCTATCGTGGGGACTGGAGTTACTTAATGATGCCCTCGCTGTCGATTAGGTAGCCGTCGGCGGGAGCTTCCTTTTAGGGTGTGGAAGTTGTGGGGTCCTATTTGACTGCCAGCAAGGAGCTGTTACGCTACCCTGAAATGGGCTATTATGTTTGTAAGTAAATGAAAATTATATAATTATTAAATATTTAACGAAGTATTGCAAACAAATATAAATAATATAAACATGGAAAAAAACAGAAAAAAACAAATCGTAGTTTTGTGTATAGCTTTAGTTTGCATTTTCATCTTGGTATTTTCATTGTTCCATAAATCAGCGACAAAAGATAGAGCAAATCCTCCTTTAACAAATGTTTTGACTGATAGCATTTCTCAAATTGTCTCAGCTTGTCCTGGCGAAATTGGTGT
>URCV01000010.1 GCA_900546445.1 uncultured Bacteroidales bacterium | reverse complement strand
ACTCGCTTCGGCAAAAACTCAACGAGTTGACTGAAAAGATATTTTCCGCTATTCATGCTGGCCTGTGTTGTTTTCAGGAAGCGAATTTACGGAATCAATTCAAATCGACACGCGATATTTTTGCTTATAACTGATTATTAAACAATATATTACAAAGAACTAACAAATTTTTCTTTGGACACTAGTGGATAAGATAATAAATAACTTTCCTCTTCGAACTCTACGGTTCAAACGGGCCTCCTAAGCCGCATAGAGCGTTAGCCAATTTGAAAGACGGGGACGAACCACCACAAAGGTAGTGACCTTACAATATGCGGTATATATTGAGCCAACCGATTACTCAGCCGGAGCAATATCGGGGGTAAAGTCGCGATAGGCGACATTGTCGTGCATGACGTACCAAACAGCGGTGAGGACCTTCCTGGCAATGGCAACCTGCACTTTCATCTTGTTCTTTCTGCGAACGACGACTTGATGGTAGCTGAACTTGTTGAAGTAGCATCCTTGCGTTTTGGATGCGGCCCAGGCACATTCGATGAGAGTTTTCCTCAAGTATCTGTTTCCGTGTGTAGTGCTTCTGGCCTTGATCTTTCCGGCACTTTCCTCGTTGCGCGGCTTCAGTCCGCACCAGGATACAAGGTGGGCGGCATCTTCGAATGATGACATATCTGTGCCCACTTCGGCGATTATGGCTGTAGCCGAACGTCCCTTGATTCCGGGTATGGTCTGAAGGTTCTTCAACTGCTGAGGAAAGTACTGCTGGCAGATGGCATCCATCTTCGACTGACATTCATCTTTGTGTCTTTCAGCAAGTGCGACTTCTTCCCGTAGCTGGCGGATGACATCAATGTCCGTATTGGATATAACTCCGGTGAGAGACGCCAGGACAACATCCTTGCCGACACGGTTGACAGTGCGTCCGTGGATGACCTTCGCCAATTCCGCAGGATCACGAGTTCCCTCGGATATGAGCCGGACAACCTCCTTGTAGCTCTTTCCGTCGGTTGTAGCAACATAGTTGCTGATACGGATATTGCATCGCTGCAAAGCCGCATCAAGTTTCCCAAGCTTGCGTACAATCTCTGAATTCAGGTCAGAGATACGCCGGTCATACTGGCGCAGCTGCTGGATAAGGTCATCCGGCACGTAGCTTCCCTTGATGAGGTCCTTGAGAAGGCAGGTGGCAATCCACTCCGCATCCTTCACATCGCTCTTCTTTCCGGGAAGTTGCTTGATGAAGTACGGATTGACCAACTTGAGATTGACATAGTTTTCCAGCACCCTCCACACTGGCATCCAATAGATGCTCGTGCTCTCCATACAGACCTCTTCCACGTGGTACTCCATCATTTTTGCGAGCATCTGCTCGAGTTCCGGAGTCAAAACTCCATACTTTTCTTGAAAAACAACACCGTTTTCATTGATAATACAGACGAACACACTATCTTTGTGAACGTCAAGACCGCATACTTGTCTCATAGGCATTCAAAATTTTTGGGACACCAGGCCCGTTTAACTTATATTCGTGCGGCAGGCAGTGATGCCATGTCCGCTCTTGCCAACAAAGATAGTATGGGGTCTTGATTTTTATCTAAACCGGCCTAAAAACGCTGGTTTTTATCTATATTTGAACTTTGATATTTGAGTTATGGAAACCGAGGATACCAGATTTGTAGCCGAGTGCACGACATACGATTTCAAGAGAGAACTTGACAGGAAGAAGAAAAACTCCTGGCTCAAGACGGTCAGTGCTTTCGCAAACACGACTGAAGGTTCTCTATATTTCGGCGTTGACAATGATGGGCAGGTACTTGGCCTTTCTGATGCCCAGCCTGATGCAGAGTTTATCAGTGAAGCAATCAACGCATATCTGGATCTCATTCCCGTGTTCTCCATTAATCCGCAGAAAGGCAAAAACGGAAAGATATTTTTGGCCCTGAATGTAGCTGCAGGTAGGCAGACTCCGTATTATGTCAATACTGACGGCCGCAAGATGGCATACATCCGTTCCGGCAACGAAAGCATTCCCGCTACTTCCCATCAGTTGTTCAATCTGGTGCTGAAGGGTAGCAATATGAGCTGGGATTCTTTGGTAACAACAGTAGAAAGAAGCAAACAGTTCAGGTATTACCCAGAAAGATTACCCAGAAACTAGTCGAGTTGAAAGGAAAACAATATGCAAAACAGCTCAGGCAATTGTTGACCTGCTTGTGTCTGACTCCCGACTGACGAGAGCAGATTTAGCAAAGAGAATCGGGAAAACTGAAGACACTGTAAAACATCATTTGAAAGTCCTTCAAGCCAAAGGTATTATCCAACGTATTGGTTCAGATAGAAGTGGCTATTGGAAGGTGCTACTGAAGAGATAATGTAGCAATGTTGTAGTAACATTGTAGGAAAATCGGATATAGCAAACGCCCCTGAGACACTCTCAGAGGCGTTTTTGGAGGTGCCTAGCGGAATTGAACCGCTCTAACTGGTTTTGCAGACCAGTGCCTAACCTCCCGGCCCAAGCACCAAATGGACTACAAAGGTAGTCATTTTTTCCGTTAAATCAAATTTATCTTACACTTTTTGCTGCTGCGCCACCGGCATTATTTCACGAATCTTGGTTGAACAATGGCTATGTTCTCGTGCCGTTCATCGAACCGCCAAGCACATAGCCACTGACATAATAAAGGCCACTACGGCCCACAAACCTATTTCCTTCTATGTTTTTTACCTTTATTAGCGGACATATGTCGCATCATATCCTTTTCGATTTCATAAACCCTTGATATCTGCTCAGGGGTGAGAAAAGTACTATAGATATCATAATATTTCTTACGAAGATCCAAAATCTTCTGGCTTCTCTCAAAACGTTGCTCCATATCCTGTTTTGAATCACCTTTAGGAAGTTTCGGTCCCAATTCCCAAATTTCTTTCTGATAACTACAGTAAACCTCCTTGAACTTGGCACTAGTAACTTCGTCGAAAGCCAGAGAATAAGAAATATGTTCTGCCTGCTTAAGAGCCAAATCCTCCCTAGACATCTTGTCATTCTGTGCGGAAAGCGTAAACGACATAAACATAAAGGTCGCCGCCATCACTACATACCTTACAATTGTTTTCATCTTACATCAATAATTTAAATTTACATTCAAAAAAGTATCATCACTATATACCTCGGTAAGAAACGCCTGATCATCACTACTCAATTGCGCAAAAGCGTCCTGTACCGCATTGAAAGAATAATTGGAGCGCAAATGCAAAGAGACTGAGAATATTATGGCCAATGCCGCCGCGACGCCACACGCCATCGCCACAATCCGAAGCCACATCGTCCCGCGTCGCATACGAACAGTGCTGTCAAGCACATATCTTTCCATATCATCAAACGCACCACGTGGGACCTTATATGGCATCCTCGATACTATTTTCATTCCTTTATTCATAATTCTCTTTCAAATAATTACAAATCTTAGCCCTGGCATAATGCCAATTAGCCTTCGCACCGTCCGGAGTTGAATCCGTAATCTCGGCTATCTGCTCATAATTCAAATTATCGTAGTATTTCAAATTGAACGTCAACCTCTGTTTTAGCGGAAGTGAAGCTATCGCCTTCTGCATGCTTACTGCCTCCACATCGGAATAATCCACGTATTCATCTGCAAGTTTTTCCAGCGCCTCACTGCAATTCTCCAAATCCACATAAGAATACCTCTTGCCGATAATCCGCAATGCTTCATTAGTTGCAATCCTATAAAGCCAAGCCCTAAAAGAACGACTACGATCATAACTGTCAAATGAGCGGTACACACGGATAAACGTCTCCTGCGTCGCATCTTGGGCATCTTCGTGATTGATAGTCAGGCGTCGGATGTCCAATACACCGGCTCCTTATATTTTCTCAAGATTATTCGAAAAATCCTATCATTCATCTTTCAACCCTTTTTTAAGACGTCTCACTCTATATACCCGCCCACATTGAAAAGGTTAAATACAAAAACAAAAAAAAAGGCTGACTTTGAAAGCCAGCCCGAATTTCACTTCATATAGAATCCAAGTGTCGAAACCACAGGGCGATTTCCTCCAGTGAGGTCATTTAGGTGCCGCCCACCGACCACCATTCCGGTAGAGCCGCCGCCATCGAAATTGACTGCTGCCACACAGCCCAGTCCTTTCATTATTTGGGCCAATTCCACCAGCGTAGCGCCATCGCTCTCGGCGATGCGTCCATCCACGATAAAGAGAATCACCTTTCCGTCGGCTGTGTATCCGGCCGCAGTCCTGTCCGGTTTCACAGTAGTGCCATAGATGTCGTAAGGCATTACCTCATAGTTAGAAAGATAGAAATCATCTCCCTTTTCCGTAGTCTCGAAGTCGAACGGACACTTTCCATCCATTAGAAGCAGCGGACCTGCACTCTGAGCATAAGCCGGAGCCCAAGCCACAGCCACGTCAGGATTAGAGGCACTCACCGCAGCGAACTTATCCTCGCCCTTAACCGTAGGAAGCGGGCGACGGAAAAAGTGGCTCTTACCCGAACCATCCGCTCCGGTCCAATACACCGCAGGCTTTTGATTCTTATCCACTCCGAACACGCCGCGAGTCACATTATACATTTCGTTATACTCTGAATCTCCCGACTTGAGAGAACCTCTTACGGCAGTCACTCCCCCACTGATCACGCCATCCACGCAGCCCAATCCGGTATTCTTTCCATTATAAAAATAGCCGCCATTGACCATAACTAGACACTTCCCTGACGACTTGAATTGATCATCAATGGTAATCGCACTTGAAGGAACGGTAGTCCTGAACTCCACATCTCCCTTAGAAAGGTCAGCCACGGCATACCACGCATTGCATTTGCGCCCGTTCATAAGACCCGAATACTTATACACCTCCACGCTCGAAGGCAGCCCTGCAAACTCCTCTTTTTTCCACTCTAACTCTATAGGGGCCAATTCCTTACCCAGCGAACACTTGGCCACCTCGCTATAATAGACTTCCTTTCCTACCTTCACGTAAGCCCTGAAGTTATACTCCTTGCCGTAATCGAGAAGAGCATTTGAAATCACCAATTTACGCTTATCCAACTCACCCACGCTCATAGGCGCGGCATCTTGATGAGTCGAAGCCACCGTCGGCTCCCCCTCCTCGCTCCAGCACACTCCGCACACTGCATTCTTATCCAGATTGGCCATCTTCATAGTCACTGCCACGCACACGTCGTGCGAAGTAATCTCAGAAATGGAAATCGTCGGAGCATTCGGGTCAGGAGGTGCCGCCATCGTAAAGAGTACCTTCGTCATTCTCGAATCGTACTTGCTCTCACTTGCGAATGCGCGCACGCCCACATAATAACTCTTTCCGGCCTCAAGGCTCTCATCCTTAAGGACATAAGAAGTAGCATCAGCCTCGGCATTTCCTACCAATCGAGCATTGTCTATGTCATTTGGAAGAATAAGATAGATGTTGAAGCCCGCCTCGCCCGTGCTATTGTCTTTCCACTTGACATCGAGCGTAGTGTCATCTACCTGCGACACAGTCACTTCCGAAGGTGCTACCAGAGCCGTTTTCACAGTCTCTCCATTTTCCTTCCCTGCACAAGCGCTCAGCAGCCCTACCACCGCCAGTGCACAAACAAACCATCCACGTTTCATATTCTATTCTACCATAGTCATCGTCATCTTCAAGTCCTTAAGCGGCCTGTCATTAGCATCGGTCGACACCTCCTGAATCTTTCCTACCACATCCAGGCCCTTTTCCACTTCACCGAACACGGTATACTGCCCGTCGAGGAAGGGCGTGCCACCCAGCTCGGAATACACCCTCTTAGCCTCGTCGCTCATCCTGCCAAGTCCCTTTTGAGCCACGGCAGCGTGTGCCAGAGCCTCGAGCTCCTCCTGAAGGGCCAATAAGCCCGCCTGGTCGCGGTTCCTTCGCATCTGCATTATCTGTTCGCGACGCTCGCCCACCAGATCGTTGAACTCACCCTGAAGGGCTTGCATCTGAAGCTGTTTTTCCAATTGGCCCAATTGACCAGAAGAATATGTCTTACCCCAGACGATGTAGAATTGGCAGCCGCTGCTTCTGCGCTCGGGATTCACCTGGTCGCCCTGGCGAGCGGCGCACAACGCACCGCGCTTGTGAAGAAGCGAAGGATTGAACTCGGCAGGAAGCGTATAGCCTGCGTCGCCCGTGCCAAGTGCCTTACCCTTAGGCGCATCCTTACTTTCAGGGTCACCGCCCTGAATCATAAAATCCTTAATTACCCTATGAAAAAGCGTACCGTCATAAAACCCTTCCTTAACGAGTTTCAGGAAGTTGTCCCTATGAGATGGGGTCTCGTCGTAGAGGCGGACCACTATATCTCCGAGTGGAGTAGAAATATTTACTTTTGACATATTAATGTATTATTAATGCTACAAAAATAGTGTTTTTATAAGATTTTAACTAAATTTGCGCCCAAATGTGCTTAAATAAAATTTAATGGATACAACGACAGCGATTTCAGCCCTACTTACTCTTTTGGCCGGTATAGGTATCTTCCTTATAGCCTGTCAGATGATGAGTTCCAACCTCGAATCTGCAAGTTCAAGCAAACTTAAAAAATTATTTGAGAAAGCATCGAAAAGCAAGATGCTTGGCGTGGGAATTGGCACGATAGGAACCGCGGCCATCCAGAGTTCAGGTGCCACGTCCGTAATGACCATCGGTTTCGTGAACGCCGGAATCATCTCCCTTTCGCAAGCCGCCACCATCATTTATGGTGCGAATATAGGAACTACTGTCACCGCGCAAATTGTGGCCCTGGGTATGTTCGGTGGAAACACCATCTCCACCACGATCATCTTCTCCGCTTTCGCGGGATTGGGCGCGTTCATAACGCTGTTTGCCAAGACCGGAAAATGGAAGACTTGGGGTGGAATACTCACCGGATTCGGTATGCTCTTCGTGGGTCTCTCACTTATGAGCAGCTCTATGGGCGATTTCGCAGCGCTCGACGGAGTAAAGACATTCCTCGCTAGAGTAAGCAATCCTATCCTGCTGGTACTTATAGGCGCCATATTCACAGCCATCATCCAGAGTTCATCCGTAATGACATCCATCGCACTGGCTATGGTAGTGACCGGGCTTATCGGTCTGGATCAGGGAATTTTCCTGACGATGGGTTCTAACATAGGTTCGTGCGTGGTAGCCATCATCGCCGGTCTTACCAGCGGTAGAAATGCCAAGCGAACCGCTCTTATCCACTTGCTGTTCAACTGCTCGGGTGTAGTCATCTTCCTGCTGATCGGACTGTTGATGGGCGCACTCAGCGGAGGAACCCTCACATTCGGAACCATCTTCGAAAGCTGGTTCCCGGGAGTACCTCAGACACAGCTTGCCATGTTCCACACATTCTTCAATGTGATGACCGTCCTGATTATTCTTCCTATGAATAACCTGATGGTAAAAGCGGTATGCAAGGCAATTCCGGACACGGTGGATTTGGAAGACAAAAATGCGTTCCGACTCAGTTTCGTCGACGAGAATATGCTTCGTACCCCACCTCTTGCAGTGAGCCAGACTAAAAAGGAGATACTTTGGATGTCAGAGCTCGCTATGCAGAACTTCGACAGGTCTATAAACATCATTACCACCATGGATTTCAAGGAGCGTAATGACTTCAACAGGACCGAAGACGAAATCAACTTCATAAACAGGGCTTTGGTAGACTTCGTAGTCAAGCTTTCGGACAAGACGGGACTTAACGAACACGACCACGTCTATCTTTCCACCACCTTCCGTTCCATAAGGGACATAGAGCGCGTAGGTGACTATGCCGAAAACATCGTGGAATATGCCGACGACCTTAAGGAGAGCGGAGAAAAGTTCTCTCCGGACGCCCTTAGCGAAATCGAAGAACTTAAGATACTGGTACATAAGCTTTACGATAAGGTCATCGAAGCCTATAAGTCGGAAGACCTCACGCTTATGGCCGAGGCTAACGTCATAGAAGAGCAGATAGACGACTTCACTAAGATGATGGAGGATAACCATATCGCGCGTTTGAGCGCCGGGGTATGTACTCCAGCCGTGGGTGCGCACTATCTGGAATTGTCTTCGAATACGGAACGTATTGCAGACCACCTTATAAACGTGGCTAAATCTATCAGAAGTCTAAATTAGAATGAGCTCTCGTAAAACCTCTCTCTTAGGCTACGGCGCGGGTGCCGTAGCCGGGGTTTCATACGGATTCAACCCCTTGTTCGCGAAGCATCTGCTTGAGAATCAAGTTCCCATCTACTCTATGCTTTTCTTCCGCTATGCCATAGCGGCGCTGTGTATGGGCATCTGGATGGTGCTCGCTAAGGAAAGCTTGAAGATTACCACTAAACAGCTTCCCATCCTCATAATGCTGGGACTGTTGTTCGCGTCGAGCAGTATGGGGCTTTTCGAGGCATACAAATACATTCCGGCAGGATTGGCCACGACCATCTGCTACCTCTACCCGGTCTTCACTGCACTGACGATGCTTTTCCTGCACAAACGCCCGACGGCGCGCACCTGGTGCAGCATCGTATTCACCCTGGTGGGTGTAGGACTCATCTGTATGCCAAGCGAATCGGTGGCGATTAACGCAGTGGGTATGATTCTGGCCATCTGGTCCGCACTGAGCTACGCCATCTATCTGGTAGTGGTGAACAACAACTCGCGCATCCGCAACATCTCCGCACACGCCATCACCTTCTACGGACTCATTTTCGGCGGAATGCTCTTCTTCGGGCTCACGACTTTCAATGCCCAGCCTCTTACCGGAGCCATTCACGGGCCCATCAGCTGGCTTTGCATAGTGGGCCTGGCGCTGATTCCGACGCTTATTTCCATGCTTTCATTGGCCATATCCACCAGACAGATAGGCGCTACGAAGACTGCCGTTCTGGGCGTGTTCGAGCCGATAACCGCCATAATGATAGGACTTTTAGTCTATGGAGAGAAGCTCACGGCGAGCATCGCCATAGGAGTGTGCATCTGTGTGGGAGCCGTAGTATTCCTCGTAACTGGGAAAGACTGATTATTTAGTTTATTCAGATTTAATTGCTACCTTTGTAGTGGCACTGAGACTAACTAAATGTCGGAAAAACAGGAAATAGCTTTAATGAGAAGACTTGCCGCTGGAGACCAGCAAGCCTTTGCCGTGCTATACGAACAGTACCGCGGAGTTTCCTATTCTTTCGTGCTTTCACTAGTTAAAGACTCTTCCATAGCTAAGGACATCGTCCACGACGTATTCGTAAAGTTGTGGCTCAAGAGAGAATCTCTCGCTAAGGTTCTCTCGTTTAACAGATACTTGTACCAGATGCTTAAAAACGCTGTGTACGACCACTTTAGCGCCATGCAGGTAAGCAGGCACTATATAGACGAGCTCACTAACTTCAAGGACGACTATTCCGACATCACCCAGTCCGCCATCTCTATGAACGAGCTTCAGATGCTCATATTCGAGGCCGTGAGCCGTATGCCGGAGAAACGCCGCGAAGTGTTCAGGATGAGCCGCTACCAGAACGTGGAGAATAAGGAAATAGCACGTCGTCTCAACATCGATGTCAGGACGGTGGAAAACCACATCACTAACGCCCTCTCCGACATCAGAGAATACATCATCGAGGCCTACGCCTAAGTAATCCTAAAAAATCTAAAAATTTTCATTTTCACTTGTGTGTTGAGGGTGAGTAAGCCGTCATATAGGTAAATACGACCCTTAATGAAATACAAAACTATAAGAGAACTAATAGATTCGTTCCGTTCTAACTACGTACCGCTTCAAGTCCGTTCCGCCTTTTCGTCTTGGATTCTAGACAGAAATGACGCAGAAGAGAAGGAAAATGTACTCGAGGACTTGTGGGACGAGATGTCTCTGGAAAAAGAAAATTACGACCACGCGGATGAGCTTCCATCTGCGGCATCCATTCTGCGCGATGCTAAGGCCATAGAAAATCCTATAAGAACCAGACAGTTACGCACTTATCGCTACCTTACGTTCGCCTTTGCATCCATCGCCCTGTTCTGTATTTTAGGCGGAGCCTTCCTTCTAGGGTCACAGAAGACCACCACCATAGTCGTGGCGGAGCAAGCGAAGACACACTATCAGCTTCCTGACGGCACGAAAGTCTGGCTGAACCAGGGAAGCAAGCTCTCTTACTATAATAATCTTAAAGGAAAGAACAGACGCCTGGCCCTCGACGGAGAAGCCTATTTCGATGTCGAAAAAGACGCCAAGCATCCTTTTATAATAAGTACATCGGAATACGACGTGAAAGTACTCGGTACCCGATTCACTCTGAGCGCCTATGAAGATGGACCTACCAGCGTGTTCCTCGAAAGCGGGAAAGTAGCAGTCAGCTCCCCTATGTTCGAGTCTACCACCCTACTTCCCGGAGAGGCCTTTACCTATGACCCTCTGACAGGACACACCGACCATAGAAAAGTACAAGTCGTAAACCACCTGTCCTGGACGAAAGACAGGCTCGAGTTTGCGAATGCCACACTTGAAGACATCGCGACTAACCTCGAACACTGGTATCACGTGAAGATAAAGCTCCGTGGCGACGTGGCAGAAGAGCACCTGTCACTTACCGTTCGCCAGGAACCGATTCCGGAAATCTTGAACGCCATATCGAGAATAGCCGGTTGCTCATACACCATTAACGGAAACGAAATAACAATATACTAATAATTAATTATGCAACTCAAAGGGAAAAAACTTACCACGTTCATCTCCGTGGTGCTTTTGCTTTGTACTGCAACCATAGGTTCGGCGCAGACGGAAAAGCTCACCATTAAGATGAACGACGTTACCATCAAAGCCGTTCTGGATGAGATCGAATCGAATACGGAATACGCTTTTTTCTACAACAACACTGAGATAAACGACACCAAGCTCGTCTCTGTGGATGTCAAGAACCAGACCATCCCACAGATCCTATCTCAGATTATTCCTAATGTAAACTGCCAATTCGACAAAAAGAAGATCATCCTGAGCATCGTCATACCTAAGGAAAATCCTTCGGAGCAGACGAAGGACACATTCACGGTCAAGGGACACATCTCCGACGAAATGGGAGAACCTATGGTAGGTGCGACGGCATTCATAGAAATGGACGGAAAGACCTACGGAACCATCGCCGACGTCGACGGTAACTATTCCATAGACCTTCCACGCAAACCATCTAAGGAACAGACCATTAACTTCTCCTGCATAGGATATGGCAATATGACCGAGATCCTCGGAGGAAGACGCTCCATCGACGTCGCCATGGAACCTGACGTACAGCTTCTCGAAGAGACTGTGGTAGTCGGTTACGGCGTTCAGAAAAAAGTGAACCTCACCGGTGCCGTGTCTATGATTACCACTGCCGATATGGCTTCAAGGCCTATCTCGAACCTCAGTTCCGGCATCCAGGGTATGCTCCCGGGCGTTACGGTAGTCAGCCCAAGCGGTCAGCCGGGCGAATCGATGACCACCATCCGAGTTCGAGGCATCGGTACGATTGGCAATGCCAATCCTCTGATTCTCATCGATGGTGTAGAAGGCGATCTCTCGACGCTGAACCCGGACGACATCGAGTCTATGTCAGTTCTAAAGGATGCAGCTTCATCGGCCATCTACGGAGCCCGCGCAGCTAACGGCGTGCTTCTCATCACCACCAAATCCCTTTCGAAGGCAGCAGCCCAGGAGCCGACCATAAGCTTCGGTGCTTACTATGGCATTCAGTCTCCTACCTGTCTTCCGGAGATGTGCGACGCCATCGAATTCATGACATTGGATAATGAGGCCCGTCAGAACGTAGGTACTCCTGCAGCTTGGTCTGAGGCCGACTTCGAGAAAGTAAGAACAGGCTCAGCGCCTAACTACTTCGCTAATACGGACTGGGTTAACGCAGTAATGAGAAAGACCGCTCCTCAGTCTAACATCTCGCTTGGCATTAACGGAAAGGCCGGCAAGCTGGGTTATATGGCCACTTACCGCTACTTCGACCAGGAAGGTCTTACCGTAGGCTCGACTACGGGAGAAAAGAGACATAACTTCCGTATCAAGTTGAACACCACCATCCTCGACCGCGTGAACTTCACGACTAACGTGAGCTACGTTAACAGTAACGTAAACTCCCCTGTGAATTCCCTGTCAAGCGGCGGCGGTGCCATCTATACGGCTATGCGAATCGCTCCGAACGCCCCTATACGCTACACAGACGGCAGTTGGGCATACGGCGGAGGTAACACTAACCCTGTAGCCACACTAGTAGACGGAGGTCATGTCAACACCCTTAACGAAACCATAAACCTGCATAATACAGTAAAGGTAGACATTATCAAGGGCTGGAACATAACGGGAACCTATAACGTCAACTCGCGAAACGGATTCGTGGACGTGCTTAGAAAGACCATCACCTTCACTAACCCGGAAGACGGTTCCACACACATCGCGCAGAGTCCTAACTCTCTTACGAACAGAGATATCCGCGACCTTCAGCAGTCACTCATCCTTCAGACTAACTTCGACTTCAACCTCGGAAAGCATAACTTCGCAGGTGTAGCCGGTATGTCTCAGGAATGGAACGAATATCATAAATTCGAAGCCAGCCGTAATAACCTGCTCACGGAGCACAACCCTACGCTGAACCTCGGAGACGCATCCACTATGAGTAACGACGCGAACTACTCCAGCTGGGCCATCCGCTCAGGATTCGGACGTCTTTCATATAACTACGACGAAAGATACCTTCTGGAAGTGAACCTTCGCTACGACCTTTCCTCACGTTTCCACAAAGACCACAGAGGAGGTCTCTTCCCATCGTTCTCCGGCGCTTGGAGAATCTCGGAAGAAGAATGGATGGCACCTACCAGAACATATATCGACAACCTTAAAATCAGAGCATCTTGGGGTAAGCTCGGTAACCAGTACGTAGGTTCGTCGAACTACCCTTACCTCTCGGTTCTCAACGCTCTCGACAGCAGCGACAACAACATCTCCCTCATCGGAGCTAACCCTACCACCGCTTATGTTCAGTCCAGACTGGCCAATCCTAACCTTTCCTGGGAGACCATCACGATGCTTGACTTCGGCTTCGACTTGATGATGCTTAAGAACAGGCTCGGATTCACATTCGACTGGTACACAAAGGATACCGAAGGCATCCTCCTTCAGCTCAACTATCCTGCGCAGATCGGTGCGAGACCATCGGAGCAGAACGCCGGAACCGTAAACAACAAGGGTTGGGAAATCGACATCCACTGGAAAGACCAGGTCGGCGACTTCTTCTATGGCTTATCGGCCAATCTTTCCGACGTCCAGAACAAGATCACCAGCCTCGGCGGCAACGCTCCTGACCTCAGCGGCAACCAGATACGCCAAGTAGGCTACCCTATCGACGCATTCTACGGCTACATCGCCGACGGACTTATGGTCGGAAACGACTTCAAGATCAACGACCCTGAGCACAATAACTACAACCTTCCTAAGATCCCGGTAGTAGTCGGAAACACATACCAGCCGGGTGACATCAAATACAAGGACCTCGACGGACCTGAGGGCAAGCCTGACGGACGTATCTCTCCTGAATACGACAAGACAGTCATAGGAAGCAACATTCCTAGATATACCTATAGCTTCAAGGGAGAATTCGGCTACAAGGGCATAGACTTCAGCTTCGTACTCCAGGGAGTAGGCAAATGCGACGGTTACCTAACTGGAACTGCAAGACACGCCCTTCAGGACATGGCTGCCTATCCGCAGAAATGCCATTTGGATAGATTCAACATCGTAAGTAATCCTAATCCGAATGCATCCTACCCTCGCCTCACCTATAACACAGGATTTAACCAGAACACATTCTCTACATTCTGGCTCGAAGATGCGTCTTACCTGAGACTCAAGAACGTCCAGTTAGGATACACACTTCCTAAAAGAATGGCGTCAAAGATTAGAATGGAAAAGGCAAGAATCTATGTATCAGGCGACAACCTCTTGACATTCACTAAATTTTTCAAGTCTTACGATCCTGAGACCCCTGTTTCGAAGGGAGGATACTATCCTCAGATCAAGACTGTAGTATTCGGTATCGACATTCTCTTTAAGTAACAGACGATGAAAAAGTATATAGCAATCATAGCAGCTCTCACTGCATTAGTATCCTGTAACGACGAATTCCTGGATAGGATGCCGGAGGATACACTCACAGACGCCAACTTTTGGCAGACGGAAGCTCACGTAAGAAGCGTAGCTTACTCGTTCACGAGCTCATTTATGGGAAAGGACTGGCTGAACAAGACAGAGATTCAAGCAGACTGTAACCCGTGGGCGGTCACCACTGCGTGGAGAACCATCGGCGGAGGTAACCTCGCTACAGATATTCCACAGCTTAACAGCGCTTGGAAGAATGCTTACTATTGCATAGGACGTACGAACTACTTCCTGAACAACTACACTCGCGCCAAATCCGTGAAACCCGAAGTTCTCGAAAGGTTCGCAGCCGAAGCCTATTTCTACAGGGCATTCAACTACTGGGTACTCACCGAATTCTGGGGAGACGTTCCTTACATCACAAGCGAATTGAACATAGAATCTCCTGACGTATTCAAAGGAAGAGACCCTAAGGCCGAGATCATAAAGAACATCACTAAAGATTTGGAAAACCACCTCGGTGCACTTCCTGAGTATATTCCTGCAGCATCTGCCGAATTCGGACACGTGTCACAAGCTGCTGCCTACGCGCTTCTCTCCCGCATCTATCTTTGTAACGAAATGTGGGACGATGCCATCAGGACAGCCGAGAAGGTGATGGGCAGTAAATATCACAAGCTCTACTCTACGGGCCATCCGGACGAAGACTATTTCAACCTATTCAACTACACCGGACGCGCTTCCAGAAATGCCGACAATAAGGAAGTCCTCCTCGCTCAGGTATTCAACTACGATTTGGGCCAATCCGCTCGCACCTCGCACAACCTGACGGGAGAGGTATGGGTAGACAACGACTACGCCAGATGGGTGCCTACAAACAGCATGATAGAGTCTTACCTCAATACCGACGGTACCATCTGGGACCCTAAGACCTGTAACTCCTACGAGGAAGTGTTCGAGAACAGAGACCCTCGCATGAAACAGTCCATTATGTCTCCGGGCACGAAATGGAACGCAGGTAACAGCGGAGACCTTCTCAGCACGGACAAGAGCATCTTCACCTATCCTAAGTTCGACAACTCGAAGGACGGTTGTATGACCTACTCAGGCTACTACACACGCAAATATGCCGAGATTTCCACTTCCTACTATGTAGGACACGACGATAACGACATCGTGATGTTCAGACTCGGCGAGGTGCTTCTCAACTATGCCGAAGCACACTTTATGAAGGGTGACCTTACACAGGAAGACCTCGACAAGAGCATCAACCTGCTTCGCGACAGAGTGGGAATGGTACACCTTACATTTGACAATATCCCTGCAGGCTCTGATATGCTCTCCGAAATCAGACGCGAGAGAAAAGTCGAGCTCTTCTTCGAGGGTATGCGTCCATTCGACCTCAAACGCTGGAAGATGGGCGAAGTGTTCGGCCAAGACCTCCTCGGCGTAAACAAGCGCTGGATAGACCAGTCTCGCACCCGCGTGCAACTGAACACTCTCACTTGGAAGACAGTGAACGGCGAATCTTACCTTCTCATAGAGGAAGGACGCAAATTCGACCCGAAGAAGAACTACCTCTTCCCTATCCCATTTGCACAGATGCAGTTGAATCCAAACCTCAAGCCTCAGAATCCAGGCTGGAATTAAAATGAAAAGAATACTGACGATAATATGTCTCATTTCCTTGACTTTCTCGCTCAATGCGCAGGAAGTCAGGGTGATGAGTATGAACATAAGGGAAGGCGGCGAAAGAGCTTCACATAAAGCCCAGCCTTACGCTGACGTCATAAACGAGCAGCGTCCGGATTTCGTTTGCCTTCAGGAAGTCGACCACTACACGAGGAGAAACGGAGGACAGGACTTTTTGGGAGAACTCGCCCAGCTTACCGGAATGTTTCCATACTTCTGTCAGTCCATTTCCTATCAGGGAGGCGGTTTCGGTGTGGCGATTCTCAGCAAATACCCTTTCTATAAGGTTCAAAAGCAATTGGCAGTCATCAAGGGCACGCGCGAGGACCGCGCTACCGGATGGGTGTACGTAATGCTTCCTAACGGAAAGAAAATCCGCGTAGCCTCTACTCACTTGGCACTCGAATCGGCCGACATCACTACACAGAACATCGCGCTGGTAAATGCCAAGATTTTCGAAGACAAGGAGACTCCGACACTGCTCATAGGCGATTTCAACAGCACTCCGGAAAGCGGTCCTATCGACTATGCCAGAATCAAGTGGCAGGAGATAGGCGCAGGAAGCGGATATACCATTCCTTCGGAGAAACCGGCCAAGCAGCTTGACTATGTCATGGGCTTCCCTAAGGGCAAATGGAGCTGCTCATCCTATAAGATACTGGCCCTGCCGAAGCTTTCGGACCATTGTTTCATAGTAGCGGACGTAAAATATGAAGAATAGATACATAGCACTTTTAATGATGCTTTCCCTGGCTGGAGCATGCGGCAAGACCGATGAGCCTCAGCCGGAACCGGAAAAGCCGAATCCGGAAGAATTCGTAATTCCTCAGGCACCGGAGAACGTGGTGTCGTCGAACACATTTGCAGTGGAGTATTTCAGCGCCATGCCCGCATCTTCTAAAACCGCCAGCCACATTTTAGGGGCAAGCGGAAAGAGGCCAATGGTCTATGTCTTCGACAACGTGAAATACACTCCAGGAGAACAGACCGAGATAGTCGAGGCTGCCATTGCGGCGAAGAGTTTTCCATTCTTCCTTCAGAAAGGAGCCACTTCGTTTTCGGGTAATCTGGGAACAGGATTCCTGACACGCTATGTCATAAGCGGATTCGACGGAGAATGTGACGGCACTCCTTTCGGAGGACCTACCATCCTCACTGCCCTTAACACCGCCGTAAGCATCACTTTCTACAATGTCACCTGCACTTCGAAAGAGCAATTGGCATCGGTAGTAAACTCGAAGAAGAGCGCAATGTACGGCGATGCAGTAGTCTACGGATACTGCGACGGCGACCCTAAGGCACTGAAGGAATTTGCCGAGGGCAAGGCCCTGAGTATGCGTTTCGACTACACTACTCTGAACGGGAAGACCTTCTACACGCTTCTGCAGCCGGGCTATGTAAACCGCGGATTTGAAAAACAGTCCTACGACGGAATAGAATACGTGAAAATATTATTTGAAAAATTATATTAAAAAGTGAAAAGAATCATTATTACTACCATCGCTCTCTTGTGCTGTTTGTATGCCGGAGCCCAGGACACTCTGAAAGTGATGTCGTATAACCTCCGTTTCGGGGAATTGGCATCTATGGAGGAAATCGGGGAAGCCATCGCAGCGGAAGCACCGGACGTGGTAATGCTCCAGGAATGTGACTGGGCTACCTACCGCGAACGTGCACCTAAGCAGAATGGAGTGAAGTTCGTGAATGTTCTGGCGCAGAGCACCGGGATGTTCGGACTCTACGGCAAATCCATCAACTACAAGAAAGGCTACTACGGAATCGGTCTACTGAGCCGCTACCCTATCATTCGCTCCGAGCGCGTCCTTCTCCCTAACAAGGGCAAGGCCGAGCAGAGAAGCATTCTGATTGCTGACATCGAGCTGCCGACGGGAAAAATCATAACCGTAGCAAGCACTCACTTGGAGGTGTCATCGGAAGAAATTAGAATCGAGCAGGTTGACTTCATAAACAAACTTATGAAGAAAAACCCGTACCCGGTAATATTGGCCGGAGACATGAATGCCAAGCCTGATTCACCGGAGATGGGCAAGCTGCGCGAGAAGTGGCTGGACTGCACTAACCGCGAATTCACTTACAGCACCGTGAAGCCGAGCATAAAGATAGACTACATCTATGCTCGTCCTATTCAGGATGCTGAGTTGCTGGAAACTGAGAGAATCACCCGCTATCCGGGTCTTTCAGACCATTTTCCTGTCAAATCGACTATTGTTTTACATTAATTAATCACTAAATACTCAAAATTGTTATGAAAAAATCATTATTTATTCTCGCAGCTGCTGCAGCTTTCGCTATCACAGCTTGTGACAAAAACGACGATGCAAAGAAGGTTCTGGATGCAGAATTCACTCTTGCTAACCCTATTGGAACCGTAGTTTACGGACAGCCTGTAGAATTGGAAGGAACGGCCGTTTCTTCACTTGCCATCGAAAAGGCTATCGCTATGACAGTTAAGGATGCCGAGAACGCAGGTTCTGAGCAGGAGCTCAAGATCGAAGGCGACAAGATCTCAGGTATGGTATTCATCGATTCACGCGATGCCGTGGAGATTAAGGTTACTCTCAGCGCAGGTGACAAGTCTAAGGACTTCTCTTTCCCTATCGAAGCCATCAATGCTCCTGAAAGAAAGATCGGTTTCTATGCTAACGACGCTCTCTGCATGCAGGCCGACTCTATCGTTCAGAACCACGTGAACACTCCTGATCTCTTCCCTGTAGAATTCACAGGCAAAGGTTCAGAGACTCCTTCATTCTTCTCTATGCTCGGCGTAAAGGTCGGTGACGAGGTTAAGCACGTGCTGAACCTTACCGAGGCTCGCGAGCGCGACGGAGAGAAGCTCAGCTTCTGCTGGTTGAACTGTCTCCAGAACACTGCTGAAAGAAAATACATCGGCAGCCAGAGAGGATTTATGTTCTCCGGATGCAAGGCTTCATCTCTGGGTGGAGGTACTACCGGAAGACAGTGCGACCTCTACAAAGTGGATGATCATATGATTAAGGATGAGAACATCGACGATTTCGGTATGACCATCATCCGCGGTTCTTGGTCAAAGGATTACGACGAGAAAACCTTCAAGTTCGTAGACTCACTCTTCATCAACATTCCTAGCCAGTGCGTAACTGAGCTCGATCGCGTTAAGGGCGTATACAACCTTTCAAAGATCCAGCAGGTTATGGATAGCGCAACTCTCGGAGTAGAGGAGGAACCTACATCACTTCCTAACAAGACATTCATTCGTCGCTACACCGACGGTGGAGATTCAGCAAAGAAGGATATGGCAGAGAACTTCAAGGCCGGTGACTATGTAGTAATGCGTAGCAAGGTTAAGGTCGCTGACGACAAGTTCGAGTACTACTATGGTATTCTTCAGATAGTTCAATTGTTCGACGATTCATTCGCAATAGTTACCGCAGAGAACGGGTTTACCTGCCTCGACCGCGAGAAGTCACACGAATGTTTCCTCAAACCTAACTATTTCGACGTAAGAGTACAGTGTCTTGCTGAATAAGAATATGAAAAGAAGCCTTATAATACTACTTTCGAGCATATTGTTACTGGCTTCCTGTTGTGAAAAGCCCTGGACCGATGAGGTCCGGGGTCTTATCAAAAGACAGACAGGCAGAACATCCGAACTCACGCTCGTGGAAATCCCCCAACAGAATGGGCTGGATTGTTATAGCATCGATGCGCAAAACGGACATCTAACGATCAAGGCCAGCAGCGCCAGCGCTATGGGCTATGCATTTGACCGTTACCTGCGCGAGGCCTGTCATTCTATGATCTGCTGGAGCGGCAAACGAATGGATTTGCCCTCAAATTGGCCTGACTATCAAGAAGAACAAACCTGCCCGTACGAGTACCGATATTTCTTAAACGTATGCACCTTCGGATACACGGCCCCTTACTGGGACTGGGAACGCTGGTCGGAAGAAATAGACTGGATGATACTCCACGGAGTAAATATGCCGCTTGCAAGTGTAGCCAGCGAAGCCATCGCCAGACGCGTATGGCTTAAGATGGGACTGTCCGACGAGGAAATCAACGAATTCTTCACCGGACCGGCGCATCTCCCATGGCACAGAATGGGCAACCTGAATCATTTCGACGGCCCGCTGGATGCCAATTGGCATAAGAGCCAAATCAAACTGCAGCACAAGATTTTAAAGAAAATGCGCGCTATGGGTATGCAGCCTATAGCTCCTGCCTTCGCAGGCTTCGTGCCGCCGGCATTCCTTAAGGCTCATCCGGATGCCGCTGCGACCCTTCTCACTTGGGGAGGATTCCCTGCCGAAGACAATGCCTGCGTCCTTTCCCCTGATTCTCCTTACTTCCAGGAAATAGGAAAACTCTTCGTAGAGGAGTGGGAAAAGGAATTCGGAAAAGCCGACTTTTACCTCTCGGACAGCTTCAACGAGATGAGACTGCCCGTAGATAAGGATGACATCGAAGGAAAGCACAGAATACTTTCCGAATACGGAAAGGCCATCTATTCTTCCATCGCGGCGGGAAACCCTGACGCAGTGTGGGTCACACAAGGATGGACTTTCGGCTATCAACACGATTTCTGGGATCCGGAAAGCCTAAAGGCTCTTCTTTCAGAGGTTCCGGACGACAAAATGATAATTATCGACCTCGGTAACGACTATCCTAAGTGGGTCTGGAATACGGAACAGACTTGGAAGGTACAGAACGGATTCCACGGAAAGAAATGGATATTCAGCTACGTGCCTAACTTCGGAGGAAAGGTACTCCCTACAGGAGACCTTCAGATGTACGCAAGTTCAAGCGCCGAGGCACTACATAACGAAAACAAAGGCAATCTCGTAGGTTTCGGCTCCGCTCCTGAAGGACTGGAGAATAACGAGATAGTCTACGAATTGCTTTCAGATATGGGATGGAGCAGCGAAGAGGTCGACCTAGACGAGTGGTGCAGGTCTTACTGCTTGGCCAGATACGGCTCCGACGATGCGCGTCTGCTTAAGGCTATGAGCCTTCTTCGCGAAAGTGTGTGGAGCAACCTCTACTCCTACCCTCGCTTCCTCTGGCAGACCGTAGTTCCGGACACACGCAGAGTGAGCCGCCATAACATAGGCGAGGAATTCAAGGAAGCACTCCTGCTTATGCTCGAATGTGCCCCTGAATGCAGCTCTTCGGAACTTTACAGAAACGACATCATAGAATTCGCAGCATTTTCGCTCAGCGCCGATGCTGACAAACATTACGCTCGCGCCCTCGAGGCTCATCAGACAGGTAGGGAAAGCGTGGCTTCGGACGAACTTCACGAGACCATCGCCATACTTGAAAATGTGGACAGGCTGCTCGCTTCACACCCGAACCACAGACTGGACAGATGGATAGAAAGCGCACGCCGCGCCGCCGGCGACAAACAGACTGCCGACAGATATGAATCTAATGCCAAGCGTCTCATAACTACTTGGGGAGGCTGGCAGGAAGACTATGCTGCGCGTCTATGGTCAGGTCTTATCTCGGACTATTACATTCCGCGTCTGGAGAAATTCTTCAGCACCTCGGCTCAGGAAACCGATGCGTGGGAAGAAGAATGGATTCAGTCTCGCTATGAAAGAAAGGTCGAGGCCTTCGAGGACCCTATCGCCACGGCGGAGTTCCTCGTGAAATCGCCTCAGAGCACTTTTACTGCGAACGAACAGCTTTGCGCAGTGAAAGCCCTGATAAACAGAGTAACTGAAGGTCGCGCCGACGAATTCGAAATACGACTCGAAGGCGACGATGACAAGTCATTCACCTATGGCACACACGACGGCAAGGTCCTTCTCTGCGGAGGAACAGGCGTAGCCGTAGCAAGCGCTCTAAACGCTTACCTCAAGAACGAATGCGGATGGCACTACACGTGGTGCGGTAAGAATACCGTGCTCCCGAGGAAATTTCCTCTTCCGAAGCAAACCACTACTCGCCACTCCCCTTTCAAATACCGCTACTACCTGAACTATTGTACGTTTAACTACAGTATGAGCTGGTGGGACTTCGACAGATGGCAGCAGGAAATCGACTGGATGGCACTTAACGGCATCAATATGCCCCTCGCCGTCACGGGACAGAACTCCATCTGGCGCAGGGTTTACCATAAGCTTGGCCTGACGGACAAGGACTTGGAAACATTCTTCAGCGGCCCTGCCTATTTCAACTGGTTCTGGATGGGTAATCTGGATGGTTGGGGTGGCCCGCTTCCACAGAGCTTTATGGAAAGGCACGAAGAGTTGCAGAAGAAGATTCTCTATCAGGAAAGGTCTTTGGGTATGACTCCCATCCTGCCTTCCTTCACCGGACACGTTCCGCCTGCGCTTGTGGAAAAATACCCGAACATCAAGTTCAAGAACACCAATTGGGTTAACTTCCCGCAGACTTTCGTTCTGGACCCTTCGGAAGAGATGTTCTCTACCATAGGCAAGCTCTTCTTGGAGACACAAACCGAGATTTACGGCACTAACCATTTCTACACCGCCGACACCTTTAACGAGAACGAGCCGCCTACCAGCGACCCTGCATATCTCAGCGGCGTAAGTGCGAAAGTATACCACGCCATGTCGGAAGTAGACCCGGAAGCGGTGTGGGTAATGCAGGGATGGATGTTCTATCACGAACGCAGCTTCTGGCACGACCCTCAGATAGAGGCACTTCTCTCCGCTGTTCCGGACGACAAGATGCTCATCCTCGACCTCTGGAGCGAAAGATTCCCTGTCTGGAGCCGAACCAATGCCTATTTCGGCAAGCCTTGGCTGTGGTGCATGCTGCACAATTTCGGGCAGAACATCACCCTCTCCGGTAATGCCACCTCGGTAGCTAACGACCCGGCAGCGGCATTGGCAGACCCGTCATCCGGCAAGATGAGCGGCATAGGCCTCACTCCCGAAGGGATTGGCCATACTCCTATCATCTATGCACTGATGCTGGAAAATGTCTGGAACGAGGGCAAGCCTATCGACATAGACTCATTCATAGAGAGTTACACCACTAATCGCTATGGCAAGCTCGTACCAGAGGCTGTGGAAGCATGGAAAATCATCTTCGCTACGGCCTTCGAGAACGACGTAAACAACGGTGGACACGAATCCATTATCTCGGGACGTCCTACCTTTAAGGAGAACCCTAAGGGCTGCACGAACACTAACAAATGCTACGAGCGCATAGACCTCGTAAAGGCTTGGGAGAAACTATATTCCTGCGCTGATGCCCTTTCGCACAGCGACGGATACCGCTACGATTTGGTGGATATCACCCGTCAAGTGCTCGCCGACTACGCGTCCGTGATTCAGCAGAGGTTCGCCGCCGACTACCAAAACGGCGACCTGGAGGCTTTCAAGGCCAATTCCAAAGCCTTCGACACACTCATCGCCGATATGGACAAGCTGCTCGCGACCAGAGAGGAATTGCTGCTGGGAAGATGGCTCGAAAGCGCCAAGGCTATGGGCACGACCGAGGAAGAGTCTAGGCTCTACGAGCAAAATGCGCGTAACCTGCTGGGAACTTGGGGTAACCAAGATTGCAAGCTCTTCGACTATGCCTGCAAGCAGTGGTCCGGAATGATGAATGGATATTACAGACACAGGTGGGCCCTTTTCTTCGAGGACGTGCTCGAAAACTGGGGAGAGTTCGATCAGGACGCCTTCGCCCGCAAGTGTAAGGAATACGAATGGAATTGGATATTCGACACGGAATGTTTTCCTACCGAAAAGAGCGGAGACGAGATAAAGGTCGTAAAGAATATCTGGAGAAAATACAATTCAGACTTATTAAATGAATAAGATCCCATCAAATAACGGGCGTCTTATGTCACTTGACGCGCTGAGAGGCTTCGATATGCTATTCATAGCAGGTCTTGCCTATCTTATCCGGGCGATTTGCTGCCTGTTTCCGGGCGGAGAGTCGTGCTGGCTGGAGACTCAGATGCACCACGCGGCTTGGGACGGACTCACACATCACGACACCATATTCCCGCTGTTCATTTTCATAGCGGGAGTGTCGTTCCCATATTCTTATGCCAAGCAGCAAAGACTGGGAAAGAGTCAGGGCCAGATATACTTGAAGGTGTTCAAGAGAGCGGCCATCTTAGTGCTCCTCGGAATGATCTGCAATGGGCTGCTTAAGTTACAGAGCGGTCCGCACAGGTTCTTCAGCGTGCTGGAGCGTATAGGCGTGGCGGGAATGTTGGCCTCCATCATATATATGAACTTCAAGCCGCGAGGAAGGATAATCATCGCAGCCTTTATCTTAATCGCCTACGGAGCCATCAGTTTCATAGTGGCGCCAGACGCTCCTGCAGGGACTTCTCCGCATAGCCTCGAAGGTAGCATAGCTGCCTATGTCGACCGTATGCTCTTCCCCGGAAGGATCTATAAAGAAGGAGTCTACGACCCGGAAGGCCTGCTTAGCACTTTCCCGGCAGTGGTAACGGCTATGTTCGGCAACTTTACCGGAGAGTTCATAAGGGACAGTAAGAAAAGCGGTAATGCCAAGACCCTCTATATGCTGGGCGCCGCTGCCCTGCTGATAGTGGTGGGGCTTATAGGCTCGCACTGGATTCCGCTTAACAAAAAGTTGTGGAGCAGCACCTTTACCCTCGTGGTGGGAGGTTATTCCGTGGCTATGCTTGCCATCTTCTACTGGATAATAGACGTAAAGGGATATCAGAAGTGGGCGTTTCCACTTAAGGTGGTAGGTATGAATTCCATAGCCATCTTTATGCTGCCTAAGATCCTCGACCTCAAATACACTGTCAACTTCTTCTGCGGAGGGCTATGCAGAATCGTGGGAGAGGGCTGGGACAAGGTTATCTTCTGGGCTGCATATCTGCTGCTCAACTATCTGATTCTTTACTTTATGTATAAAAAGGACATATTCATCAAGGTATGAGAAAGATCGTCATCGCGTCCGACTCCTATAAAGGATGTCTGTCTTCTTCGGAAGTGGCCTGTGCTATGTCAAAAGGCATAGCTGAGGTGTATCCCGATTGCCAAATCGTGAAACTGGCCGTAGCCGACGGAGGCGAAGGTACGGTAGAGGCACTGGTGGACACACTGGGAGGGTACATGGAATGGGCAGAAGTGTCAGACCCGCTGGGAAGGCCGGTAAAGGCAGCCTATGGGGTGGCAGGAGATCTCGCCATAATCGAATCGGCGGCGGCTTGCGGGCTCACCCTTCTTAAAAGAGAGGAGAGGAATCCCCTATTAACCAGTACAAAAGGGCTGGGCGAGCTAATTCTGGCCGCCATAGAAAAGGGCTGCAAGAGGTTTCTCATAGGGCTGGGAGGAAGCGCGACTAATGACGGCGGAATGGGAATGATAAGCGCCGATGGCTTTCTCGAGAAGGCTCGTGGGATGGAATTCACCGTAGCTTGTGACGTGGACACCCCTTACATAGGAGAGAACGGGGCGAGCCGTGTGTTCGGTCCTCAAAAGGGAGCTTCGCCCGAAGATGTGGAGATTCTCGAAGACAGACTTCGCGGCTACGCGTCGAAAATAATGGAAGATACCGGAATCGATGTAAGCGATATGCCGGGAGCTGGTGCTGCAGGAGGACTCGGAGGAGCATTCCGTGCCTATCTGGGAGCCGAACTGAAACGTGGTGTAGACCTGGTACTGGACCAGATAAGGTTCGATTCCATAATCGCCGATGCCGATCTCGTCATTACGGGCGAAGGATGCTCTGACTACCAGACTCTTAAGGGAAAAACTGCCGCAGGCGTACTGGAAAGGGCACATCGCCACGGCATCCCGGTCGCACTGGTAAGTGGAGCCATAAGAGACGAGCAATTGCTTCGCGACGGAGGATTCGAAATCATACAGGCGGTAAGTCCTGCCGGGCTTAGCCACGCCGAGGCAGTGCGGCCTGAAATCGCACGCGAGAACATATATAAAGCCATTAAAAAGGTATTGGCCTATGAATAGCGCACTTGCAGTCGCAATCGGACTTACGCTTGCGATTATATTGATACTTAGGAAATGTCACCCGGTCTATGCTCTGATACTCGGAGCATTGGTAAGCGGCGTGTTGTCGGGATGGGGGTTCGAGCTGACCGTAAAGGAAATGTTTTCGGGAGTAAAGGACATCACTCCTGCAATAGTTCGCATTCTCGCGGCCGGCGTGCTCACGGGCGTGCTGGTAAAGACCGGCGCAGCAGATAGAATAGCGCTTACCATCGTGCGTAAGGCAGGTCGGAAGAATGTCTTTCTCGCACTTGCCCTGTCGGTTTTCATACTGACCGGCGTGGGTGTGTTCATAGACGTGGCCGTGATAACCGTAGCCCCTATCGCCATAATGATAGGAAAGGAACTTGGCCTGTCTAAAGGAAAGGTACTTCTGGCACTTATCGGAGGCGGCAAATGCGGAAACATAGTTTCTCCTAACCCGAACACGATAATCGCAGCCGAAAATTACGATGCACCGCTGTCGTCCGTAATGGCGGCAGGTATAGTTCCGGCATTGGTAGGATTGGCAGCCTTAGTGTTCATAGTGCTCCCTATGCTTCCGGACAAGGGATTTTCGGATCTAAAGGAGGCTGAAGGTGCTCGCGACGAGAAGGATTTGCCGTCGTTCCTGGCGAGCATCACCGGGCCGCTGGTCGCAGTGCTTCTTATGGTTCTGCGTCCGATCTTCGACATCTCCATCGACCCGGCCATAGCATTGCCGGCAGGAGGATTGGCAGGACTGATCGCTACGAGAAAATGGAAAAATACGGGTGAATGCCTGAATTACGGTCTGGAGAAGATGTCTCCGATAGCCGTACTTCTGGTAGGAACCGGGACTATAGCGGGAGTCATAAAGGCTTCGGCAGTAAAGGATTTGCTGATAGGATTAATCGCCGGATGGGAGGGCGGTGCCGTGTTGCTCGCTCCTATTTCGTCCATCCTGATGTGCGCGGCTTCGGCCAGCACTACGGCAGGAGCCACCATAGCATCGGCTTCGTTTGCCCAGACGGTTCTGGCCGCAGGAGTGAATGCGGTTTGGGCTGCGGCCATGACTAATGCGGGTGCCACAGTGATAGACCACCTTCCGCACGGCTCGTTTTTCCACGCCACGGGAGGCTCCATAGGAATGGACCTTAAGGAAAGGCTCAAATTGATTCCTTATGAATCGCTCGTCGGATTAGTGCTGGTGACGACTTCCGTAATCATGACACTGCTCCTGACTTAATTTATAGAATTAATTATTTATAAAATAATAACTTATAAAACATGAACAAAACAAAGCTTTATGAAAGCCCGGACGTCACGATAGTGAGTCTCACGGGCCAAGAGCAAGTACTGACTGGCTCAAATTATGAATCTAACATCGAGGCATTAACTATTTGCGAGGAGGAATGGTAATGAAAAAATTATTCGTATTAGCAGCATCTGCGCTTTTGTTAAGCGCTTGCGCAAAGGAAAACATTAAACCTAACGAACCGACTGACCAGAATGAAGAAAGACCTCTTCTGGAAATCGGCCTTAACGCTACTAAAACCGCACTTGGAACAGAAGCTGCCGGCAAATTCCCTATCGTGTGGTCAGAGGGCGATGAAATCGCAGTAATCGACAATATGGGAGTGGAAGGAAAACAGAATATTTCCGTATATCGCATTAAAGAAGGCATAGGTACGGATAAAGGTCTCTTCGAGCACGTGAGCGGAGATGCTTTCCCTGAAGTAATTAACGACGTGGTGTACCCTGCATCGGCTGTCGACCCTAAGAGCACTTTTTTAAGCGAGACTCTTATTACGGACGTAACCAAACTGGTTCCTAAGGTACAGAATCAAGCCTACACGAAAGATAGCTTCGACCCTAAGTATGCGGTAATGTACTTCCACCGTAATTCAGCGAGCGAGCCTATCAAGCTTTCTCCTTTAAGCACCATCGTATGCATTCCTATTAAGGGATTTGGCGATAACGACATAGTTACTTCAGTAAGATGGCAGCACATAGACGGACGCATCGTAGACGTGACGTTAAACTGCCTCGAGGGTGGGGTGAAACTATCTAAAAATCAAGCAACTAACTTCTATCTCTCAGTTCCACCTACAGTGGCAGGTAAGAATACCTTCAATAGTATCGCTTACGTTTACCTTAAGAATGGTGCAGTGCAAGTAAAGACTCCCAGGGATCGCAATAGATTCGAAGCAGGAACCCTTCACCGCTTTCCTGAATGGCAGCTCAGTAAAAAGGCGGAATGGACATTCAAATATATAGGCTCCGAAAGAGAACACGCTATGACTGATCAGACACCGCTCGGACCTGCTAACTATATGATAGACGGAAATGACATCTCTTGGTGGGAGTTCAGAAGAAAACTTAATGCTGATAATACGGCTGTTATGGCCGGTCCACATAAAGTAATTATCGACCTGGGAAAAACGGAGCACATCAAAGGTCTTAGAATTAAAGGTCCGGAGACAAATAAGACCGCCACTTATAAAATAAAGAACAGCCAGGGAGTAGATATTAACGTAACTCCAGGTAAGGGATACCACGCCCCACACTCCGTTTACGCATCCTTCCTTAAAGAAGGAGAATTGACAGAAGAATTCAAGAAAGGTTTCTGCAATAATGATGAATATAAAGCGGCTCAAGAAAAACACATAGCCGCGTCAGGTAAAACCATTGCTGATTATTACGGAGAAGACATGAAGGGATGGTGGGACATTAAACTCTCTAAAGAATACAATGCTCGCTATCTCGTAATCCATTTCTTCAAAGGCTGGAATAATGAAGGAACCGGGCCAGCTGCAAGCGTTATGAAAGTAGCCGAATTGGACATCTACTAATGATATGAGACTATGAAAAAATATAGTTATTTGCTTCTCGCTGCCGCTTTTTTGGCAGCGGGTTGCTCTAAGGAAATCAACTCTACCGCCAGTGACGACTTGGTGATAGGCATAAGCGCGGAAGACAGTAAAGTGTCCTTAGGAATCGAAAACGCAGGAAAGGCGAATCTCTTATGGTCCACAGGCGATGAAGTATCCGTAAAGGGAGATGCAGGCACATCAGTCTTTCGCTTGAAATCCGGAGCCGGTTCGACTTCGGGCGTGTTTGAATACAAGAGCGGAGATCGTGGCCATAGGGTAATTACCGATGTGGTCTATCCGGCTTCGAAAAGTGGAAGTACTCCTACGGCACAGACCTACAAGGCAGGTACTTTCGATGCCTCCGCCCTGACTCTTGCATATCATAATCCTTCTGCGACCGCAGATTCGAAGATTACCCTCAAGAGCGAATCGAGCGTATTGTGTTTCCAATTGAAAGGAACGGAGCCTCTTACCTCCATAAAGGTGGCGATTAAGGGTGGGAAGACCTATACCCTTTCCGTTCCGGACGTCGCATTAAGCTCTACCGCGAAGCCTTTCTACATAGTAGTTCCGGCTCAAAAAACCGACAGAGTGGATGTTACGTTTACTTCTTCTTCCGGTTCCATGAACAGAATCCTATCATCGAAATCGTTCGTAGCAGGTAAACTTCATAAATTCGCTCCACTCACCTATAAGGCGGACAAGAGCTATAGGATTATGTCCTATAACATAGCTCGATGCTCCCATACACTTCTTAAATCATCTCCTAAATTCACTGCTAACATCACTAAAGAACTAAAAGCCGATGTCGCAGTGATGAACGAGGTTAAAAGTGGGGATTCAAAGTCGATAGCGACTGATAATCTGAATTGGCCATACTACTACCGGAACGCTTATAACGATCTGGGTAATATGGTTACCTATAATCAGTCGAAACTTAAAAAAGTCAGCGAGGCTTATCTTTCACTTAAGAACATCAAAAACGACGTTAACTATAATGAAGACAGGGTGTGTCTTTTCGTCGAGTTCGAGGACCTTATCATAGTAGGCACGCACTTGGAAACAGACGACTTCGCAGAGCACGCTAAGATGATTACTGACAAAGTGAAGACGGAATACGCTAAGAAAGGCAAACCTATCCTTCTTTGCGGAGATATGAATACCCGACCTTACGCCGAAGATATGGTAAATTTCACTTCAGAATGGAGAACTCTTTCGAAAATAGATCAAGCTACTCTTTATAACCCGGATCAGCCGGACAATTTGATCTGTATCGACTATATCTTTCTCTATAAAGGCGGACCGGATGTAAATGTCACCAAGACCGTGGTATGTAAAAGCGTAAACTGCGGAACGATTACCGATGCGTCCGACCACTTCCCTATCTATGTCGATGTAACCGTGGGAAATAGCAGCCTTCCACTTATGGAAGACAGTTCTTCTCTAGGTTCATTCACCGTCGTAGACGAAAATACTTGGTTATAAATAAATGAAGAAAATAGTCTGTTTAATGCAGCCCGCTGCCGCTTTTGTGGCAGCGGGCTGCACTAAAGAAAACAACGGGGAAACTCCGGTGGTACCACCCCATTCTACATCGTGACCCCTGTGCAGAAACCCGAAAAGGTAACTGTCGTCTTCGCCTCGGCATCAGGTGCGATGAGCACGACCCTATTTATGTCGATTAACCATAGGAAATAAAGCGTAGAATTGCGGAACGCTAGAAAATCCACATCGCCACGAATCCGATGAGAATGGCGACAGCCACGTTGATGGCCTTTCCGACGAAAAAGCTTCTCTTATTCTCGGCCAAGAGCGGAAGCCCCGAATGGCCATCCTGCGAAATACAACTCGTTAAAAGCACAGGCAGCGGCAAAACTCCCTGAGCAAAAAGCGTCACGAAGATAAGATGCGGCCCCGACTCCGGAATAATTCCCACCAAAGCGGCAAGCACTATCATCAAAGCCGTATTGTCGCTAATCCAAGCCTCGACATCCACATACTTCCCTAAGAAAGTAATCAAGAGCAGCACGGAAAAAGTCCACGCAAACACCCTCGGAAGGTGTTTGAGCACCACGTGATGCCACACGCTCTCCTTCATAAAAGACTTGAATGTACGATGGTGATGACAATGCTCCGCATCCTCGTCAGGTGATATGTCTATGTCGTCGCACTGATGCTCATTAATTCTCATCCTATCCACGAAAAGACCCACCACGAAAGCGAGAACCAGAAGGAATCCCATAATACACAGAGCCTTACGCGGGAACATAGATAACATCACGAAAGCCTCATCGCCCGAAGATGCTATCATCATCGCCACCAACGCCCCGAAACTAAGCAATCCGTGATTATAAAGCGAAGTCACCGCAAAGCCGCCCACGCACCCTGGGATAATGCCAAGCGCCGCACCGAGCCCCACTTGGCCTATACGACTCTTACGCACCGCACGAAAAATGCTTCCGTGCGACTCGAGATTCAGCGCCTCGATGAGAGTCATCATCACCCCCACGAAAGCACACACCTTCAGCGACTCCACAAACACCCCTAATATACCCTGCACGTCCATACCTATTTGCGATTTCTAAAGCCTATGACATAAAACAAAGAGAATATTTCCAGACGGCCAAGCAGCATAAGAAAGGTACAATTGAACTTGAGGATTATGGGCAGTTGCGAATAATTGCTCATCGAGCCCACAGTACCGAATCCAGGCCCCACATTACTTAAAGATGCAATGCTCGCCGTAAAACCACTTACCAAATCCATTCCGAAAGCAGTGTTGATAATCGCGCCTATGGCTATCAGGAACATAAAAATAGCCATAAAAGTCTTAGAGTCAGAGACCCTTCGCTCACTTATAGGGCGCCCGTCTACCTTCACCATATTTACCTGAGACGGGTTCACCAAGCAATTCAAATGGGCCCTGATGGACTTGTAGCAAACCAGCAGACGATCGAATTTCATACCTCCGGAAGTAGAGCCCGAGCATCCGCACACCACGGAGCAGCCTATCAGAATGACGATGCAGACCGGAGGCCAGAGGTTAGTGTCTGCCGTAGCAAACCCGGTTGTACTGGCCAATGACGTTACCTGAAACAAGGCCTTACGTACGCTCTCCCCGAAGCTCGGATAGCTTCCGGTAAAGAAAAGAAAGACACTGATGACAAGCACGCACACGCCGACCACAGCCATATAAGAACGAGATACCTCGCTCTGAAACATATTCTTCTGCTTATCTTTCGTAAAGACCGAATAGACAAGACAGAAATTTATACTGGACACCAGCATAAATATTGACATCACGACCTCTAAAAGCGGACTGTTAAAAGCTAAGATGCTCGCATTCTTTGTAGAAAAGCCACAAGTGGAGACAGTGGCCATAGCGTGAGCCACGGCATCAAACCAACGCATACCACATAGCCTGAAAGTGAAAATAAAAATGATAGTCAGCGACAGATATACCGTCACCATCATCTTGACCAAAGACTTTTCCCTCGTAGACGCATCGTCACGCGCTATCCCGGACACCTCCACACCTGTCAACACGGCGCCATTACCGGAATTCGGAGGCAGGACGAGCGAGAATAAAGCCACAATTCCTATACCTCCCATCCAAGCCGTAGACATACGCCAGAAAAGAAGTCCCGGAGGAAGTCCCTCTATGTCATTCAAAATCGAAGCCCCCGTAGTCGTAAAACCCGATACGCTCTCGAAAAGGGCATTTATGAAAGTGAACTCCCCTCCATACATTAGATATGGAATGATGCCGAAAAAACAGGCAAAAAGCCACGAGCCCACTACTATATAATAACCCTCCTTAATGGTAATCCTGTGTTTCTCAGTAGAATGGTCCCTTACGAAAATCTGGGGGAAAGCCCCGAAGATGCCCACTATAAGTCCGGAAAAAAGAAGAGGAACGAAACTGTCGTCCCTTCCCGTATGCGCGGCGACTATAGCAGAGATGAACATCATCGCCGCCTCCAGAAGCAGCGAAATACCTATCATCCGTATGACCAATTTCTTTCTCATAGAGCCTACGAATATACGAATAAATCTTCGATATTTATAGTTCAACTTTGGAATACCCCCAAAAGGAAGTTTTCACACTAATAGAATTATATTTATATTTGCAAAAAGACAATATGCAATGAAAGAAATTGATAAGCCTACGTATCTGTACGAAGGAGAGAGTCTGGAAGTCCTAAACTGGAACAAGAAGAAGGAGATTACATTTGACGAGCTTGTAAAAGCCGTCAAAGCGACCAACGAAGCATCACAAGCTTCTGCACTGAAAGCAATTAACCGTATGCTTACTATGAGAAACTGGTTAATTGGCTATTACATCGTTGAATTTGAACAAAAAGGTAAAGATAAGGCCCAGTATGGCGACAAATTACTAAAACGACTTGAAGTAAGAGTTGGCAAACCGGGGTTGACAGTTACGACGTTCAAACTCTCAAGGTCGTTTTATAGACTTTACCCTCAGATGTCCAACCTCTTTGCTACCCCCGTGCCCATTTCAGAGAGAATTGGTGCGACATCGTCGCACCAATTCATATCATCGCCGGAAACACTGATTAGCAAGTTATCATTCTCTCACATCAGAGAACTGCTGTCCATTAACGATCCACTGGTCCGTTACTTTTACGAGCAAGAATGTATGCGCTGCACTTGGTCGGTAAGGGAACTACGCCGTCAAATAGAAACTAATCTGCACATCCGCATCGGGCTAAGCAAAAATCCTGAGGAATGTCTGTCACCTTACAAAAACGGTAGCGACTCCGTTCAACTGCAAATCCGCGAACCCTACACCTTTGAATTCCTCGGTTTAAACGCACAGGAAGTTGTAATGGAATCCGAACTTGAAGACGCACTAATCAAACATTTACAAGAGTTCCTTCTGGAATTCGGAAAAGGAATGTGCTTCGAAGCACGTCAGCGAAGAATCATCATTGATGATGACTATTACTTTCCCGATCTGGTTTTTTACAATAGAATCGGTCACTTCACTCTCATTGTGGAACTTAAGAACGAGGCCTTCTCGCATGAAAATTTCGGCCAACTCAACTCATATGTTTCATATTGGAAAGAAAACGAAATGCAACCGGGCGACAACCCTCCGGTCGGACTTCTACTCTGCACAAAAAAAGGAAAGAAAATGGTTGAATATGCCAAAGCCGGAATGGATAACAAACTATTCGTTTCTACTTACCAATTACAGTTACCCGACGAAAGCACTCTAGAAAACTTTCTAAAACAGCAACTCGACGAGAATAATTCACTATGCTAAGTTTACTTTATGTCATCCTCAGCGGAATAGCCCTGCCGGTAGGGGGCATTCAAATGCAATACCTCTGGCGCAACCAGCTCGGAGACGTCTACAGCCTCGGCCTCGGAAGCGCAGCGTGCCTGGGCGCAGCGGCCGCCACTATGAGCGGATGGTGCTCACTTACGGTCGGCAGCTTCATCTGCACGCTGATTTGCACCCTCATCTGCTATTTCGTAACCCTAAAGGTCAATACCCAGCACCTCATCACCTTCGGAATCCTTTTCGGGACCTTCATCGGCTCGCTCGGCACCATCGTGGTCACCAATGCCCCGAACGGAGAGCTCCTCAAGCAATACTACCTCTGGGGAGCTGCCAATTTCCGCCTGGAAGGAGTCACTACCCCGGACATAATCTTCTCGCTCGCACTGTTCGCAGTGGGAATCATCGCCGCCATCTGCTCGGCGCCAAAACTCACCGCCCACTTCAAGGAAGAGACGGAGCTCTCGGCCAATTTCAAAGCCCTCCAGCTGCTTTCGATTATGTGCCTGGTAACCAGCTCGGTGAGTATATGCGGACCCATCGGATTCATCTCCCTGGGAGTACCTAACCTGAGTCGAATCCTAAGTAAGGATACCGATATAAAAAAGCACTATCTCATCTCTTCCGGGATAGGGATAGCGCTCCTTTTAATTACTTATCTGGTAGTAAAATACGTTAACTTCGGCATATATCTTCCGATAAGCGCCACGATGGCCATCATAGCCCTTCCGCTCATGGCAATCCTCTTCTTAAAGAAGGATTAGAAGAATTTACCTATAGAGAATGCCGCACCGAACTTTTCGGTGACGTTGTTCCAACCCACCTCCACGGTGAAAGGTCCTACTCTCGTGTTCACGGCATACTCCAGCGCCGTACCGAAATAGTTCAAGCCATTAAGGTAATAAACCTGTCCCGAAGGAGTGGTCACCTTATCCGTGAAAAGATAGTCCTGACTGGCAGCTCTCGCATAATTCAGTTTAAGAGTAAGAAACTGATTACTCTTCAAGTCGAAACGAGTGTCGACACGGGCCACCAGCGCATTATCCACGACGAGAGTGTGATACATTCCGGCGAAAGGCACTTGTCCCTGGAAGTCGTAATCGGGGTGCGTGCCACCTATCTTCTGACGATAGACAGGATAGAAACCGAGAGCCATATCCTCGCCATAGTTCGACGGGAACTCCTCCTCCGACCACTTGCACTGCTTGTCGAAATTAAGCGCAGTGTAAATCTGCGGCATTAAGGCCCACCTGTCATTAAGCGTAAATACCTGCTTATAAGACAGATTAACCACTGTGAAAGGACGGAAGTCCGTGCTCTTGTCCCGGAAGTGCCACAGATTCTGTCCTATGCGAATAGATGCATTTATACCCTTGTTAGCGAAATAGATATCGTCCATATTATCATAGTAGCCCTCTGCGATAAGTCCAAAGGTACGCATAGGTCTCATCTTCGAATCTATGGAAGTCTCCCAGTAAGACGACATCGCTCGAAGGAAACTCATCCTCTCGTACTTCGTACCCAGACGGAAGTGCAGGTTCCTAAGCATATACTCCGAGAAGAAAAGCTGGAAACGCTGGTCCACGTAGCGATAATTGTCGGTGAGCAAGCCGTCCGTATACAAATCCGTCTCTCTTCTGCACACATCGTAAGATAAACTCAAACGAGGCATAACCTTAGGCATAAGCGAAATAGTAACGTTAGCCGAAGGATTATAAGCCACCTTGGCGGAAAACTCTCCCTGCAGGCCATACAATATTCTTTCGTTAAATCCCATACGTAATACGTACTGCACCGCATCGTGCGAATCCACTCTCAATCCCATATCCAAAGAGTGAGGTTTTTCCGGTGTCAAGTGAAATTCTACCATATAACCGTCTTCGTTCGGGTCTTTCTTCACTACATAAAGCACTACAGAATAAGCTTTCGTGCCATAGAATACTGACACTGCTTCGTCGAGCCTCTCGAGAGTCACATCCTCGTCCACTACCAGTCCGCTCTGCTTTATGAGCCACTCCTTGTCACCATCGCTAAGTCCGGGCATGGTGATTTGGGTCAGACGAAACTTACTTCCCACTATAGGCTGCACGCGCAGAGCCTTATACTGCTGCTTCGTCGGGCCATAGGCTGCCAGAAAATCGTGAATGTCCTGCAATTCACTAGCGTGTTTCTTAGCCTCATCGTAACCCATCTGAATCACCTGCTTTATATTCTTCTTACTGAAATCCAGCGAAGTATGGCCGGTCATATCAGGGTAGATGAGTACATCGCAAAGCGACTTGTTCGATTCGAGATTACTCGTAGTGAAAATCTTTGTAAACTGATCTATCTGTACCATCAGCGAGCGCAGTTTCTCAGGGTCCTTCTCCTTTTCTATGGACAAGTTCACGCCGATGATAATGTCGGCGCCCATCTGCTTGGCTATGTCCGTAGGAAAATTATCCTTAATGCCTCCATCAACCAGCACCTGGGTGTCGTTATAGACAGGAGCGAATACTCCTGGAATGGCCATGCTCGCGCGAATGGCCAAAGGCAGGATACCACTGCGATGGATATTGGCCGTACCATCCACGATGTTCGTAGACACGCAGGCAAATGGTATCGGCAAATCATCGAAGTCGATAGGATCGGTATAGCCCACGCAGAGGTTATAGAAAAGATTCAAGATGTTATTACCGCTAATCAATCCACTCGGCATAACACTGGTTATCAAGTCCTTCGCCAGACCCTTATCCTTTTTCAAATGGTTCAATTCGTCGTTCAGGAACTCCTTGGTTCCGAACGGCAGGGTCACCGAATAACGGTCATAGTCGGACTTGGCCCTGTAAGACAGTTCGTTTCTCTCGACTCCATCTCCCATATAATATGGCCAATCCATCGCCGAGATTATCTCTATCATCTGCTCGTCACTGTAGCCAAGCGAGTACATACACCCCACGATGGAACCCATACTGGTACCTACCACCATATCGATAGGAATGCCCACCTCGCGAAGGTAACGAATCACACCTACGTGGGAAACGCCTTTCGCGCCACCCCCGGAAAGTACCAGTGCCACTTTAGGACGCCGAACGGCCTCGGAAGCAGAAGCCACCGGGGTCGTATAGGAATTGGCTGTTACAAAAAGGGGCAAAATAGCCCGAAAAATATTCGATAAGCGCATAGCCGGAATTTTTTCATAAATATATATAAAAAAATCCGAATAAAACGCTAAAACGAATAGGTAAGCGAAACGCTGCTTGGACTTATGAATACTTTAAGATTATCGGTAGTTATGCGTCCCAGATGTGCACTGACCACGCCAAGCGCAGCTCCACTGGCTACATCCCACCACCAGTGCCGCCTGTGTACGACGCGCATAGTCCCGACCACGACGGCATTGGCATAAAAGACGGCTCCCCAGCCCCAACCATATTCCATACGCACCATCTCGGCACCGGCAAACGTAGCTGCCGTATGTCCCGAAGGAAATGAATTATAGGCTGTTCCGTCGGGACGCTTCTCCCTGATGGTCCATTTGAAAGGATAGGTCAGCGCCGTCTGATAGAGATATGTCGCAGTGGTGTTTACCAATCTGTCGACAAATCCGTTTTCGTGGCGGATGCCCGCCAGTCCCGCACCAAGCATAAATGCGGCGGGAGCGAATTGGCAATAAGTCTCGAAATGCGCCCACTCGTTCACGCGAGAATATGCCCTACAGCACATCGAGAGGCACAAAAACATCAAAATCAACTTTTTAATCATAGAATGAATCTCCTGACAGGGCCTCGAAGAGCGGTGCTTTCAAATCCTTTTCAGAGCGCACCATATCCTCCTCTTTTATATGCCAATCAATCCCTATCGTCACATCCAGCGCATCGATGGAGCCGGCCGACTCGGGGGCATAGAAATTATCACATTTATACTGAAACAAAGCATCGGGAGAAAGCACGCTGAAGCCGTGCGCAAGCCCACGAGGAATGAAGAGTTGCCTGTGATTTTCACCGGACAGCTCGACCCCCATCCACTTGCCGAAAGTAGGGCTTCCCTTCCGCAAATCCACGCACACATCCCAGATACGCCCCCTTACGGCCCTGACTAGCTTCGCCTGAGCCCATTCTCCCTTCTGGAAATGCAGTCCGCGAACCACCCCGTAGGTCGAGAAACTCTCGTTATCCTGAACGAAACGGACATCACCCACCGCCGATTCGAACTCCCGCGCATTATACGACTCGAAAAAGTAGCCGCGCGAATCTCCGAACACGGAAGGCTCGACAATACACACTCCCGGAATATCTGTTTTTAGAACTTTCATAGACTTTTCATACATTTTTCCAAGGAATCGCGCCAGTAAGGTATCTCCACGCCGAAAGTAGACTTGAACAAAGACTTGTCCAGCACGGAATAGGACGGACGGCGAGCCTTCGTAGGATATTCTTCTCCCAGAACCGGCTGCACAGATACGTCGCTCCCGCTAATCCGACACACTGCCTCGGCGAAGTCATACCAGCTCGCAACTCCCTCGTTAGAATAGTGATACAGCCCCTTCCTGTCGAGAAGACCAGCATCGATTATGTGCATAATGGCGTCGGCCAAATCGCCCGCGAACGTCGGCGTACCCACGGAATCGAACACCACCTTAGGAGACTTGCCCTGCTGCACGATATTTAGAATCGTCTTCATAAAATTCTTACCGTGAGCCGAATACATCCAGGCCGTACGAATTATGATGTATTCGCAGCCGGACTTTATCACCTCTCTCTCCCCGGCCAATTTCGTAGCGCCATAGGCGTTACACGGCTGAGGCTCATCCACTTCCCTATAAGGAATGGAATGATTCCACCCGTCGAAGACATAGTCCGTGGATATGTGAATCAGTCGCGCTCCCCTCTCGCGAGAGACTTCCGCCAGAAATCGCGGAGCCTGATGATTAAGGAGGTCTGCCATATACAAGTCGTCTTCGGACTTGTCTACATTAGTAAATGCGGCGCAGTTAATGATAAGGTCTATCTTCTCGCTCTCGGCGATGAGTTCCACGGCCTCCTTGTCGGCCACGTCCAGATAAACGATCTCCTCTCCGGGCGTTCCACTTATGTCACTGAAGATGAAATGCTCGTTACTATAAAGGCTAGCCCGACGAAGTTCCCTGCCGAGCTGACCGTTAGCCCCTGTTACCAATATATTCATAACCTCTATCCACACAAAAATACATAACTAAGACAAGTTTAGCAAAAAAATATTAATTTTGTGGTACTTATGAGATTACACTACACACTGATATTTAGCGCACTGCTGCTTTTCGTGACGCTCCCGGCCTTTTCACAGGCACAGGACAGAGTCGAAGCCGACGACTTCGTGCGCATGGCCTTTCTACAGAAATCCCAGTTCCAGCAAGACCACACTCTCTACATAGCCCTTACTAAAGACGGGAACATACGTTTCGACCGCAGACCACTTGATAACTCGAAACACTACTTCGAAACGAGCAGGAGCGACTTCGATTCTATAATGATTTCCTATCCGAGCGAAAAGAAATACAAGTCCATAACAGTCAATCCGGGACGCTCCGACTACGAGACCAGAAGAAACCTAGGAATAGGCGCCGCGGTGGGCGGATGCCTTCTGGGAATATTTCTCGGCCTCGCACTATAGTCGTTTTTATGCGAGGTGAACCGCATTTTTTACTATATTTGTGAAATGGTGGAAGAAAGACCCGTCATATATCTCTACACGGATGGTGCAGCGAGCGGTAACCCTGGCCCGGGAGGCTACGGGGTGGTTCTCAAATGTGCCGGAAAGGAAAAGGAGATGAGCGGAGGATTCGCACGCACCACTAATAACAGGATGGAGCTCCTCGCAGTGATAAAGGGATTGGAAGCCATCAAATGGCAGAACGCCCATATCGAAGTATTTTCCGATTCCGCCTATGTGGTAAACGCCATAAACAAGGGTTGGCTGGAGAATTGGATACGAAAAGGCTGGGTAAAGGTAAAGAACCCTGACCTCTGGCAGAAGTTCGTGCCCTTATATAGAGCCCACAGAGTGAATTTCAATTGGATAAAAGGACACGCCGGACATCCCGAGAATGAAAGGTGCGACACCCTGGCCGTGGAAGCGTACCATCAGGAAAACCTTCCCTTAGATGAAGGTTATGTAATTACGGAACAAACACTTATATAGATATTATGCCTAAAGATAATAAAATAGTAGTCGGTATCACCCAGGGTGATTCTAACGGAATAGGATACGAGGTCATCATCAAGGCGCTCAGCGACGAACGCATTCTGGATCAGTTTACCCCCGTAGTTTACGGTTCTCCGAAACTTTTCGGGTTCTATAGCAAGACCATTCCGGAAATCGAGCATCTTAACACCTACGTAGTGGACGATGCTTCCAGCATTAAGTCTAAGAAGATAAACATCGTGGATTGCCTTCCGGAAAGCGCATTCGCGGAGCCTGGCACTGCCACTCCGATAGCAGCCCAAGACGCCATCACCTGTCTTAGCCGCGCAGTGGAAGACATAAAGGGAAAGAAGATAGACGTTCTGGTGACAGGTCCTATAAACAAGAAATCGATGTCGGGTCAAGGCTTCAAGTTTCCGGGCCACACAGAGTTCTTGCAGAACGCCTTCGGCGTAAATGACGTCACCATGCTTATGGTGAGCAACCGCATAAAGCTCGGCGTAGTGACGGGTCACATTCCGCTTAAGGACGTGCCTGCACAGATAACCAAGGAGCACATTCTGAGCAAGCTTCGTCTTATGAAGCAGTCGCTTATAGAGGACTTCTCCCTTCAGGACCCTATCATAGGCGTGCTTAGCCTTAACCCTCACAGCGGAGACGGCGGATTGCTCGGCACCGAGGAACAGGAAATCATCATTCCTGCCATCAAGGAGGCTAACGAGGAGGGCATCAGGGTATTCGGCCCATTCTCTCCTGACGGTTACTTCGGACTAGGCACCTATCAGAAATTCGATGCCACTCTCGCTATGTATCACGACCAGGGATTGTCTCCATTCAAGACCATAGCCTTCAGCGACGGAGTGAACTACACGGCAGGACTTCCTGTAGTGCGCACCTCGCCGGACCACGGAACGGCGTTCGAATTGGCCGGAAGAGACCTAGCAGACGCTTCTTCCATGCGCTCGGCCATATTCGAAGCGATAGACATATACCGCAGAAAGCAGAATTATCGCACCCTGCAGGAGAATAAGATGGTAGACCTGCGTCCTGCAGAAGAGGAAAGGCCTAATAACGGCAGGCCGCAGATCGCCTAATGGGACCTTCGGACTGCGTATTCGCCAGAAATTGTATGGTCAGGCGGCTCGAACCTTCAAGAGCCGCCGATTTTTTAGCACAGAACCACTTTCTGGGGGCTTGTCGCGCGCGCTACTACTATGGACTTTTCGTGGAAAGGACCACTGGAGAGGACGAATTGGCCTGTCCTAAAGGGACTTTGGTAGCCGTAGGAAGTTTCTCGAACGGCAGGCGCTTCCGGGACGGGCATCTTAGCTACGAGTGGATTCGCTATTCTTCCCTAAAGGACATGAGGGTGATGGGAGGAATGGGAAAGATTCTGAAATGCTTCATAGAACACGTTCATCCTGAAGACGTTATGACCTACGTAGACGCTTCGCGCTCAGACGGCGCGGCATACAAGGCACTTGGGTTTGTCGAGGAAGGCAGCGTGGAGCGCGACGGATTCACTAATCTGAAGCTGAAACTATATCTTCCACCACAGGACGAACGGAATCGTAGTCATAGCCCCGAGACAGGGCAAAACGAATCAATTTAAGCTTTCCCTGAGGGTCCTCGGAAAGGCTTCTCCACTTGTTTTGAAGCACCTTTCGAAGTTTTTCCTGCGCACGGTCATCGTCCACCTCGCCCAGCGCCTCATCTATGACACTCCTTTCTATCCTTTTAGCGAGCAATGCAGTACGAATCTTGAGAGGTCCCCATCCGCTGATCGACGACTTCTCTCGCGCATAGGCACTGCTATAGCGTAAGTCGCTGACGAACCCGTCTTCCACCAAACTATCCACCATCGCCTGCAGTTTCTCCTCCGGATTAGGCTCATCCTTAAGGAGTTTCTGCGCCTTCTGAGCGATGTCGTAACGACAATACTCCCGCTTGACACAGAGCGCCTGAAGTTTCGAAAGAATCGCATCCACTGCCATAGCTACGCGTTCTTTTTTCCGGCCAACATTCCGCAAGCCGCCAGGATATCCTCTCCTCGAGAGGCCCTAATCGTACAAGTAATCCCCTGAGCATTAAGGTAATCCCTAAACGCCGCCATCTTTTCGGGGCTGCTGCACACATAAGGGAAATCCGGAATCTGGTGGAATCTGATGAGATTCACCCTACACTCCAGCCCTTTCAGCATCCTGGCCAATCCGGCCGCGTGGCGCAGATCGTCGTTCCAGCCGCTGAACATAGTATATTCGAAGCTGACACGCCTCTGGCCATAGAAATCGTAGTGCTTGATGAGCTCGACCACGTCGCGGATATCATAGGCCTTCTGCACGGGCATCATCTGAAAACGCTCCTCCGGGAAAGGATTATGCAGGCTGACTGCCAGATGACAGCGACTCTGCTCGAGATAGAGACGTAGCGCAGGTATCAGGCCAATCGTACTGAGAGTCACCCTCTTCGGGCTCCAGCCGAAACCCCAGTCCGCGGTAAGGACGCCTATGGCCTTCGAAACATTCTCGTAGTTGTCCAATGGCTCGCCCATACCCATAAATACGGCATTCGTAAGGGTGAGGGACTCATCGATACTGAGGAATTGGCTTAGAATCTCGGCTACGCTAAGGTTACCGTGAAAGCCCTGACGGCCTGTCATACAGAACTTACAGCCCATCTTGCACCCCACTTGCGAACTGACGCAAAGGGTCTTACGGTCATCGTCCGGTATCATCACGGCCTCCACGCCGCCTCCATCGAACTCGAATAGGTACTTTTTCGTACCATCGGTGGATTCGATGAACTGCGAAGGAAGCTTTATTCCCAAATCGTAGTTTTCACTTAGCTTTCGACGACCTTCCTTAGAGATATTCGTCATCTCGTCGAGACTTTTAACCCTCTTTACATACATCCACTCAGCGAGTTGCTTCGCGGTATAGGCCGGAAGTCCGACGGATGCGACCACTTCCTTCAATTCTTCGGGAGTTTTTCCCAGTAATTTTTCCTTAGACATAGGTTGCAAAAATAAGCATTTTTGTGTAAGTTTGTCTAATCGTAATCATAAGTCTTAACCGACTTGGCTATTATTAACTTATTTATTATTGAATTATGGGTAAAGAAGTAGAAAACAAACAGGGCGAGCAGGTAAATGCCGCTAAGCTCAAGGCTTTACAAGCCACAATCGACAAAATAGAAAAAGACTTCGGCAAGGGTACGATAATGACCCTGGGCGAGCAGATGGACTGGGATGTACAGGTCATCCCGAGCGGCAGTATCGCTCTTGACCACGCGTTGGGCATAGGCGGATACCCTCGTGGCCGAATAATCGAAATCTACGGACCGGAATCCAGCGGTAAGACCACATTGGCCATACACGCGATAGCGCAGGCGCAGAAAGCCGGCGGCATCGCAGCGATGATAGATGCGGAGCACGCATTTGACCGCACATACGCGAAGGCTCTGGGCGTAGACTTGGAGAATTTGCTGATTTCGCAGCCGGATAACGGCGAGCAGGCTCTCGAAATCGCCGATAACCTGATTAGAAGCGGTGCCATCGACATCGTGGTGATAGACTCGGTGGCCGCACTTACTCCTAAGGCGGAAATCGAGGGCGAGATGGGTGACAACAAAGTGGGACTTCAGGCCAGACTTATGAGCCAGGCACTTCGTAAGCTTACTGCTAACATCGCGAAGACTAACACCTGCTGCATCTTCATAAACCAGCTTCGTGAGAAAATCGGAGTAATGTTCGGTAATCCGGAGACCACTACCGGTGGTAACGCGCTTAAGTTCTATGCTTCGGTACGTCTCGACGTGCGCAGGACCAATCAGCTTAAGGACGGCGACGAGGCTACGGGTAACCGCACTCGCGTAAAAGTGGTGAAGAACAAGATGGCTCCGCCTTTCAAGAAGGCCGAGTTCGACATAGTTTACGGCGAAGGTATCTCCCACGTAGGCGAAATCGTAGATCTCGCAGTAGAATACGACATCATCCACAAGAGCGGCTCTTGGTTTAGCTATAACGGAGAAAAATTGGCTCAGGGCGCCACTGCAGTAAAGCAGGTACTTAAGGATAACGTGGAATTGTGCGACGAAATAGAGGCTCAAGTTCGCGAGGCTCTAAAGGAAGTTAAGGACTAATGGGTAAGAACATCATATTGACAGGCGACCGTCCTACGGGCCGCCTGCATATAGGACACTATGTAGGTTCCCTTCGCAGAAGGGTGGAATTACAGAA
>URCV01000009.1 GCA_900546445.1 uncultured Bacteroidales bacterium | reverse complement strand
CCGAGTTTGAGTTTGCCCGAGGTTCAGAACTATATACTATCTTTGAGAACGCCGACCAAGTATACCACATAGGTAAGAAGACATTGCTACGCTACGCCGCACGACGTGGTAGGAAAGAAGAAATTGAGAAACTAATAAAATCAACAATGCTATGATTGACCCGAAAAGCAGAAGTTTGGAATGGATCCTTGAATCCTGCCGAATAAACAAAGTGAGTGATCCGACATTGATGGAAAAGACTATCAGAGCCTTTTCGTTGCTGGAAGCCCTGGTTCGTTCAGGATGTCCTTTTTTCTTTAAGGGTGGTAGCGCATTGATGTTGCAACTCGATTGTACTCAGCGACTATCGGTCGATGTAGATATTGTTTGTCCGCCTGGTACGGACGTTATTTCATATTTGTCACCATATGCCGAGGAGTATGGATTCGGCGAGATCAAACCATCCGATCGAATCTCCCGGACGAACGTTCCAAAGACGCACGCCAAGTGTTTTTATCAGGTCTCGTACGTCACTAATACCATTACAGAGAAGATCCTTCTGGATGTATTGTTTGAGGATAATTGGTATTCTCGCATTGAACAGCTGCCCATCGTTAGCCCATTTCTGGTGATGACCGGCGAACCGTTGAAAGTAAACCTTCCTAGCAAAGATGATCTGCTGGGTGACAAGCTCACGGCTTTTGCGCCTAACACAACGGGGATTCCGTATATCAAGACAGTCATCGGCCGTGGTGGATTGCCTGAGGAGCGACATTGTTCTATGGAAATCATTAAGCAACTGTTTGACGTGGCATCTCTGTTTGATCGGATTGATGATTTGAGCGTTGCTAGAACCACTTTTGAAAAGATTGCACCCATCGAACTGGACTACAGGCGGATGGATAGTGGAGATCTAATACCCATTCTTGACGATATATACAAGACATCTGAACTGATATGCACAGGCATCTATAAGAATGACCAAAGTTTCGAATATCAAGAGATGGTTCGTGGCATCAATCAGATAAGACCCTTAATTATCAGCGAAAAGTACAACCATTACTCGGCTATAGTAAATGCCTCCAAGGCTGCGTATCTTTCCGTTTTGCTCAAAAAGGGCATCAACGAAATCCAGCACTTCAATCCCTTTATCGACTTGCGTTCGGTCAAATTGAATGGTCCAATCAATTCTGCCATTAACAAGATTAAGACTTTCCGTCCAGAAGCCTTCTTCTACTGGATGCAGATAGAAAAACTCTTGACCGAGTAGCAGACATTTCAGTATTTACTCGAATCTTGTTCCGTTTCACGATGGGAATGGAGCAGATGGAACACTCGGAATATATGCTCGTCCTCTCTCAAAAAGCTTTAATCTTTAAAATAGCTGATCTTCTTTAACAGCGGGGTGGTTATTTTCATGCAAAGACCTATGAAAATGGCCAATATCAACGTACCCCAGCCGATAATCGGAGTGCCTTGCGGGCCAAGCGGATTGCCGAAGAAAATCCAGCACAGGACGACTCCTATCGCCAGAACCGTGCAGTCCATAATTATCTTATTGTTACTGAATTTGCCTCCGAATGCCAATCCTATGGCCCTTACGGTCATATCGGCCGGCAGCATCCACGCGCCTGCCACCACTTCCATAGAGATGCCAAATGCCGAGATGACGATGGAAAGCACGATGAGCACTGCCACCTGAAGATTGCCTTCAGGCAGTATGTTGATTCCGGACACGAGTGCCACGCAGATGTTTATGAAAAACCCGAGGATGAAATTAGCCACTAACTGGAGCAAGTCCATTTTCTTGAATTTCTTTCGTAGAATGATCATCTGGAAAATCATACAAAGTACGAAGAATACGAAATTAGTCAGGCCAAGCGAGAACTGTGGAAATTTGCAGGTAACGGCATAGGGTGGCGCGTTCAAGACGGATATGCCCAGATTGGCCTTAACCGAAAATGCGATTCCGAGGGCTACAAAGAAGAAGCCTGCGGTGGCGAATGTATAACGAATTAGAATATCTTTAGTTTTCATCTTGCAAAAGTAGTGAATATTTCTTATATTTGCCCACTTTTGTACGTCGAGTATGCTTCGGCATCAGGGGCGTCGAGTTTAGTATTTATTGTTTAACCCTTTAAAATTTATTGTTTTACCAGTTATGGCAGAAACAAAGGAAACCGCACGCGTAAACGCTTCCATCGCTCCTGATCAGTTCGATTGGGCAGCATTCGAAGAGGGTGACGTATATGGCGGTGAAGACAAAAAAGCCATCGACCAGGCTTACGCTTCTACTCTTAACAAAGTAGTTGAGAATGAGGCAGTAGAAGGCGAAGTTACAGAGATTAACAAACGTGAAGTCATCGTATCCATCGGTGGTAAGAGCGAAGGCGTCATCAATGCCGCTGAGTTCCGTTATAATCCTGAACTCAAGGTTGGTGATAAAGTAGAAGTATTCGTTGAATCAGCAGAAGACAAGAAAGGCCAGCTCGTACTTTCTCACAAGAAGGCACGTGCACTCAAGTCTTGGGACCGTGTTGTCGAAGCCTATGAGAACGAAGAAATCGTTAAGGGCTTTGTTAAGATACGTACTAAGGGTGGTATGATCGTAGATGTTTTCGGCATCGAGGCATTCCTTCCTGGCAGTCAGATCGATATCAAGCCTATTCGTGATTACGATCAGTTCGTAAATCAGACCATTGATTTCAAGATCGTTAAGATTAACCCTGAATTCCGTAATGTAGTCGTATCTCACAAGGCTCTTCTCGAAGCAGAGCAGGAGCAGAAGAGAGCTGAACTTATCGGCAAGCTCGAGAAAGGTCAGGTTCTTGAAGGTGAGGTTAAGAACATCACTAACTACGGTGTATTCGTGGACCTCGGCGGTGTGGACGGTCTTATCCACATCACAGACCTCTCTTGGGGTAGAATCAACCACCCTGAGGAAATCGTCAAGATCGGTGACAAGATTAAAGTCGTCGTTCTCGATTTCAACGAGCAGCAGAAGAGAATCGCTCTTGGTCTCAAGCAGCTTATTCCACATCCGTGGGATGCTCTTGACCCTAATCTCAAGGTGGGCGACAAGGTTAAGGGTAAGGTTATCCTTATCGCTGACTATGGCGCATTCGTAGAGATCGAGCCGGGCGTAGAAGGTCTCGTTCACGTATCGGAGATGTCTTGGAGCACAAGACTTCACTCTGCACAGGACTTCCTTAAGGTAGGTGACGAAGTAGAGGCTCAGGTACTTACTCTCGATCGCGAGGCTCGCAAGATGTCTTTGGGTATCAAGCAGCTTACTCCTAATCCTTGGGATGAGATCGAAAGCAAATATCCTGTAGGCAGCAAGCACACTGCTACTGTTCGTAACATCACCAGCTTCGGTGTGTTCGCACAGCTCGAGGATAGCGTTGAGGGACTTATCCATATCAGCGACCTTAGCTGGAACAAGATCAAGCATCCATCAGAGATGGTATCCGTAGGTGATCCTATCGAGGTCGTTATCCTCGACTTCGACGAGGCTAACCACAGATTGAGTCTTGGTCACAAGCAGCTTACCCCTAACCCTTGGGATGAGGTTGAGAAGAACCTCCCTGTAGGAACAGTAGTAGAGGGTAAGGTAGTTTCCACTACGGACAAGGGAGCTAACATCGCTCTTCCTGGAGATGTAGAGGGATTCTGCTTTAACCGTGAACTCGTTAAGGAAGACGGTAAGGCTGCAGTAGCAGGTGACGTTCTTCCATTCAAGGTGATCGAGCTTCGTCGTAGCACACACAGTGTTCTCGTAAGCCACTTGCGTACATACCAGGAGGTTAAGGAGAAGGCTGCAGCTGCTGAAGCAGAGAACACCAAGAAGGCAGTTAAGAAAGTCAACGCTAACATCGAGAAGACAACTCTCGGAGACCTTGACGCACTTGCTGCTTTTAAATCAAAACTTGAGAAAGGCGAGTAGCAATGAGTTTTACTCTGCAGGTATTGGGTACGGCTTCGGCTATGCCCAGTTCTGATAAAAATCCAAGCGCTCAGGCACTGACTGTGTCGGGGCGCTTGTTTTTAATTGATTGTGGAGAGGGAACACAGCAGAGGATGCGTCAGATGCATCTTTCCTTTCTAAAAGTCGAGGCCATCTTCATAAGCCACATTCACGGCGACCACATTTTCGGTCTCTTCGGCGTCCTTTCCACTATGGCGATGTACAATCGTCTGCAAGATTTGCACATTTTCGGACCTGAGGCCTTGCGTCCGATAATCCGTTTCTATCTGTCTTACTTTGCCGATGGAAACAACTATAAAATAGAATTTCACGAGGTTAATGCCCGCTCGCTTACTCCTATCTGGGAGTCTAAGAACGTGAAGGTAAGTGCATTTCCTCTTAAACATAGAATTGATTGCTTCGGATACAGGTTCGACGAGGTATGCACCGAGAGGATGCTGGAAAAGCGTCCGGCGGCGAGCTACGCTTACTGTTCCGACACTATGCCCTTCCCGGAATTGGCTCTTTATTTGAAGGGTGTAAGAACGATTTATCACGAGGCGACTTATACGAAGGAATTGGCCGATAAGGCTCCCAAATACTTTCATAGCACTACCGTCGATGCCGCGCAGTGTGCCCTGGAGGCCGGTGCGAAGATGCTTCTGGTGGGGCACTACTCCTCGCGGGTGAAGGATAGGGAAATTTTCGAGCTGGAGTGTAAGGAAATTTTTGCCAATTCCCGTGCCGTCGATGATGGTGATATTATCGAAATTGACTAAATTAGTGGAATGAAAAAATTTTTGCTGACAGCTTTTTCCCTTTTGGGCTTGGTTGTGTGCGCTAAGGCGCAGGATGCTACCGACCCGAAGGTGGAGTACATAAAGAAATATTCTCCCATAGCAGTTTCGGAGATGAAGCGCACGGGTGTGCCGGCGTCGATAACATTGGCCCAAGGTCTTCTCGAATCGGGCGCAGGAAACTCGCGTCTGGCGACGAAGGCTAACAATCACTTCGGCATAAAGTGTCATAAGAATTGGACCGGAAGAACGATCTCTCACGACGATGACGCTAAGGGAGAGTGTTTTAGGGCATACGATAAGGCGGAGGAGTCTTTTAGGGACCACTCCGACTTCTTGAGATATAACGATAGATATAAGTTCCTCTTCGATTACGACCCTACCGACTATAAGAGCTGGTGCTATGGTCTTAAGAAGGCAGGATATGCCACGGACCCCAAATATGCCACCAAGCTCATAAACATAGTGGAGACGTATAATCTGCATCGTTACGATAACGTGAAGGTGGAGGTGATTTCTCCTGATAGGCTGGAGCGACCTGTGGTGGTGCCTGTCAGGCCTTCTTCCATAAAGTTCGACGAAGAGTTTGCCTTCGAGGTGAATCGCCCTGTCTATAAGGTGAATGGAGTGGATTTCGTCTACGCCAGAAGTGGAGATACCTATGCTTCGCTCGCATCGCAGTATAACCTCTTTGTTTCGGAGATTCTCAAGTTCAACGACCTTAAGGAGTCTCGCGAACTGATTCCCGGCGAGATGGTTTATATTCAAGTCAAGAAATCCAGGACTAAAAAGGGTCTTGATATGTATATCGTAAGCGAGGACGGGGAAGATTTGAGAAGTATCTGTCAGCGTTTCGGCGTGAAGATGAGCAGCGTTATGAGGCGTAACGGACTTAGCGTCGGAGACACTCTGGCTAAGGAGCAGGAGATTCGTTTGAGATGAAAAAAGTAGTGAAGTATGTCATAGCGGCGGTTGCATTTTTCGTCTTTGTGCAATTCTGGGGGTATTTTAGGGATGCCAAATTACCTAATTTTACCTCCCGGGCCGACGTATATGTGACGGATACCACTACGGTTGATGGCGTGATAGCCCAGATTAAGGAGCAAGGCGGCATAAGATTTGAGAAAGCCCTTAGGAAGGTCTTTGAAAGAAAACGTGTTTCGGAGTTTATGACTCCGGGATATTATAAGATAGAGCCGTCGTACTCTTCGGTCTATGTGGCCAGAATGCTGAATAATGCTTGGCAGGCACCGGTAAAGATAACCCTGTCCGGTTCGCTTCGTCTCAAGTCCGAGGTGGCGTCCAGAATAGGGCGAAAAATCCTGCTCGATTCGGCTGCCATACATAGGGCATTGAACGACGATGCCTTCTTGAAAAAGTATGGTTTCAATTCGCGCACGGTCTATGCCATGATTATTCCGGACACTTACGAGATTTATTGGGATGCTACGCTTGACGACTTGTTCTCCCTTTTCAAGAGGGAATACGACAAGTTCTGGACAAAGGAGCGTCTGGATAAGGCAGCATCGCTGAAACTTAGCCCTATGGATGTAAGCATAGTGGCGTCCATCGTTCGCTGCGAGTCTAATTACGTGCCCGAGTATCCGGATCTGGCCGGCGTCTATCTTAACAGGCTAAAGCGCGGAATGCGCCTCCAGGCGTGCCCTACGGTCGCATTTTGCTACGATTTCAAGCTTACTCGCGTGCTTAACAAGCATCTTAAGGTGGATTCGCCGTATAACACCTACATACACGGCGGCCTACCTCCGGGGCCGATTTGCTGCCCTACGAAAGCGGCACTGGACGCTGTCTTGAATGCCAATCTGTCCTCGGGATATCTCTATTTCTGCGCTTCGACGCAGACTCCCGGGCGACACCTTTTCGCAAAGACATATAAGGAACATTCGCGTAACGCCAAGACCTATCAGCAGAAGGTTTTGGATAAAAAACATTAGAGGCGTATGGAAAATATGGTAGAAAAAGCGAGACAAATCGCATCCGCAGCTCTAAAGGACGAACTGCGAAGTAATGGAGTACCTTTCATCTCCCATCCCGACGGGGTGGCTTCCATCGTAAGGGACGAGATAGGTCTTCCGGACGAGTGTGTGGCAGCAGTCTATCTTCACGAGGCTTCACGTACACATCCCGATGTGGATATGTCGGAATTTCCTGCGGAAGTCCGTACTCTTGTAGATGGACTCAATAAGATAAGTACCATCAAGCCTAAGGACACCAGGCTCGAGGCGGAGAATTATAAGAAACTTATAGTCCAGTATAGTAAGGACCCGCGTGTCACCATCATCAAGATAGCCGATCGTCTGGAGGTTATGCGCAACCTTGCGATTTTTCCGAAAGCTTCTCGCGAGCAGAAACAGCTCGAGACCCTTATGCTTTACATCCCTCTGGCCCATCAGTTGGGACTTTACAACATAAAGAGCGAACTCGAGGACATCTATTTCAAGTTCGCCGAGCCGGAGCAGTATCGTTCGATTACTAACAAATTGGCCGCTACGGCGCAGGATAGGGAAAAGCTCAGGCGTGAATTCATCGAGCCCCTTAAGGAAAAGCTGGATTCGGCGGGCATTAAGTATAAGGTAAAGGTCCGTACGAAGACCGCGTACAGCATCTATAAGAAGATGTTGGCCCAGAAAGTGCCGTTCGAAGGCGTGTTCGACGTGTTCGCTATGCGATTCATCATCGATTGCGAGCCTGTCAAGAAGATAGAGGACGATTTGTGCTGGAAGGTCTATTCCTATGTGACCGAGGAGTATATCCCGGACGAGAAGAGGTATAGGGATTGGCTTACGAACCCGAAGCCGAATGGCTATGAAAGTTTGCATATCACCGTGCGAAATGCGCAGGGCAATTATATCGAAGTGCAGATTCGCTCCAAGCGTATGGATGAAATCGCGGAGAGCGGACTGGCATCGCACTGGTCCTATAAGGGCATAAAGTCCGAGCACACGCTCGATACTTGGCTTACTTCCGTGCGTTACGCGCTGGAACATAAGGCGGTTAACGATTCAGAGGAGATGCCGCTGGCTCCGTCGAAGGAAATATTCATCTTCACGCCTACGGGCGAGCTGAGGATACTTCCGGTGGGGGCTACTGTGCTGGATTTCGCCTTCAATATCCATAGTGGCATAGGATGTAGATGCTCCGGTGCCAGGATTAACGGAAAGGCTGCTTCCATTAGGGAGAAACTGAATACGGGAGACGTGGTGGAAATCATCACCACGAAGACTCAGAGACCGTCGGCGGATTGGCTCAATTGGGTAGTTTCCGCTAAGGCACGCAGCAAAATCCGTCAGGAACTCGACGCCGAGGAGAGAAAATTGGCATTGGAAGGAAGAGAGATGCTGGAAAGGCGTCTGAAGAACTGGAAGATGGAGTTTTCGGACGAGATGGTCCTGGAGTTCTGTAAGAAGAACAAATATGCCGGCCAGATTCCTATGTATGCCGCCGTGGGTAGGGGCGATCTGGATGTCAACGAGATAAAGGACTTCATACTCGCCGCTCCAGAAAGGGCGGAGGAAAGTGTTGCAGCGGCCATAGCCTTCGAAAATTCGCGTCCTACCGGCTATGTCAGCACGGGCGATGATATCTTGGTCTTGAATGCTCGGGACGTAAAGGGACTTCAGTATAAGATGGCGAGGTGCTGTAACCCGGTATTCGGAGACGACGTGTTCGGATTCGTGACCAGGGGCGAGGGTATAAAGATTCACAGGATTTCGTGTCCTAACGCGGCGCGCCTAATCGAAAAATACCCTTATCGTATTCAGAAAGTCAAGTGGCAGGAGACCCAGAGTAGCGGAGAGTTCCTCGTGTCTCTGGTCGTGAGTGCAGTTCCGGATTCTACGGTAATGTCTCAGATTATGGATGGCATAAGCAGGTTCAGGGTTTCGCTTCGTTCACTTACCGTGAACAAGAATGCGAGAACTGGAGAGGATGACATGCAAATCAAGCTCCTCGTCCCTTCGAACTCGGAGCTTGATAAGGTAATTTCCATTCTCAATCGAATCAAGAACGTAACTCGTGTGAAACGAGTTTAGCCTTCGTCGATTTTAAGTATAGTTTGCAGATCGAGTTCGCGCGGAAAAACGTCCAGCTTAGGACATCCGGTGAGCTCGATTATGGCATTAAGCATTATCTTCTTAGGGCCGAACTGTCTGATAAGTCTGGATGCTGCTGCCATAGTGCCTCCCGTAGCGAGCAGGTCGTCGTGGATGAGGACTACGTCGTCGTGGCTGATGCATCCGGTGTGCATTTCTATGGTGTCAGTACCATATTCCAGCTCGTAGGTTTCGGAGATTTTTTCTCCCGGGAGCTTGCCCTTCTTACGTGCAGGGACGAAACCGGCGCCCAGTTTCTCCGCTAAGATTCCTCCCATTATGAATCCTCTGGACTCTAGGCCTACGACCTTAGTGATGCCCTGGTCCTTATAGAGATCGTAAAGTCTCTCGCTGAGGTCCCTGAGGCATTCGGGGTTCATAAATAGAGTGGTAACGTCCTGGAAATGAATTCCTGGTTTAGGGAAATCTTCGATAACACGAATGTTATCCTTTAACTGATCTATAGTCATTAGTTAAAAACAAAAAAAGTATGTCCCATCGTGGAACACACTGTGCAAATATAAGAACAAATGTTGGATTATCCCATTTTTTTTCAATCGCTTTTTATAGCTATGTTTGAAGTATTTTCGAGCTCTGTCTTAAGACGAAAAAATCGTAAACAAATTGACGTCTATCCGATGGAAATGTCGGGAATCGTCATTAAATTTGCACGATTATTTACATACATAGATAATCATGCACTCTACTTCTTTTCCTAACTCCACCTCCTTGATAGACGCATCAAAGTACGCTCTGGTGGACCTTCATCTCCATCTTGACGGTTCGTTGACCCCGGAAGACATCCTAACTATGGCTCGCCTCGGCGGTAATTCGGACGAACTCCCCACTAAGGACACGACGGAATTGCAGAAACTGCTTACCTGCCCGCCCGACACCGATAATCTGGTGGATTACCTTAAGTGCTTCGACCTGCCCATCTCGGTAATGCAGTCGAAGGAGTCCATAGCCTATAGTGCGTATTCGCTTGTCCGCAGGCTCGCTGCCCAGGGCCTCATCTACTCCGAAATCCGATTTGCACCACAGCAGCACGTCTATCGTGGCCTTACCCAGGAAGAAGTCGTGGCCGCCGCCATCGATGGATTGGAGCAGGGGATGAGGGAGTGCGCGGATATTCAGGCCAATTTCATCTTATGCTGTATGCGCGGACGCGAGAAGGAACAGGCCAATCTGGAAACGATAGAATTGGCCGGAAAGAATCTCGGCAGAGGGGTCGTGGCGATAGATTTGGTAGGTGCAGAGGCCTTGTTTCCTACTTCGGATTACAAGGCCCTTTTTGAATACGCCTCTTCGAAAGGGATTCCTTTCACCATTCACGCGGGAGAGGCCGATGGAGCGATAAGTATCAGTTGTGCACTGGATTATGGTGCGCAGAGAATCGCACACGGAATCAGGTGCTATACCCATCCCGAGATCATGCAGCGACTGAAGGATAGCGGAGTGTGTCTGGACATTTGTCCTAAGAGCAATCTCGACACCCACGCGCTTCGCGGAGTGAACAGCATAGAGCAATACCCTCTTCCCATCATTCTACAGGCAGGGGTGGAGGTGACGATAAACACCGATAATCTCGCAGTATCGGGAACTACTCTTAGGGAAGAATTCGAGCGCCTTTTCGCTGCCGGAATCATAGACGAGATTCAAGCTCGGGCGATGGTGGAGTGTGCCATTTCCCATTCTTTCATAGGTGAGGAACAGAAATCTGAATTAAGGAAGAAGGCGAGGGGCAGAATGGAATAAGATTAGATGGAAAATTCAAAACCATTTGTTATCTTTGTGCGACAATTGACATAGAAAGAATGCTGAATAGACGAATTTTACGTATTAAGGTCTTCAAGACCATTTATGCGTGTGCTGAAAATCCCTCGATGACGCTTGCCCAGGCACAAACCCATTTCGATGCGCAGTGCCAGGGGACAAGAGATTTGTATTTATTTATGTTGGCACTTGTCCCGGCTCTTACGAAGCAGGCCAAATCGAGAATCCTTGCCGCCAAATCCAAATTTCACCCTACCGAAGAAGAGAAGAATCCTAATATGAAGTTCGCGGAGAACTTCATAGCCCCTAAGCTAGATGCGGATCCGGACTTTACTAAACTTTTGAATAAGAAAAAGTTAAGCTGGCAGGAGTATGATGCTTTTCTATGGCACCTCTACGATGGCATTAAGGAGAAGGATTACTTTAAGGAGTATATGGCAGAGCCTTTGCATACGATAGAGGGCGATGCTGAACTTTGGATAAAGATCTTTGAAAACGAATTGGTGGACAATTCCGAATTGGAAAGCATTTTGGAAGGAATGTCCATCTGGTGGGATAATGACTTGGCATATTCTCTGACCTGCTGCTGCCGCACGATGGAAGATTTCGCCGCAGGACGCTCTTGGGCGTTGCCGGAATTGTTCCTTAGCCAGATGCCGGGGCAGGAAGTCAAGTCATCCGACCAGGATTTCGCATATACGCTTCTTCGCAGGGCGTATACCGATTATGACAAGGACGTTCAGCGCATAGCTGAACTTACCCCGAAGTGGGATATAAAGAGAGTTTGCGTGACCGACTTGGCCCTCATAGTGTGTGGAGTGGCGGAAGCGGAGGCTTTCCCGAACCAGCCGTCTAAGGTCATTATAAACGAATACGTGGAGATATCGAAGTTCTTCAGTACTCCGGAAAGTAAGGCGTTCGTAAACGGACTGTTAGACAAGATAATAAATAACATTAGTAAATAAAGAAAATGAACTTTTTGACAATTATGCTTCAGGCTTCGGCCGCTCAGGGAGCTTCTGCGGGCAATACGTGGAGCTTTTGGATTATGATTCTTCTTATGTTCCTTATCATGTGGCTCTTTATGATTCGTCCACAGCGTAAGCAGCAGAAGGAACTCGAGAAATTCCGCTCGGAACTTAAGAAGGGTGATAAGGTCATCACCGCAGGTGGCATCTATGGCACCATAGCTGAAATCGAGGAGAGGACAGTGCTTCTTAAGGTCGATGGAGAAGTCAAGCTCAGAGTAGACAAGACTTCCATCGTAAAGGATACTACATCCGTGCAGAAGTAAATCTGAATCCGGGTGAAAAGGTCCCTGCCCATAGTATTGGCAGTGCTGGCCTCCCTGATGATTTGGCTCATCAGTAACTTGTCGGAGACCACATCTGATATTGTGAGCGTCCAAGTGGTCGCTCACAGTAATATTGTGGGTCATAGTGACGATGCCGATGAAAGCACGACGATAGCGGCTGTGGTTTCAGGGTCGGGATTCGCATTGTTGAGATTGGCCATGGGGATAAACAGCTTGCACGACGTCTATTTCGAGCCGGAAGATTTGGTGTGCAGGGAAGGCGATTTCTTTACGATTTCCGACAATACCCTGTTCAAATATACATCTGCCATTTTCGGCTCGTCGGTGAGTGTGAAGTCTTTTCTTTCGCATTCGGTATCATTCCGTTTCCGTAAGGAAAACTATAAGAAACTGCCTATAGTACCGGTGTCGTTCATCAGTTGTAAGGATCAGTATATGACTTACGGCGATATGATCCTGTCTCAGGATTCGGTCTACGTCTATGGCGACCCGGCTCGTTTGGAGTCCCTGGACAAGGTGCTCACGAAGCAGATAGTCAAGCGTGACGTGAGCAGCGGAATACACGGCGTGGTAGAACTCGATACTCCTGCCGGAATGCGCTTGTCGCTTTCGCAGATAACATATTCTCAGGAAGTTACCCGATTCGTGGAGTTTGATACGACTGCTTCGGTGGAGGTTAGGAACCTTCCTAAGGGAAAGACCCTTTCTCTTTTCCCGAGCGTAGTTCAGGTTACATATCGCTTCGTGTTCCCGGTCTCCGGAAATCCTGCACAGAACGTTACTTTCTATGTGGATTATAACGAGTTTGCCAATTCATTGGGTGGCAAGTGTATGATTCGCTGGGACAATCTTCCGGACGTGGCAATAGATTGTCGTACGAGCCCGCAGATGTGCGAGTGCGTGGAAACCGCTCTATAGGATGCGCAAGGTGTTGATTACCGGCCGGATTGGCAGTGGAAAGAGCGAGGTGTCTAAAATCTTGGGCGCACTGGGCTATTCCGTCTATGATTCCGATTCGCGCACAAAGGCCCTGTATGCGGACCCTGTAGTGGCGCAGAAGATAGAATCGGAGGTAGGGGTGGAATTGGCCCGAATGGGAAAGGTGTTCGAGAATCCGGAACTTCTTAAGAAGCTGGAATCGGTGGTGCATCCGCTTGTGCTCTCGGATTTTGAGAGGTTCGCGGCGCAGTCGGCATCGGATCCGGTGTTTTTCGAATCGGCCATAGCAGCGGACAAGCCATTGTTCGACGGAGTGTTCGACGATGTTATCTTAGTGCGTGCGCCTTATCGGACGCGTGTGGAAAGAAATGAGAAGGCGGCCGTGCGGGATGCGTTTCAGAGGGAACCCTCCCGGTACGACTTTTTAATAGAAAATGACGGCTCCTTGGAAGAGCTGAAAAAGAAAACAGAATTAATTTTAAGGCAATTATGAAAACAGATTTAGCAAGAATCCTTACCGTTTCAGGCCAGAAGGGTTTATATCTTTATGTAGCACAGGCACGTAATGGCGTCATCGCGGAGTCGCTTCAGGATAAGAAGAGGACAGTGTTCGATGCGAAGAGCCGCATCACTACGCTCGCCGACATCGCCATCTACACCCATACGGATGAGCTTAAGCTTTCGGAGGTATTTCTTGCTTTGCAGAAAGTACTTGGCGAAGAGCACGCTCCTAGCGCGAAGTCTTCCGACGCTGATTTGAAGGCCCTTTTCGAGAAGGCCATTCCTGATTACGATGCAGACAGATTCTACGTGTCGCATATGAAGAAGGTAGTGGAGTGGTATAACGAGTTGCTCGACCACGCTTCTTTGGATTTCACTACTGAGGAAGAGGAAAATAACGATGAAGCACACGCTTAGGACTCTCACTTTAGGTTGTTCTAAAAACAGGGTGGATACCGAGCATCTGGTCAGCCAGTTGGGCGAGGGTTTCCTAGTAATCGACGAAAATGAAACGGATGCTGCGGTAGACTATCTCCTTATAAATACCTGCGGTTTCATAGGGGATGCCAAGCAGGAAAGCATAGATGCCATATTGAGAAGCGTCGAGCAGAAGAAAGCCGGTATCATAAGGCAGATAATCGTGTTCGGCTGCTTGAGCGAAAGGTATGCTGCGGAGCTTCCCGGACTCATCCCTGAAGTGGACGCGTGGTTCGGCGCCAGGGATACCGATCCTATACTGAAGTATCTGGGCGTTACTCCGGACCATTCCCTAATGAAATACAGAAAGCCTACGGATTGCGGCCCGGCCACTGCCTATCTTAAGATAGCCGAGGGGTGTGACAGAAGGTGCTCGTACTGTGCCATTCCGTATATCCGGGGTGCGCACAAGTCCGTCCCTATGGAGGAATTGGTGGAGGAGGCGAAGATGTTGGCCTCGAAGGGCGTGAAGGAACTTATTCTTATAGCGCAGGATACCACCTATTACGGGCTCGACCTCTATCGCCGAAGGGCGCTTGCCGAACTTATCGAAAAACTCTCTGCGATAGAGCAGATTCACTGGATAAGGATTCATTATTCCTATCCCGATGACTTTCCGGAAGACGTGCTTGAACAGATGGCACATAACCCTAAGGTCTGCAAATATCTCGACATCCCTCTTCAGCACATAAGCGACGTGGTTCTCTCGAATATGCGTCGTCACGTGGATGGGGCGTGGACCAGAAAGCTCATAGCGAGACTTCGTGAAGAGGTTCCGGGCGTGGCCCTGCGTACCACTATGATAGTAGGGCATCCGGGCGAGGGCGAGAAAGAGTTCGAGGAATTGCTGGATTTCTGCAAGAGTGCGCGTTTCGAAAGACTGGGCGCATTTATGTACAGCGAGGAAGAGGGAACCTATGGTGCCAAGCATTTTAAGGACGAGGTGAGTCCCGAAGACAAGGAAAGCCGCTATGAGCGCCTGATGGAGTGTCAGAGCGAGATTTCATATAACTTTAACCGGAGCCGCGTGGGAAGTGAGCTGGAAGTGCTGGTAGACGACGTGTCCGGCGGAAAACTCATCTGCCGAAGTCAGTACGACAGCCCCGAGGTCGATGGGGAAATCTTCGTGAATGTACCTGAGGGAGTGGATGCTCGCGCGTTAGTGGGTAATTTCATAAAGGTAAGGGTCACTTCGGCCGACCTTTATGACTTGTGTGCCGAGATAATATAAAAAGAAGGTGGAACCGTAAGCCGGTTTCTGTTTTGTTCCGCCATTTATCTGCGCAACCTACCCCCTGACATTGGACGGGCAGCCCTTAGTTGTCAGTATATTTGGTTTTGCAAGTCGCAGTGCCGTACCTATATGCCATCGCTGACATATATCGTGAGCTCTTACCTCGCGTTTTCACCTTTTCCGCTTTCGCGGTAGTCGTTTTCTGTTACGGCGTACGTAAAGTTACCCCTACCTGCGATTTCCGCAGTGCGATGCCCTTTCTTGTCCGGACTTTCCTCAGCCAAAAGGCCGCGGCGGATCGTCCCACCTTCAAATCGTGGCACAAATTTAGAACTTTTTATGTAATTTTGAAAAAATGCGTGTTCGGATGAAACATATCATATCTATTTGCATCTGTGTGCTGTGCTCTATCCTTTCCTGCTCGGCTAAGGTGGAACGCTATAAGATAGAGGTGGTGAAAGCCTATCCTCACGACACCGGGTCCTATACGCAAGGCCTCTTTTGGCACGACGGTTCCCTGTACGAAAGCACCGGCCTGAATGGCAAATCCACTTTCCGAAAGGTAGACTTGCAGAGCGGACAGGCTCTGACCAAGCTCCCATTCAATAAGAAATATTTCGTCGAAGGCTCTGTAATACTGGGAGATAAGCTCTACATCCTGACCTGGACTAACAAGGTGGTTTTTATCTATGACGCCGACACGCTGGAATATCGGAGTACCTACTCTTACCCGCGCGAGGGCTGGGGCCTCACCACCGACGGCAAGAGCCTGATTTCGAGCGACGGCAGCTCGCGAATCTACTTCCTGACTCCGGAATTGAAGTTCGAACGCTCCATAAACGTGACCTTGAACGGCCGCGCGGTTCGCTACCTTAATGAGCTTGAGTGGATCGACGGGCGCATTTGGGCCAATGTCTACACCACCGACACTATAGTCATCATAAATCCGGACACCGGAATCGTGGAGGCGACGGTGGATTGCGAGGGCTTGCTCCCCGAGCGTTTGCGCACTTACGACACCGACGTCCTGAACGGCATCGCGGTGGATTCCGAGGGTAGAATCTTCTTGACGGGGAAGAATTGGCCCGAATTATATGAGGTGAAACTTGTCGGAGAAAAAGATTAGTTCTATATTTGCGTCGAAATATTGCGGGGGTACTCCTAAGGACCACAAGGGCCGGCGGGGTTGAGAGAGTCCCATTGAACCTGACACGGGTAATTCCGTCGTAGGGAATGCATCTCTGAAAAGGCTTCAGGCCTTTACCCCTTGCGTAATTTGTTTATTATGCGAGGTTTTTTATTATTTATGGGTGCAGCTATTATGACTGCACAGACCGTACAGGCCCAGGCGCCTGACTACGGAAAGGAGGAAGAGAGGTTAGACAGTGTAGTAGTGTCCGCATCGCGTGCCGGAAAGAATACCCCGGTGACTTATACTATGATAAGCGGTAAGAAGTTACGCGAGTCTTCTCCACTTAATTCTCTTCCTATGAGCCTTAATTTTCAGCCATCCGTCGTAACTTCTAACGAAGGCGGTACCGGCATAGGTTATTCGAAGATGACCGTTCGCGGCTCGAAAGGCTCTCAGATTAACGTAACTCTCAATGGTATAACCCTTAACGATGCGGAGTCTCAGGAAGTGTTCTGGGTGAACATTCCTGCGCTCGGAAATATTCTCAGCTCCGTTCAGCTCCAAAGAGGTCTGGGTACTTCTGCAAGCGGTGCAGGTGCGTTCGGCGCCAGCATAAATATGAGCACGGCTTCCGTAAAGGCTGAGCCAAGCGGATGGGTGGACATCTCACGCGGTGCTTGGAATACCATGACCACCAGCGCCGGCTTAAGCACAGGACTTCTTCGCCATGGTTTCTATGCCGATTTCGTGTATTCTAAGAATTCTACGGATGGTTATATTCGCAATGCCTATGGCGACGTGCAGTCTGCATTGGCAGTATTAGGCTGGATGGGCGAGAAGAATTCGCTGCGACTTACATACATTATGGGTAATCAGCACACCGGCATCACTTGGGGCGGTATCTCCAAATCTCAGCTCGAAAAGGATAGAAGGTATAATTCGGCAGGTGAGTACTACGACAGTTTCGGTAATGTCCATTACTATGACAATGAGACCGACAACTACACCCAGCACCACCTTCAGTTGAACTATGCCCATCAGTTCAATCAGGCTTGGACGTGGACCACTACCCTTAATTACACTAAGGGCGACGGATTCTACGACCAGTATAAGGCAGGAAAGAAACTTACCAAATACGGTCTTTCTTCGCCTGTGGAAATAGACGGAGTGAGCTACAAGAAAGGAGATTTCATCACTCTCAAGTCTATGGACAACAGCTATTATGTGATAAATTCGGATTTGCGTTATTCGAAGAATGCCCTCAAGGTGGATATGGGAGTGAGCGCTTCCCTCTACGACGGAGACCATTTCGGAACTGTGAAATGGTGTAGCCTGCTGGGCGATTTGGACCATCAGTGGTACACTAACAATGGTCTGAAGAAAGACTATTCCGCATTTGCCAGAGCCGAGTATTCGTTCAGCGACGCATGGACGACTTATCTTGACCTCCAGTATAGGGGCATAAGTCTGAATATGAGCGGTTTGGATGACGAATTCTCTGATTTGAAATATTCTACCACGTGGTCGTTCTTCAACCCACGTGCCGGCGTAACATTCACTCCTGCTGCAGGCCATAAGGCATACCTAAGTGCCGCACTGGGACATCGCGAGCCTGGCCGAAGCGACATTAAGGAAGTAATCGAAAGCAACAATGCAGGTGGAGACCGCCGCGAGCTCTCTCCTGAGAAAATGCTGGACATTGAGTTAGGCTATGAGTACACTTCTTCGCGCTTTGCTGCCGGAGTGAATCTTTACGCTATGGAATACTGGGATATGCTTCTCGAAACCGGTCGCCTTTCCTCTGTAGGATACGCGATTAAGGAGAATGTGGGTCGTGCTTGGAGACGCGGCGTGGAGCTTTACGCTAATTGGAGCATCCTCCCGCAGTGGAGCGTTTTCGGAAACCTGACCTTGAGTACTAATAAGATAAAGGACTTCACCGCCTTCGTGACCTCCTACGATAATATGAATGACTGGAATCCTACGGGCCAATTGGAAGAGCATTACGAGAACACCACGATGCTTCTCTCACCGAGTGTGATTTCGTCTGTCGGTACCGGCGTAAGACCATTCTACGGTTACTCGCCGCTCGAAGATTTGGAATTCAGCTTCAACGGCAAATTCGTGGGCAAGCGCTATTGGGACAACACTGCCTGCTCGGACCGCAGCCTACCTGCTTATTTCGTGGCCAATGCTTCCGTGTCGCAGACATTCAAGTTCAAGACTGGAAACAATGTCAAGTTAGGCCTGTATGTGGACAATCTCTTCAATGCCGACTATTGTGCAGACGTGTGGGTGGCTCGATATTACTTCGAGGCAGAGAAGGCCTATTCGCAAGATGAGGGTCTTTTCCCGCAGGCCCCTATCTCTTGTATGCTGAGGTTAGTGTATAGTTTTTAGCATTTTACGAAAATTTTTCTTACTTTCGCATATATTTCTTTGGAATACTTATGCGAAAGTTTTCAGTTCCAATACTGTTGTTTATATTATGTCTGGGTTCTTGCAAGAGAGCTCAGACATCTTCATCTTATACCAGCCAGTTCATCGAGCAGGATTCCCTTCTCTGTGCACAGGCCAATCAGTTCACTGCAAACAGGCAATGGCAGAACGGCATCGATACTTACCTCACTCTTTTGCGCAGGGAGTGCGATTCCGAAATGGATATGCTGGGAGCGAGAAAGTATGCGGTGGATGCGATGGTGGGTCTTATGGTCTGTTATCAGTATTCGGGCGATAAGCAAGAGGGCGTGAACAAGTTTCAAGAGATCTATTCGGAGCCTACGCCCTTGATAAGTGAGTATTGCTGGCGAGACCTCAATACTGTCTATGCGCTGCTGATGTATAAGGCCGGGATGGTGGAGCAGGCAGAGAAGACTATGGATTTCGCGCTTGGCATAGAGCCTCGATATTCTTCGAATGTGGATATGGCCAGGGACTATGCCTATGCTGCCGTAATATGCAGCGGAATCATGCACAGGCAGTTGGATGCCATCAAGTACTGCGAGAAGTCGCTCGAGTATTTCGACGGAAGTCGTAATGTCGCCCAATTTCGAAAGGTGGAGGTGCTTCTCGGAGACCTCTATACTAAGTTCGGTAGCACTTATGAAGCCATCTCGCTTTATGAAAGGGGACTTGAGCGTGCCGAAGAGTTGGGAGATGTGTATTCGCAGTCGTTCTATTGCAATCAACTTACGCGCGTGAACATATCATTGGAGATTATGGATAATGCCGAGCTCTACTCCGGAAAGGCTCTTGCTCTGGTGGATTTGGTTCGTCCTCGCGCGCCTTTGCAGGTGGCCAATTCCTATAATAATAAGGGACATCTGATGCTGTTGAAAGGGCAGAAGGATTCGGCACAGGTGTATTGGCATAAGGCGATGGATATCTATGAGATGCTCCCGTACACGCTGGGCAACGAGTCTCTGGATTTGGATTTCGGTAGGCTACTCGTGAGTTCGAAAGTTCCCGAGGAGGTACGATATGGCGTGCGCGTGCTGGAAAGATGCATTCAGAAGGCGGAAGACCCTCTCAATATCACCAAGGCTTGTTATTATCTGGCAGAGCATTATCTTAAGGAAGGTGATAGGCGGAAGGGAGAGAATTATTTGGAAAGTATGTACGACACTTTCGCATCGATGCATAGAGGAATAGGCTTTGATGATTTGAGGATCCTTCGAAATGCCATAGAGGTTTGGCTTGAAAGCGGAAATTTGAAAAACGCACGGCGCTATTTTGACGTCTATGCCGGATTCGTGGACATGGCTTATAGGGAGCGTATGCTTTTGAACGAGGAAAGGTACACCTTGAATGCAAGTCGTGAAACCTATGAGATGAATGCTCGTGTCCGCGAAGTGCAGAAACGAGATAGAGTATTGGAAAGGAAATACTATGTGACTTTGGCCCTGTTATTCGTGCTATCCATCATTCTCATCGGAGGATGTATATATATGTCGGCGGTAAAGGTTCCGAGTGTACGCGACAAGGTAAATAGTCTTAGTAAGGAGCTCGAGATGAGTGATGCTAAGATGAACGATGTGAGGCAGCAGATTAAAAATGTCCTTTCGGACGATCAGGCTATGTCCAATGTCCGTAAGGAGCTCATATCCGCTTACTCAGAGTTTGGCGACGTCGTGTTCAAGGATAAGTTCTCGGTGGTATATCCGGACTTTTCACATAATCTGCGAGAAATGATTCCTGGCATAAGTCCGGCGGAGGAAATATATTGTATGTTCGTGGTGTTGGGCTTGTCGGCAGAGCAGATAGCGGAAGTTACCGGAGTTAAGTCTACGTCAGTCAATATGACCAGCTATAGACTTCGCAAGAAGATGAACCTGGATAGGGGCGACAATCTCAAGGTTCTCTTAAGGCAAATGGCCGAGAAAAAATCCACGGAAGAAAGTTCTTAAAAAATTTGCAGATTCAAATAGTTTCACTATCTTTGCAGTCCCAAATGATGGTGCCATAGCTCAGTTGGTAGAGCAAAGGACTGAAAATCCTTGTGTCCCTAGTTCGATTCTCGGTGGCACCACACGAAACCCTCGTAGATGCATTCTACGGGGGTTTGTCGTTACTAGTCGTTTTTGAATATCTTACCATTGATGGCGTCCCACCAGCGGGCCGGAGTGATGGCATTCAGAAAGAGCATAGTGCCGGCGCCCAGTCCAGGATGGTAGCGGAGTTTCGGGCGTTTGGCGTTGACTGCCCGGCAGATGTCCTTGGCTACGGTTTCCGGTCCCGAGAGCAAGTTCGAGGTATAGGCCTTTCTCATAATTCCGGAGAATCTCAGTGCGGACTGCTCATAGACGGTGCCTGCGTTCGAGCGGGCCAAGTTGTCCGCCGCGATGATTCCCCAATCGGTCTTTATGCCGCTCGGTTCGATTATCACCACGTCTATCCCGAACTGTCTTACTTCCTTCCTTAGCACGTCAGAGTACGATTCCACTGCAAATTTTGACACGTTATACCAGCCTACGAATGCGATTCCCACCTTTCCTGCGACGGAGGATATGTTGATGATTCGACCGGACCTTCGCTCTCTCATATACGGGAGGACTTGCTTGGTCATCTCGGCCAATCCGAACAGATTCACGTCCAGTTGACGCCTCGCTTCTTCCATCGATACTCCCTCGAGGGCCCCCAGATAGCCGTAGCCGGCGTTGTTTATGAGTACGTCGATTCGACCCTGCTGCGATAAGACGGCGTTTACGGCCCCGGAAATGGATGAGCTGTCCGTCACGTCCAGGGAAAGTACGTGTGCGCCTGCCGCTGCGAGGTCTTCCATCTTCTCGACTCTTCGCGCTGCTGCGTATACGATGTGGTCCTGGGCCAATAATTCCATCGCCGCTTCGTGGCCAATGCCGCTGCTGGCTCCGGTGAGTAGTATTACTTTTCGATCATTCATGGCGTAAATATAATAAATAAGTCCGGAAAATGATTAAAGGCTCGCATCCCTGCGAGCCTTATCGATTAGTTAGTAGTGTATTACCTATTAAGAAGGTTAATTATCTTTGGTTAGATACTTACATTTCTGTAAGCTGAGTTGTTTATCATTTCCGAAGGCAAATATACTCCAATTATTTATATCTGCAAAATTTTTACACGAATTTTATTAAAAAAAAATTAGTTATTAAAAATTTTTAATAAGTTCGGGTCTGAGGAGTTTTGTGCGTTCTAAAGCCTGTTCGTCCTGCCAAGCCTGAATGAGTTTCGGATTCCCGCTTAGAAGCACGTCCGGAACCTTCCAACCATGGAATTCTGCCGGTCTGGTGTAGACGGGAGGAGACAGAAGGTCGTCCTGGAAAGAATCCGAAAGAGCGGATGTTTCGTCGGTAAGCGCTCCGGGGATCAGTCTTACTATCGAATCGGCCAGCAGGGCTGCAGGGATTTCGCCGCCGCTCACCACGTAGTCGCCTACGGAAATCTCTCGTGTTATGAGGTGCTCCCTGATTCTGTGATCTATTCCTTTATAATGTCCGCACAGGATGATGATGTTTCCTTTAAGTGAAAGTTCGTTAGATATCTTCTGGTTCAACCTCTCTCCGTCGGGCGACATATAGATGACTTCGTCGTAATCCCTTTCCGATTTGAGTTCGTTTATCATATTAAAAACCGGCTCTACCATCATAACCATTCCGGCATCTCCGCCGTAGGAATAGTCGTCCACGTTCTTTCGGGGACCGACGCCGTATTTTCTCAAGTTGTGTACCTTTATGTCTACCAATCCGTTTTTTATCGCACGTCCCACTATGCTGTGGCTCAAAGGGCTGTCGAGCAATTCCGGGACTACGGTAAGAATGTCTATCCTCATATCTCTTATATATTGTTTTGTCTGCAAAATTACCAAAATAATTGCTATATTTGTCCAATTTCCAAAAGCTTTGTAATATGATAATAGATCTTGAAAATCCTAACCTTGAAGAACTGATAGTTGAATTAAAGCGAATTGGCACCTTGGAGGATCGTATGGAGCGTTCTAAGGAGGTAGAGGCCATCAAGTCTTCATTTTATAGACAGCTCGGCAAATTGAAGGCCGAGGCGGAGGCGGCGGGCCAGAATGTGGCCGAGACTTTCGCCGGCGTGGAAGAGAACTTCAAGAATGTCTATTCGGACTATAAACGAGAGAGAGCCGAGTATAATAAGGCTCAAGATGCTCTAAGACAGGATAATTACGAAAAGAAAAGCGCACTTATCGCTGAATTGAAGGATCTGGTCGACAACATTAACGATGTTCAGGCGACGTTCCCTGCGCTGCGCGAGATTCAGGCGAAGTGGAAGGAAATTGGCCCTGTGCCGGAGACCGTATTCAATGAGGTGAACAAGTCTTACCAGCGTCAGATGGAAAGATTCTACGATATGGTTCAAATTAATCACGAGCTCCGTGACCTGGATTTCAAGAAGAATCTCGAGGCGAAGGAAGAATTGTGCGCACAGGCGGAGGAATTGGCCAAATCCGATAATGTCATCGACGCATTCAACTCACTGCAGCTGCTTCACGAGCAGTGGAAGGAGATTGGCCCTGTGGCTAAGGAGTTCAGGGACGGCATCTGGGAAAGGTTCAAGGCGGCCACTGCCACCGTCAACAAGCGCTACCAGGAGCATTTCGAAGTGCTGAAGGCCGGATTTGCGGCTAATCTTCACGCGAAGGAGGCTCTCTGCGAGGCTGTCGAGAAGATCGCGGACAGACAGGACATTAAGGATGCCGGCGAGTGGAACAGCTTGTCTAAGGAGATAGAGCAGATTCAGGCTCAGTGGAAGACGATAGGATTCGCATCGAAAAAGGATAATCAGAAGATATATGATAGGTTCCGCGCTGCTTGCGACAAATTCTACGAGCGTAAGAGAGTGTACTTTATGGGCGTGAAGGACGGTATGGAGGCCAATATCGCTAAGAAAGAGGCTCTTATCGCTCAGGCTGAGGCGTTGAAGGATAGCGAGGAGTGGAAGAAGGCTACGGACCAGTTCATCTCCCTTCAGAGACAGTGGAAGGAAGTGGGAGCCGTTCCTCGTAAGAAGTCGGAGCAGCTCTGGAAGCGTTTCCGTGCCGCTTGTGACGATTTCTTCGCAGCTCGTGACGCTAAGGCGAAGCCGGAAAACGACTATTACGCTAACTTGAAGGCGAAGAGGGCCATCATCGCCGAGATTAAGGCCTTGACTCCGGACAGTGGTGCTAATAAGGACGAATATATCCGCAGGTTTAAGGAAATAGGCTTTGTGCCATTTAAGGAAAAGGATAACATTACGAAAGAGTTCAAGGATGCCCTTAATGTGGCCTTCCCTCCTAGCCTTAATCGTAATGACTTGATTAGAAGATATAATGCTTTGCAGCAGGATATCGATACATACGAAAATAATATAGGCTTCTTCTCTAATTCACGTAATTCGGAAGCTCTTGTCTTGCAGATGAAGAAACGTATAGAGCAGGCAAAGGAGGAATTGAAAACAATTGAGGAGCAGATAAGAAGCCAGAAGTAAGGTAAATATGGACAAAAAATCGGTAATTGGTTTTATTTTAATGGGTTTAGTCCTTGTGGGCTTTACCATCTTTCAATCTAAACAAGCAGAGCAGCAGCTCATTGAACGTAGGAAGCAGGAGGCGATTTCGTTAGCAAGGCGGGATTCATTGGCAGCCATAGAGGCGGCTAAAATGCCTGAGAAGGTAGAAGAGAATTCCGTAGTCGAGCAAAAGCACGAGGAAGAGCATATCTATAAGGATGCCTCTTTGGATGCTCGCAAACGTGCAGAAGGTCAGATAATACGACTGGCGAATGATAAACTTGAACTCGAAATCAACACGAAGGGAGCTCAGCTTTGGTCTGCCAGACTTAAGGATTATTCCAATTACGGTGGAAGTGACCTTTACCTCTTCAAGGCCGGGGACAATCACTACGACGTGAGCGTCTATGTCGGCGAGTTCATCCAGACTCAGAACTTCACATTCGACGTGGCTTCTTGCAGCGATAGCCTCGCAGTCCTCAGGATGCCGTTTGAAAACGGTGGCTACATAGAGCAAGTGTACTCGTTGAGCGCAGGGTCATATATGGTGAATAGCGAATTGGCATTTGTGAATATGACGAATATCCCGCGTCAGGTGAATTCCATAGACGTGGACTTCGAGACGGTCATCCCTCGTATGGAGAAAGGTTATAAGAACGAGAGCCAGTATTCGAAGTTGAATTATTATTTCACAGGAGACAAGAAACCTCTCGAGATGGGTCGCGGCAGAAGCAATGCTAAGAAGATCGCTTCCAACCTGGAGTGGTTCGCCTTCCAGCAGCAGTTCTTCTCGATGATCGTGCGCGCTCCGGGCCAATTCTCTTCCGGAGATCTCAGCGTGAATTTCCTCGGTGAGAATGCCGACCATAACCTTATGGCTTGTAATGCCAATATGCGATTGGCCCTTAACGGCGGTGGGGATATTAGAATCCCTCTCGAGATTTACTTGGGTCCTAACCATTACAATACCCTCAAGTCTTATGACCACCAGTTCGAAAAGGTGATTCCTCTAGGAGGTTCGCTCGTAGGATGGTTTACGAAGTACTTCATCATCCCTATGTTCAACTTCTTGCACAAGTATATAGCTAACTTCGGTCTCATTATTTTGATTATGACTCTTATAATCAAGATAGTAGTGCTACCTTTCACCTACAAGTCCTTCGCATCTTCGGCTAAGATGAGCGCGCTTAGGCCTTATATCGAGGATATTAACAAGAAATATCCTAAGCAGGAAGATGCCTTGAAGAAGCAGCAGGCTACTATGGAGCTGTACAAGAGGGCCGGAGTGAACGCTATGGGAGGTTGTCTTCCTACGCTCCTTACATTCCCTATCTTGTGGGCTATGTTCCGTTTCTTCCCTGCATCCATCGAGCTTCGTCAACAGAGCTTCTTGTGGGCAGAGGACTTGAGTGCATACGATTCCATCGTGGATTTCGGAGTACGCGTTCCGCTTCTCGGAGACCACCTTTCTCTGTTCGCACTGCTTATGGCCGTAGTTATGTGGGGGTATAGTAAGATTACTATGTCGCAGCAGCCTACGTCGGACGACCCATCGGCCAAGTCTATGCAGTTTATGAGCGTGTGGATGATGCCTATAATGATGTTCTTCATCTGTAATAGCCTGTCTTCGGGTCTTAGCTACTATTATTTGGTTTCTCAGCTCATCTCTATGGTAGAGATATTCATCATCAGAAAGTGGTGCGTAAAACCTCAGGCAGTCATAGCCAAGGTCGAGGCTTCGAAGGGTAAGCCGCTTCCTAAGAGCAAATGGCAGCAGCGTCTTGAGGAGGCTCAGAAGCTTCAGCAACAGCAGATGAAACAACAGCAGCGCAAACGATAATGAACAGAAGATTCATATACGCGATTTTTATGGTTTGGGGAGTTCTTCTCCAAACCTGTTTTGCTTCTGCATTTGATGGAAACGACGTAAATTGGAAAATAACTTTCTTGGGACCTCAAGGGGAGTGTCCTGAATTTACGCCGGACTATGCCAGATATCAGGGATGTACGGTTAGCGATGATGGCTTGAACACCGAACTGCTTTGGGATATCACTCTCGACAGACAGGAGTCTAACGAGGTAAGGGTGAACGTGAGACGCAGCGGGGAATTGCTTATGTGGTCCATCAGCGCAGACATTCCTAACGGATGGATAGTCAGCGAGATAGAATTTCCTATCATAAAAGTGGCTCGCGATGAGGGTAGTAAGGCAGTCCTGCCTATGGGCTATGGCGCCGAGTTCGACATCCCGACCGATGGCGGCAGCTTGTCCACACGCTATCCTTCGGTTACCGGAGGTATGCAGTTCGTCCTGACTTACAGCGACAAGGGCTCTTACTATTTCGCATCGCAGGACAAGAGCGGTGCAGGAAAGTATTTCCTTATTAAAGGAACTGAGAATGAACTAACTTTCTCACAGAAGGTTACCACTTCTTATGCGTGGACTTCCGAGGGGCATTTCGAACTTCCGTGGTCTACTGCGTTTGCCTTTAATGAAGCTTCTTGGGACGAGACCTTGCTCAAATGGTATCGTCCTTTCGTGCTTTCTACCCAGTGGGGACAGACTGCGCTCAGGGACAGGAATGTGGCCAAGTGGATTCAGGACGCAGACGTCTGGATAAGGCCTAAGAATATGTTCCCTGAAGTGATAGATGGCGTGAGAAAGGCTGTGGATTACTACGATAAGGGTTTGGGCGTGCACTGGTACCATTGGCATAACTATGCTTACGATACTATGTATCCGGAGTATCTTCCGGCCAAGCCAGGGTTCAAGGAAATGGTGGCCGAGGTTCAGGCGAAGGGAGCGCACGTGACTCCGTATATAAACGGTCGTCTTTGGGATCCGGCTAACGATTCCTATAAGGAAAAGCAGGGTTATCTGGCATCGTGCCGTAAGAAGGACGGTTCCCTGTACACCGAGATTTACCCTACTTCGAATGTGCCTAACACCGTGACTTGCCCGTCTTCGCCTATCTGGCAGGGGATAATTCATTCTCTGACGGATTCGTTGCTTCATAGCATAGGAACGGATGGTGTGTATATAGACCAAATCTCTGCAGCGGCAAGTGAACCTTGCTACGCATTGAATCATCCGCACGCTCCTGGAGCGGGAAGCTGGTGGCCTGAATCTTACAGAAAGCTCCTTAATGAGCTTCACAGAGAGGTGTTCACCGCAGGTCAGGCAGTCACTTCGGAAGAGAACGCCGAGGTGTATATGGATCTTTTCGATATGCTTTTGATAGTGAATACTCCGCATAGTCCTTCCGTAAAGATGCTTCCGGTATTTCCGTTGATTTATTCGGACAGAGTGCTTTATAGCGGACTGAACTACTATCATCAGGAACTCAACGACGGACATTTCCTTTATAATAACGCCCGTAGCCTTTTGTGGGGTGCGCAGTTGGGCTGGATACAGCCGGATTGGCTATTCGCAGAAGGTAACGACGTGGAGGTAGCTTTCCTTAGAACTCTCGGGCGTTTTCGCGCTAGAAATCACGATGTGTTCTATGGCGGCAGGTTCATTTCGGAATTGAAATTTCCGGAGGAACTTCCTACCATCACGGTTTTCGACGGCGAGGTGTATCCTGTAGTGATGGGAGCGCATTGGCAGAGCGTAAAGGGAAAGGATGCGTACATTCTCGTCAATATGAGCGGGGAAGACGTTACGGTTACCCTGCCTAATGGCAAGAGCGCTAAGGTTAAGGCATATAACGCGATAAGAAAATAACAAAACTACAAACTGATATCCGTATGAAATTTGGTAATGCATTAATGGCCTTGTTGATGGCCGCATCTGTACTTTCTTGCAATCCTAAGGCAGATGAAGGAACGAAACATTATGCTCCTCTGAAAAACCCTACTAAGGTGACGCTGGAGCAAGTGGAATTCTCCGCTATCGTGAATGTGACTTGGCAGGATAACTGCGATAACGAATCGGGTTATGCCATCTATGTCAAGCCTGCTAACGGCGAGGAGCAGCAATTGGCCTCGCTCCCGGCAGATGCCTGTGAATATTCCATTAAGGAAGGTCTGGTCCAGGGCAAGTCTTATTCGATAGGTGTCCGCGCGCTCAGCGATGGCCCTATGCTTTCTTCGCAGATCATATATAAGGAGATAGCGCTGTTCGACTATACGTCGCTTCCGGTGCCAACGCTCGCGGCAGACGTGGAGTATACTCCTACTTCGGCGATGCTCAACTACACTCTCGGCAAATCCGAAAAATACAATCAGAGCGCTTGGGGACTATGCTGGAGCGCAGATCATACTCCTACACTGGCGGATTCGTTCGCACACGGACCTAAGAATTCTTCGGTAAGGCTTTACCAGGCTATTCCTTGTACGGGTGTGGAATTCGGAAAGACTTATAAGGTAAGGGCTTATTCCGTGACCGAAAAGGGCACGACCTATAGTAATGAAGTGGTGGAAATCAAGCTCGAGAACGAGACTCCTGCCATCACCTTCAATTGGACTAAGGTAGAGGATACATCTCTTCCGCAAGACATAGTTCTTTACAAGACCACCGATAAGCTTAACGGTCGTCCGTTCAACGCTTGGTATGCCATAGCGGATGTGACTAAGGGAAACGTGGAGTTCAGGATGGAATTCAGCGAGAAAGCCTTCACTCTGGAAGATTTCTATAAGAAGGACGTAGAGAATGGTGTGGAGAACTACATTATGACCAATGCCGGCTATTTCAATATGTCGACAGGAGAGACCGGCGATTTTCATGTGTGTGAGGGTGTAATCAGTCCTTCCGTTCCTCGTCCTACCCTTCGTGGTACTTTCGGCGTGGACAAGGACCAGAAACCGGCAGCGGTTTGGGCATCGCGCGACGCTGACAAGAACACCTTCTTCTATGATTCTCCGATGATGAACATTAAGGGAAAGACGGCTTATGAGGAGCCTTACGGCGATTATCCTACTACATCGGTGGCTTGGACTCCTTATTATGCGATGAGCGCAGGTCCTCTTCTCGTGAAGGACGGTAAGGTGGTTACCGACGTGACCAAGCAGGACGGCGTATTCGTCAGGAATTACGAGTCCATAGCGGCAGATATTTTTACCGACACGGCAGCTACGCCTGACCGTACGGCCGTAGGTTATACAGAGGATGGAAAGATCATTCTTTTCGTGTGCGACGGACGTATCACCGTTAGCAAGGGCGCAAGCATTCTCGAAATGGGACAGATTATGAAAGGTCTCGGATGCGTGGGTGCAGTTAACTTCGACGGTGGTGGCTCTACGGCTATGACTCTTTACGGAAAGCGCGTGAACTCGTTCCTTAGCAACACCTCAGGTGCTACTGAGAATCGTAGGGTGGGCTCGGTTATGGGCTTTTATAAGAAAAAGTAAATTAGCATTATGAAGACACAGAGTACGTATTTGGCAAGCACTTCGCTCCTTAAGGCGAGAGTGGACGATATTTTCGGCTCGTATATGGAGGTATCCATAGTCGGGCTCACGGAAAATAAGGCTTATGCCTTATGGAAAGAAGTAACGAAGGAGCTTTCTTCGCTTGAGAAGACATTTGATTCCGGGCGTGCCGATAGCGAGGTCTCTGTGTTGAATGCTTCAAAGGTGAACATCGAAACCAGCGAGACTATGAAAGAGGCTCTAAATATCTGTGAGTCTTATCTCATCAAGACTCAGGGTCTTTTCAATGTTTCGAGCGGGGAGAACGAGCAACTTGACTTTTCGGGTTTTATCGTAGGTTATGCCATTCAGAGGATAGCGGCCATCTTAAAGAAAGGAAAGGTTAAGGATGCCTTTCTTAACTTCGGTGGTCAGGAAATCTATGCCGTAGGGCACAAGCCTTTCTGTGAGGCTTGGCCATATACGATAGAAGACCCGGAGAGCGGAGACGAAATCGACAGTCTGGAGCTTAAGAACGAGGCCATAGCCTTCTCGCACACCGAAGACGGTAAATTGTGCGCAGTACGCTCTAAAGACCCGCTGGAGGTGCGAATCCTTTCGCTGGTCCTTCCTGTCGCATCGGAAGGACAGCGGCACGAGATGTCCTATAGTTTCAAGAATATAGACGAAAGGTATCTGGTTTCTTGCGGAGCTCCGGAGATATAAAAAAGCCTCGGATTTCCGAGGCTTTTTTTCTATTTGAGGTATTCGTTAATCCAGTCGTATCGACCCTTTCCTATGGTCTGGCTCCATTCCTTCCAGTAGCGAGGCTTAGGCTCGTCGTGATAGCGGTAAGGGCTTGTCTTAATGGTGATGTCCTTACTTGGGCAGACATTAAGCCCTGCGTAGATGGCCGATGGCAGGCAGGTCCTGTCCATAAGCCCTATTTCCACCCAAAACTTAGCCTTGCTCCTAGCCAGGAAATTACATCCATCGAAGTATTTCATTACCGAGATGCCCTGCTCGCTTGTCGCGAACTGCTTGAATACGAACGGCCAACTGTCTTCTCCTGCAGGAGTGATGCTTCCTGCGCTGTTACACCAAGCAGGGACTATTCCCACTACGGCGCTCACTCTCTTATCCAATCCTGCCAGCGCGAAAGCCTGCGCTCCACCCTGACTCTGTCCATAAGCGAGAACCCTCTTGCCGTCCCATTCCTTCAGGGTACAGGCGAAATCGAGAGCCCTTACGGCGCGGAGATACATATTCTTGAAGAAGAATGTCTCCGGGCTGTCGGATGGCCTACGGGAATAATCCTTCAATTCGCCGTTTTCCAAATCTATGTAGTACTGCTGCTCCCTGTCGTTGAACATACCGAAGGCATTGAAGTCCACGCAGATGGCGCCATTGCCCCAAGCGGCCATGTCCATAGTCTGTGAAGGAACGCTCCTGCACCAAGCCCCGGAAACTCCGGCAGCGTGCATGTACACCACGATAGGAAGCGACTTTTTCTTAGCATCGCGAGGCATCGCCAAGTATCCGCGTACGGGAGTGTTGTCCACACAGTCTATAGTCATCTCATAGCAGACGAATTTTTCGTTATCCTTTCCCTCTACGTGGATTTCCTTAAGCGTAGGGTTCATAGGAATGGCTCTCATCTGCTTTTTCTGTTTGTTCCAGAATTTGTCGAAATCCTTAGGACAAGGAATGGCCTGCTTGAAAGCCTGTGGCTCCACCACCCAGCCTATTTCCGTGTCTGCATACTCGAATTTGACAGTTTGTGGTCCCTCATACACTTTTTCGTGTACGAGAGTGGTTACGTCGTTTTCAGTAGCGAAGACACGAACTGTGTCTCCGCTCTGATAGACTCCGTCAGCCTTGTTCAAGCTCAAAAGAACTAAGGCTGAAAGTAAAGTACTTAAAAACATTATTCTATAGGTGGATTTTGAAATGCATAGTCGGCATAGTTGTACTCTGCGCTGTCATATAAAGGCAGCAGGGAAGTCTCTACGCGTTCTACAAATTGGTCATACGACGTCCTGTGGAAGTTACTCCAAGCTACCTCGCTAAGTGCGGCGAGACGAGGCAAAAGCATATGCTGAGCCTGTTTGTAGTCAGGAATGTATTCTGTCCAGAGGTTACACTGTATACCTTTTATGAATTGGCTTTCGTAATCCGTCAACTGGTCGAACGGATCGAAACTGTAGCTCTTCTTAAGCGAAGTGTATCCGCCGATGGCGAGAGGCTCCTTGTTCTTTACAGGGTCGGCAGTCTGGAAGTGATCCAAATAGTAATAGTCCGAAGGCGTCATAATGACGTCGTTACCTAATTTGGCCGCTTCTATTCCTCCTTTAGTTCCTCTCCACGACATTACCGTAGCGGTTCTGCTCACGCCTCCTTCCAGAATTTCATCCCATCCGATGATTTTTCTGCCCTTCGTGTTAAGATAGCTTTCGATTCTTTTTATGAAGTAGCTCTGGAGCTCGCTTTCATCTTTAAGGCCTTCATCCTTAATGCGCTGCTGGCAAGCAGGACAAACCTTCCAACGATCCTTTTTAGCCTCGTCTCCTCCGATGTGAATGTATTCGCTCGGGAAGATCTCACATATTTCGTCGAGCACGTCGGCCAGGAACTTGAAGGTCTCCTCCTTACCGGCGCAGAAAAGTTCAGGGCTCACACCCCATCTGGTCCACACCTCGTAATCGTGGTCCTTACCCAAGCATCCTAATTCCGGATAGCTGGCCAATGCTGCGACCGCGTGGCCCGGCATCTCGATTTCAGGAATCACGGTTATCTGCCTTTGTGCGGCATACTTGACGATTTCGCGAGCCTGCGCCTGGGTGTAATGACCTTCATAAGGAATTCCGTCATAGCCTATCATTGCATAGAGAGGTCCTATGAGTGTCTCCTTGCGCTTCGAACCCACTTCTACGAGCTTAGGGTACTTCTTGATCTCGATTCTCCAGCCCTGGTCCTCGGTAAGATGCCAGTGGAAAGTGTTGATTTTATGAATGGCCAATATGTCCAAGTAGTCCTTAATGTCTTCTACACCGAAGAAATGACGACACACGTCGAAGTGTACGCCGCGATAAGCGAATGCAGGAGCGTCCTCGATATGCATTCCGTGAATCTGGTTAGGATTCTGCTTGGTCAGCTGAAGAACTGTCATAAGACCATTCCAAACTCCGTGAGCGCTACCTCCGCTAATGAAGATCTTTCCTTCCATCGGCTTGCTGTCGAGGGTATATGCCTCTTCTGTCAATGTATTGTCCGTAGTCAGGACAAGTCGGGCATTGCCTTCCTTCGAAGTGCTCTTCCAGACGCGGGCGCCATATTTGGCATTAAGCTCGTTGAAAGGCTTGATAAGGTTCTTGAGCTCAGGTGAATCCGCATAGATGGCAGCGCCTTCGTCGAGAAGGGTGAATCCGGTGGTCTGAACTGCCGTTACAGGCTCAGGAACTACGGCGATGGGGCTCTTGTCGATTATACCCAATTCGCACGCTATCTTGCAGGCTGTCCTATATGCATCTTCCGGAGTATCTGTCCAATCAAGCGGGTGCTCAGGCTCTCCGAAGTCCAATTCGAACGCACGGATGCGCTTTTCGAAGGCTTTCTGATCGAATTCAGGACCTGTTCCTTCCACGTCGGCGATGATTTCCTCCCAGAACATTTCCCATCTCGCGCGGTAGTAGTTGTTCACCAATCCGCTCCACTGGCGGTTAGCGTAGTCAGTCAATTGGCCCGTACCTCCCCAAGAAGTCAGAATGACGCGAGCGCAATTCTCGTAGTAGTCCTTCTCTTCAGGGGTGTCTCCCCAAGTGCGGGAAGCATCTATCCAATTCTTAAGTGAGAAACTGCTATGGCAAGCGAGCAACTCCTCCCACATGTCGTAGAGATGCCTCATATTGTTCGCATGCCTTTTCAGGCCTTCGAGGTCGCGCCTGTAGTAGCACTGCGAGAACGCATCTCTCTCTGCCGGGAATGCCAATTTTATCACCTCCGAACCTATGTTCACGATATCGAACTTGTACCAATCGGTATCTGCCGGGCTTTCGAGCAATTTGGCCCATACTTGGCCAATCTGTTCGAAGGTATACGGCACCTCAGGAAGTGTGGTCCAGCGCCAATTGCCTTCCAGACAAGGGTGTATGCAGGCGATAGGGCATATTCCCGAGTAGGTGGTCTTTACGTATATGTCGTCTGCGAGCATACGGAAGGCTTCCTGAATGCTGGCGTCTTCCTTACCCACGTGGCGATTGGCAAGTGTGCGAAGCCACTGTTCGTCGCTCTGCTTGAGGTCCCAAGCCCTGTCAAGTACGTACTCGTAGAGCCATTGGCTTACACCGAATCCTTCGAGCGTGCCGCCAAGTCCCATAAGGTTGTCTCCGCCGTTTTCGTAGACTGCCGTGATGCGGCGACTCAGCTCGTGGAAGTCTCCGGAGAGGTTAGTGTTTCCGCCGAAGTTGCCCAGGAAGCAGAAATAGTATGGTTGGCCGTAGAAGTTCTTGTTGAATTTGTAGATTTCAGCCTCGTCGCAGAAATAGTCGAGCATGGCGACCTTTCCGTCAGGAACTGCTTTCAGATAGGCTTCTACATTGGCCGGTTTCCAATGCTTCTGGTCGAAATAGAGCATCCAGCCCACCTGAAGCCATACTGCATCCGGGTCAGCGGCTGCAAGTGTCTCGTAAACGTGGTGAGAGATGCGGGCGAGAACCTCAGGGTCCCAGTCGTCTCCCTCTATGTCTTCGAAGAAATCGACTTCGTTGAAAATGTCGAGTCCATAGACGTGGCTGGTGCCGAACATCTTAGTCTGTTCTTCGATGAAAAGCTTCTGGATCTTCTCGAAAAGCGGGTCGGCAGGGTCCAGGAACCAGCATCCGTATTCCGCCTCGAATCCATCCCATTTGGTCACTTCCTTAATGTGTGCCTCGGGGTAGAGTCTCGCGAATGCGGCAGGAACCTTTCCGTTGAATGCCGGAAGGACAGGTTTCATATCCAATTCGCGCTCGCGCTCGAGTATCTTTTTCTGGAGCTCGGCCTGTCTGTCTATGAATTTCTGAGGAAGAGGCCCTTTCCATCTGTCGATGTCCATCATTCTATTCCACGGAAGGAACGGAGGGCCGGTGAAGCTTTCCCTGATTTCGTCTTGCTCCAGTCCGAAGTGCTCCCATACCTTCATAAGTACGGCCTCTTCACCGGTGATGTTCAGCGGCTGTGTGACGCCGTTAAGCGCCATCCAGTCTATCATCCAAGACCACTCTTTCCATCCCCACCACGGCATGGTGTATCCGTAGGTGCAGTAGTTTAGGAAGAAACGGTCTTTAGCCTTGGCCTCGATGGCTACCTTCTCCGGAACCGAAGGCAGGGTCTTAGGCATATAAAGAGGGTCGTCTACATTCCAAGACACTGTAGTAAGACAGTAGTTCTTAAGATAATAGTTCAGGCCAAACGCCATAGAATTGGCATTGTTTCCCCCTATTATGATTTTATCTCCCTTACTTTCGAGGGTGAAGCAGTCCGTGCTATCTTCGAGGTGGACGAACTTGAAGTGGGAGGATTGCTCCGGAATCACTCGTTTCGTCAGGTCTTTTGCAGCCTTGACTTCGCGGTCCGTCTCGCTGCACGAGCAGAATAGAATCGAAAGTGCGGCTGCAATACTAAATAAATGTTTCATAATCAGTGTGTGCTTTCTATTATAAATTTACACAAGTCGTGGTATAGTTTGTTGTCCTTAGGGTAAGTCGACAGGCTGAGATCATAGAAGTCGTTAGTGCCGAAATAGTAGGAGAGCTCGCGCTTTCCATATAGATTCATCTTCTTGCACATAGACATATATTCGTAGAATCTCGATCTGTAACCGAACGAATCGTTGTTCTTTTCGAGGATCGCGCTGTCCAGCTCGAACTCCATAGACAATTTATTGCTAAGTACCATAGCCATATAGGCATTCATATCGTATTCGGAGTGCCAGAAGTAGTTAGGCTGCATCATGGCATAGTCGATTCCGAAATCCTTCCATAGCTGGTGACCTCCCGATGAATTATAAGGAATCCATGTCAGGGTCTCGTTACAAGCGTGGATATAGTTGCTCATCTCCGGGTAGATGTCTTCCCAGTGCTTGAGCTCGGGATTCCATCCGTATCCCGGAACGGCCAAATCCTCGCTGATTATGTAGAATCCCATAAATTCGAGATTTTGGTAATTCGAGTTGTTCCATCTCTTTCGAGCCTCGTCGATATACCATTTCATAGCTGCGCGTCTGTCTGCCGCCTTCTTGAAATCCATCTGTTTGCCGTCGATGAATCCCCAGTAAGTGGTGCTGGATTTGACATCCTTGAAATTCTGGTAGATGATAGGGTCCGGAAGGGTGATGATGACCTTACGCTTAGTAGGAGGTACGCCCAGCTTTTCTATGGCCTTCCCTACGGAGCGGTCAAGTGCGGCAAATCCGTTTTCCTTGTCGAACCAATAATCCAGCAAATCCGTCCATGATGCCTTGTCCGCAGATGGCTTGCCGTTTCCCAGCATATAGGCCTTATTGCTTTTAGTATCAACGAATTCTATGGCGAGGAATGCGTCGAACAGCCAATGCGTCTTGCCTGCTTCGTCGGTGTAGGTCACGTGTCTGTCGAACCTTTGCTCATCCCAGAGGAAAGGCACTCGGTGCGCCGAACCGCCGTAGCAGAGAGCGAGATTGCTGTAGCACGGCTTTTCGATTCTGTTTTTCTCCCAGTCATATAGCTCGCGCGGACCTTCTATGGTGCTGAATGCCACTTTGCAGATACTGCTTCTCCGACCTTTGTCGTCGGTAGCGACGCCGTACAGGACATAATCTTTCTGCCTTTCTAGGCCCATCAGTAGGTACTCTCCCTGCGTGGTGTGTTCTCCCTTGCCGATGATTTCGTCCGTGCTCGGAGTGTTTTCCTTACTTTCAAGACAAAGCAGGTTCACTCCCGTGGCGTTTAGGGTTTCCACAAGAAAAGTCCCACGAGTGGATGACACTTCTATGGGGCTTATTCTCAATGCAGGCTTAGCCTTATATGAAGGCTTTTCCTCTTTTGAGACACAGGAAAGTGCCATCAAAGAGAGGAAAAGCATACATAATGACTTACATCTTCCAACCATCCGCATAGAACTCCATAAGATAACCGCAGTCCTTGCTGCTGACCTTGCTGCTTGCCGTGATGCATAACTTGATGTAGCGACCGCGAGTGAGGTTCACTTCGCTGCCTTCTGCCTCAGGTTTTTCAGGGATGGCATAAGAGAACATCTCCAGAACTTTGTCTACGTTAATTACGCCATCGATCTTCGTGTCGGTGTAACGCTGCCAGCCCTTGTCTCCGGTCTTACCCTTGCAGGCAAGTTTCCATTTGGTGTCAGCTCCGGCATATTCCTTAGCTACGTAAACTTCGAAATCGCGGTATTGGCCCTGGAAGGTATCGGCATCTACCTTATAGAATCTGTCGAAGGTGTATATCTCACCTGCGTCGAATACGAACACCATAGGGAATTCAATAGGAGACCAGAAGTAAGAGCCCCAGTATCCGTTCTTAGAAGGATCGTTGTTATTACCGAATCCGAATTCCCAGTCTACGAGCTTGCTTACGTTATAGTGTCCGTACCAGTCCGGAGATGGGCAGAGAGGGTCCTTACCGATATGGTTGTCGGCACCTTCGAGAATCTCCCACGGACCGTGGATAAGAATCTTCGGCTCACCGATCGGAGGTTCTACCTTATCGTCGTCGGATACGGTTACTATTACGAATCCCACAGGGAACGTACCATTTCCTAAAAGAGCAGGGGTCTTCTTCTTGAAGACTACCGGAATCATATAGTTTACGTTCGTCTCCTTGAAGTTACCTTTAGTGTCGAACAATACCGAATAGTCCAGCTTGAAATCGAAGTGAGCGATGGTCTCTCCTGCCTTGATGGTAACGGTAGCGTTTTCGAATGAGAATAGTCCGGCGGGAGCTTCCTTGAATTCTTTCTCCCTAAGTTTAGCTTCTTCTGCGATAAAACTGTCGTCCGTGCCCAATTCGACTACCACGTCGGTAGATGGAACGGCTCTGTCGAGATTTATTACTCCTTCGTATTTATTACTTTCGGCGCCGAAGTCCTTCGTAGAAGGGAAGGTGGTCTTGAGAGTCTTGTCTGCGAAGCTGACGCGTGAAACGCAAGGCTGTATGATGAGAGTGTCTCTGTTTTCACCTAACTCCAGTGAAGCGTCTACTAGCTTGAATCCTATTACATAGTCATTTCCGTTGTTAGCGGAATTAGCGAAGAAATCTGTCTGCCACTTGACCTTGAAAGTCTTGCGGATATCCGATGCGGCGAAGCTGAATTCCTCTTCCGACACTTCGTATTTGATTTCTTCCGCCAGTTTGTATTCTGCAGCGCCGTTATTCAGACACCACTTGGTGAGTTCCTCTTGGGTAAGACGCTCTATTCTTACGGTAGCGGACGAAGAGCCTTTCCCGCTCTTTATTATCGCTACATCCATCTCGTCGTTGAATACGGACGGCTGTTGAAGCGACGAAGAATATGAGAACCCTAATTTGTCGGGAACCATATTGTGCTCCAAGTCGTGCTTGCAGCCGGTAAATGCTATGGCTGCAAGCGCGAAGGATAAGATTATATTTCTTTTGTTCATAATGAGTCTCTATTAGAATCCGTAGTTTTGAGTCCAATTAGGCATCTTAGCCAAATCTCCGGAGTAAACAGGGAAGAAGTAATCCTTCTTCTCGAATTTGGCAGGGCCGCCGATAAATTCATCAAAAACTCTTTGATAAGAATCTTCGTAGTTCTCGGACGTACACTTCAGTGTCCAGTTGTCGCAAGGGTACTCTTTCTCCGCGTCCAGCCAGCGGCAAGCGTCGTAGTGGCGCATATTCTCCATAGCGAATTCGACCATCTTTTCCTTTTTGATAAGGGTTCTGAGAAGTTCTTTATTTCCGATAACCTCAGGATAGGCCTCTTCTATCTTTTTAAGACCTACACGTTCACGAACGAGGTTCAGGTATTTGAGTGCCTCTGCCTCGTCGCGATTAGGTTTTTCGTTACAAGCTTCCGCGTAGTTAAGGTAAACCTCCGCCATACGGAAAGCCGGATATACGTGTTTGAGACCGGTGTAGTCGGTTTGAGCCTTAAGAGGGTGGTTGATAGGGTAGAATCTTATCCAAGCGTAACCCACGCGCACTGCACTTCCCGACGCTGCCCACGGTGCGGTAGCTTCCTTTCCGCTATAGCAAGTGAATCTCTTAGGACTATTCTTATCCGGCCAGTAGAATCCGTTAGGAAGAATGCTGGCATAGAAACGAGGCTCGCGACCTATGGTAGAGTTGTGTGCCTTGAATGCAGGCGCCCAAGGAGCGTTGACGGGCTGTTTGTATCCTTCTGTCCATCCTTCAGCCTTATAGCCTGACTTGGCATCTACTATAGGGCGAGAGTAGTCATTACCGTCACTGTTCTTTTCGTATCCGGTAACAGGGAAGCGTCCGCTATCATACATTGCATAAGTATCCACGAGCTTGAGTGAAGGAGCGATACCGCCGAATCCCCAAGTAATGGATTTGTCCGTAAAATTTGGACAAGAGCATCCCAAGAGCGCACCGGCTCCTCCCATATAGGAATATGCACTGGAAGTTCTCTTCCACCATCCCCAGATGGTCTCTTCGTTCCAAGCATCGAAAAGTATTCTCTGATATGCATTGAAACCATCCGTGAAAGCATCTCCGGATGCGGACTTGGCCTTACAGAGAGTCCATTTGTTAAGTTCTATGATGTCTTTCGATGCCTTGGCAGCCTCTTCCCATCTGTTAGGGTCTTCCGTAGAAGGGAAAATCTCGTCGCCGTAGATGTTCTTTATGCCTTTCAGCCAAGAAGCTCCGCCGTTATAGAGAGGAGATGCCGCCCACAGGAGAATACGAGCCTTGAGTGCCATGGCAGCGCCTTTCGTAGCGCGGCCGCGGTAGTTTGCTTCTGACTCGAATTCACCTATTTCCATAGGCAGATTCTCTATACACTTGTCCAGCTCCGTTACCATAAAGTCTATGTTCTGCTTAACCGTGTGGCGGTCGCAATCGGCAGGCGTGATGCTTTCGTTAGCAGGACCGTCTCCCCAGATGTAAACCGGACCATACTGGCGGAAAAGACAGTAATAGTAGAAGGCTCTAAGAAAACGGGCTTCATAAGACATATTCTTTCTTACGGCTTCGCTGTCCTGTTTGTCCCTGTCTACGTTCTGAATGAAGATGGTACACTGGTTTATACCGGTGTAGAACTTGGAGAAGTAGTTGTAATAAGTGGTAGAACTAGGCGTAGCGCTGGAATAGCTGCCTGTTCTGTAGAGCTCGTAGTAAACCCACTGGTACCACGAGTAGCGAGATTCGTCGCTACGACCTACGGTCCAGCCGTCGCTACCTACTATCTCCTCGTCTACAGGGATGAAGGAATAGCAGTGAGCCAGATATTTATGAGTCGATGTGCTCTGTGAGAATATTTCCTCCAGCGTGGCCTGGTCTTTCAGGTCCACGTCGAAGTATCCGTCGCAAGAGCTCAAGGCAAAGACGGCCGCAATCGCTAATATAATTTTATTAAGGTGTTTCATATCCATTAGAAATTAAGGTTTACGCCAAATGTGTATGTGCGCATAGTCGGGTAAACGTTACCATAGCTTGAGTCGAGCTCAGGATCCCAAAGCTTGAACTTCGAGAATGTGAGGAGGTTCATACCCTGTGCGTAGAAACGTACGGTAGAAAGACCGATTTTCGATGTAAGCTTTTTAGGAATGGTATAGCCTATTTCCATATTCTTAAGACGTATGAAGCTCATATCTCTCTGCCAGTAAGTCGATGGCTGCTGGTTGTTGTCCACTTTGTTAAGTGAAAGTCGAGGATATGGTGCGTTAGGATTCTGGTTTTCAAGAGTCCAGCGGTTGAGAGCTACGTCTTCGTAGATCTGTCCGAGTTTGTGAATCTGTGAAGATGCACCGAAGAGATTCTGTCCGCCTATGATGCGGGTCACGTGAGATACACCCTGGAAGAATACGGAGAAGTCTATTCCCTTATATCCGAGGCTCACGCCGAAACCGTAGTTGATTTCAGGAATGGTGGTGTACCCTATGGCCACCTTGTCGAAGGTGTTGACGATACCGTCGCCGTTCACGTCGCGGTACTTGATGTCTCCCGGACGAACGTTTCCGAAGTCCTGCTTAGGCCAGTTGTCGATGTCTTCCTGGTCCTTGAAAAGACCTTCTGCTATAAGACCGAACTGCTGGTTGTAAGCGAATCCCGTAAGGTTCTGGTATGACCAGATCTGGTCAGGGAGGTCGTCGTAGAGTTTCTTGTTACGGTTAAAGGTATAGTTGCCGCGAGCCGATACGTAGAGGTCACCGAAATGGTGCTCGTACTGAATGCTCATATCGACACCCTTATTCTCCATCTCTCCGAGGTTAACCCACTGCTGTTTGTTGAGACCTACGATAGGAGGTGTGCTCTGACGCTCGATGAAGATACCGCTACGATGATCCGAGAAGTAGTCTATCTGGAAAGAGAGGTCGCTAAGAAGGGTCAACTCGATACCGGCATTGAACTTGAGCGCTTCCTCCCACTGCACGAGGCTGTTTCCGACTTCACCGGTAGTGATGCCTCCCATTCCCTGAGGAGTAGTACCGAATGTGAATCCAGGTGCATTGGTGTTAATGGTGGAGTTATATGCGAAACGTCTCGAACCACCGATCTGGTCGTTACCGATCTTACCGTAAGAAACTTTGAACTTGAGAAGGTTGACAGTCTCTTTGATAGGCTCCCAGAAAGGTTCGTTGCTTATCATATAACCTACTGCGATAGAAGGGAAGAAACCGAAACGCTTGCCGGGGGCGAAGTTCTCGGAACCGTTGTAACCGAAGTTGAATTCTCCGAAGTAGCGGTCCTTATATGAATAGGTAGCACGTCCTGCAAGACCCATGTTCTTATAGGCGAAGGACTGCTCGAAGTTAGCCGGAACGTTGTTATATCTGTTTCTCGTGCTGAAAAGCAGCAATCCGCTTACGTTATGGGCGTAGTTGAACTCCCTTTCGTAGGTAAGGCTCGCCTCGAGGTTGGTCGTGGTGTAGCTGCTGTTCGATTTGGAAAGATACATATAGTTCGTACCCTCGTTCCACGGCTTGTAAATCAGGTTTCCATCGTCATCACGACCTATGGTGTAGTAAAGCGTCGGACTGAGAAGGCGTCCGAGTACGTTACCGTTATCGGCATCCCAAGAGTATTTTACGTTAGCCTTGAGGCCCTTCGTAATGATGTCGGAGAAATCCTGGGTAAGTGAAATGAGTGACTGAGCCACGATGTTCGTAGCGCGTTTGTATCCCGACGAGTTAAGCATACGGTAAGGGTTCCAACCACCATCAGGGTTAGAAAGGGTTCCGTCGCTGAACACAGGAGGCGATGCTATAGGAGTGGAGTACATCGTGTACGCGTAGATTTCTCCAAGGTCGTATCCCGGTGTAGTCTTCGTGTAGTACTGTGTGGAGAGGGACAGTGCTAGAGTCGTAGACTTGGTAATGTCGATGTCCACATTAGAGCGGAAGTTGAATTTATCGAAACGAATCTGGTTGTCGTACTTAGAGTAATCCTTATCCTTTACGACGTTGAAGATACCATCTTCCATATAGTAGGAAGCGCCCACGTAGTAGCGCACGCCCTTCGTACCACCGGTTACGTTCACGTTGATTTTTTCCGTGTTCGCCATGTTCTTGAAGATGGTGTCGACCCAGTCTACGGAAGGGTAGAGGTCAGGGTCTGCTCCGCTAAGGTACATTTCTCTTTGGTAGTCGTCGATGACCGGAGCACTTCCGGCATCTACGTAGAGCTCGTTATAATAGTCTATCCACTGCGAGGTGTTAGCCAGTTTAGGCAACTTGACAGGCTGGGTAAGACCATATTCGGCCTTGAAGTTAACCTGAGGCTTGCTTTCCTGACCGCGTTTCGTGGTGATGAGCACGATACCGTTAGCACCTCTCACACCATAAAGTGCGGTAGCGGTGGCATCTTTCAAGATGGAGAAGGAAGCGATGTCTTCCGTGTCCACCAAGTCCATGCTGCGCTCTACGCCATCCACGAGGATGAGCGGCTTGGCATTGGCACCGAAGGTGTTCACACCGCGAATCCAGAAATCCGAACCTGCACCAGGCTCACCTGTTCTCTGCAGAGATACGATACCGGCCAATTTTCCTGCAAGTCCTGAAGAAAGCTGTCCTGCAGGGCTGGCGAGAGCGTCGGCCTTGATGGTGCTGATGGAACCGATGACGCTGGCCTTACGCTGTGCACCGTAAGCCACGAACGTTACTTCGTCGAGCATGTCTTCTGATGGTACCATCTTGATGGTTAGAGTCTTTTGATCTCCCACTTTGACTTCCTGGTCCTGATAACCGAGGAAAGTGACCTGCAGGACATCACCTGTCTTGACGTCTAGGGAGAATTTACCTTCGACGTCAGTAATAGATCCTCGTGTCTCATTCTTGACGACAACATAGGCACCCGGAATACCGAGATTGGTTTCGTCCACTACTACACCGGTAATGGTCCTAAGTGCTTGTGCGTTAGAAATTCCAACACTGATTGCGAGTGCGGCTATCGTCGCTGCCCACAATTTTTTGAAACTGTTACACATTAATTAAAACAAGTAGTTATTGGTTTGATATAGTTTTCCTATATGTTAATCAAGCGAACAAATTTAGCAAAAAATATGTAAATACCACCCTTATTCCTCAAGAAGTTCTATAGGATGCTTTTCGCTGTTCTTAGTGCCTAGTTTTATAAGCTTGTTAGCCGTGTTCGTGATGGTGTGCCCGCTTACCTCCAGTCTCTTGCTTCCGTCGTCGTATTCTTTCTTCACATTGTCAAGCAGTTGGCCCATCTTGTCATACTTTTCCTTAAAGATCCCCACTCTCTCCACCATCTCCTTCGCCAGCGCGAACACTTCCTGATGGTTCTCCGCCTGCGCTATCTGTCGCCAAGTCAGGTTCACTATCTTAAGCACGCTGTAAAGGCTCTGCTCGTCAGCTATATACACATTCATATCCGCTGCCCGTCTCCATAACTGCGTATCCTCGTTGAGAGCCACGACCGTGATCGGCGTCACGGACAGAACCAGAGCGAGCGCCAGCAGGAGCAGGGTAAACTTCTTCATGGGGTCTCCTCCTTTAAGATGGTTGTTTTTCTAAGGCAGCGCCGCCGAATTGTGCGGCAGTGCCCTAAGGCTTTCGCCTGATGAAACGAATGCTCAGCCCTTCACCGCGCCGATGGACAGACCCTTGACGAAGTACTTCTGCAGGAAGGGGTACAGCAGGATGATCGGCCCCATCGTGATGACGGAGGTCGCCATCTTGAAGGCCTCCTTCGGCGGATTCACGCGCGCGGCGCCGGACATCAGCTTGGTCATGGCCTGAATCTCGGACTGAATCTGGAACAGCAGCATTTGGAGCGGGTAGAGCTTCCGGTCGGTGATCAGCATGACGGCATTGAAGTAGTTATTCCAGTACCCGATCGCGTAGAACAGCGTGATCGTGGCCAGAACCGGCAGGCACAGCGGGAAGTAAATCTGAAAGGCGATGCGCGCGTCGCCCGCTCCGTCAATGCGCGCCGATTCATTGAGCGCGTCGGGTATGCCCGCCACAAAGTTGCGCACTAAGAACATGTTGAACGGCGAAAACATCAGCGAGGGCACAATCAGCGCCAGCAGGTTGTCGTACGCGCCGATTGCCTTTGAAACCATATACCACGGCACAAGCCCGGCGGAGAAGACCATCGTGAAATAGAAGTACAGCGACAGGCCGTTGCGGTACCGGCATTGCTTGCTGGCCAGTGTATAGCCCGCGCCGAAGGTAATCAGCACCGCGGCCAGCGTGCCCACGATCGTCGCCGTTCCCGTGACCTGGTAGGAGCGCGGCACCGCCGAGGTTTTGCCGAACATCATCTTATAGGCCGCGAAGGACCAGTTCTGCGGGAAGAGGGAATAGCCGTTTAAGGTGATGCTCTTCTCCTCGGTCAGCGACACGATAATGACCATCAGAAACGGCAGAAGACACGCCAGCGCGAACAGAATTACGAACAGATGGATGAAAAACGAACCGACCCGCTCGCCGCGCGTCATCTTCATGTGGATTCCTGCATCCGCGGCGAGCGCCGCAGCGTTGTTTGCAGCCATGGCTGAAGCCCTCCTTGTCATGTGAACGATCGCGGGCGCGTCAGAACAGCGCGCCC
>URCV01000008.1 GCA_900546445.1 uncultured Bacteroidales bacterium | reverse complement strand
GCGTCCTTGAAGCTACCGCAGAACTTATCGTTACGATACTGCATATAAGAAAGGTCGTACTGCAGCTCAAGCTTGTCCGAAAGGGCTTTTTGTGAAGCTGAAATCTTGGCGATGGTCTCCTTTCTGTTAGTTACTTTCGCGATACCCTGCGCATTCTTGTGCGAGATGGAAGCGCGATAGTTGAATTTGCTTGAAGAGCCGCTGATGGCTACGTCGTGACTGTGTGTGAATGCTACGTCGCGAGTGAGTTCGCCCACCCAGTCGGTGAGTTGGTAGTTACCGTCGGCGTCGCGAAGGATGCCCGGAGTCACCATTCCGTTAGAAAGCTCGCCTAATTTTACGAACTCCTCAGGAGTAGCCATACCTAAGTTGCCGTTACGAACGGAAGCCGAAGCGTAACCTGCATATTCTACGCGTGTCTGAGCTACGTCCGTGAAGTTCTCGCCACGCTTGGTGGTGATGATGATCACACCGTTAGTACCTCTTGTACCATAGATGGCAGCTGCAGAACCGTCCTTCAGGACATCCATGGAAGCGATCTCATTAGGAGAGATGTTGTCGATGTTACTTACCGGCACGCCGTCCACGATGAAAAGTGGAGAGGTACCTGCACCCTTGTCCAGAGTAGAGAAACCACGAATCTGGATGTTGTATCCGGTTTCGGTAGGGTCGGAAGTAGTGCGGATGATGTTAAGGCCGGCTACCTTACCCTGGAGGAGTCCCATAGGGTTGGACTTGACGCCGGAATTGAAATCTTCTGCCTTTACGGAAGCTACCGAACCTGTAACCTCCTTCTTCTTCTGCGAGCCGTAACCGATTACTACGGCGTCTTCCAAGTAGAGATTGTCCTCGGCCAATTTGATCTCGGCCGGAACCTCAGAAGCCTTGAACGTGAGCGTAGCGTAGCCCACGAAACTAATCTCGATTTGAGCGTCGGCACTGCTTACCGTGAGGGCGAAAGCACCGTCCAAATCAGTAGCCGTACCGTTCGATGTGCCTTTTTCGAGCACACCTGCACCGGCTATAGGTCCGAGGTCGTCCACGACGATAGCCTGGATTTTATAGCCGTTTTGAGCATAAGACTGCAATTCTGCCGAGAGACCCAGCAGCGCCGCAGCTATGAATGCAAGAACTTTTTTCATAATAACGAATAATGGTTATTGTTTATTGTTGACTTTAATGAAATTAACACTTATGGCGCCTAAAATTAATAAAATTCCGGCTACTATGAACATATTTACCTGAGCTCCGCCCGAAAGCTTCAGAAGAAGTCCGCCGCAAGCGGCTGCTATTATCTGAGGTAGGCAGATGGTACCGTTAAACAGACCCAGGTATGTTCCTATGTGGTCTCCCTTCAGGGAATTAGTCAATATGCTGAACGGAATGGCGAGCATAGCGGCCCAAGCGGTGCCTATGAGCGCGAATGAAACGAACAGCAGATACTGATTATGTACGAAGAAGACCGATGTGAATCCTACCGCACCTATGAGAAGGCTTAGCGTGTAGGCACATTTGATGGACTTGAACTTCGGGATGACCAGAGCCCAGAGCAGCGAACCCACCGCCTGAACGGCGAAGATGATACCCACCCAGTTACCTGCAGCCTGATAGCCTGCGGAAGCAACGTCTGTCGTTCCCCAAACGGTGTCTGCGATGGCTCCGTTAGTGTATGTCCACATATATAGGAAAGCCGCCCAGCAGAAGAACTGTACCAGGCCTACTGTCCAGAAAGTGGACGGAGCGGTCTTGAGAAGTGCGATGAATCCAGGGTTTTTCTCATTTTTCTGTTTCTCGAGGTCGATTCCGTGGAATTCGGCATATTCCTTCGGCGGCATCTCCTTAACCTTGAATGTAGTGAAGAGCACGCACAGGATGAGAATCAGCGCACCTATATAGAATGAGTACTTGACCGTGTCCGGAATCTGTCCTTCCGGTGCTGTATTGGCCAATCCTATCCATGCAAATACGAATGGGAACACATATCCCACGAGACTTCCTGCGTTACAGAGGAAACTCTGGATGGAGTATGCCTTAGTCTTCTGCTCTTCGTTCACCATATCTCCTACGAGCATCTTGAAAGGCTGCATAGCCATGTTTAGCGAGGTGTCGAGGAGCATCAGGGCTATAAGTCCGAAGACCATAGCGCCGCCTATGCTGAGTCCCAGGCTTCCGGCGTTAGGAAGCAGGCACATTACGATTATGGCGATGAGTGAGCCCAAGAAAAGATAAGGAATGCGTCTTCCGAGCTTGCACCAAGTCCTGTCGCTATACTTTCCGACAAGCGGCTGTACGATGATGCCCATCAGCGGCGGGAGAATCCAGAAGAAACTCAAGTTATGCGGATCTGCGCCGAGTGTGGCGAAAATGCGGCTAATATTAGCGCTCTGCAGGGAATAAGCTATCTGAACTCCGAAAAAACCGAAGCTAATATTCCATAATTGCCAAAAGCTGAGTTCTGATTTTTGCATTAAAGGCTATAATTATTTAGTGTTTTTAATTTCGTGCTAAATTAGCTATAAAAATGTAATCAATGTTCACCCAAAAGACGAGATGCCACTATTGAGAGGATGAACGGGCGTTTTTTTATGATGAAGCACCTAGAGCTTTGTTTATTGCCCAAAAAATACTTATCTTCGTGAACCACAGTTATATGAAATTATTTAAAAACATAGGAGCTTGCTGGATAATCCACATCTTCGCTATCTTACACGCCGTGCTCGCACTCGGGTGTAGGGCGATTGGCTATAGTGACGAGATGGTCCTTACACTCCTTACTATGACTATGGTCGTGGTGCTTTGCCTTAAGAAAGACGCCGTAATAGAGTTTTTCGCGGTTAGCATCATCGTGGTGAACGTGATGGGCTATCTTCTCGGTGTGATGGGAGCGGAATTGCTCTCGCGCCTGATGTCCTCCGAGATGGCCGTACACTCGGTGTCTACGTTCATAACTACCGAGGTGCTCGGATGGGGCGTGTCCTGGATGTCCCGGTTCTTCACGAAAAAGGACGGAAAGAATACCTCGAACTACGTGCGCTACATTCTTCTGGCGGCGATTTTCATCCTTTTCATAAGATTAGTGATCGTCAGTGTCTTCGCTAATCGATATGTCTCTTCGGTGGAGCTTCTGGGAGTCATTCAGACGGTGTTCAATAACATAGTGGCGATAGTGGTGCTCGCCTGTCTGGACATACTATATATAATGTATGTGCAGAAATGGTATAGGAATTGGCCGGGAATACTGAAGGCACTGCTGCTGATGGCATTCCTCGCGGCTTGTTCGGCGGCGGAAACCCTGCTCATAGGCACGCGGGCGCAGTTCTACATCTTCTTCGTGGTGGCGCTGATGTTGCACATTTCCGTGTTCTGCATCATATACCTGCTATATTATGCGCAGGCTTCGAAATCGGAGATGCTCGCGGCGAGGGAGAAGGCCAATCAGGCCCAGTACCGCTACCTCAAGCTCAAGAGGCAGTTGAATCCGCACTTCCTGTTTAATACGCTGAACATTCTGGACTGCCTGATTTGCGAGGAGAAGAACGCGCAGGCTAGCCTGTACACGCGCAAATTGGCAAGTGTATATAGATATCTTATAAAGAGCGAGGAAAAGGAGCTGGTTATGCTGGAAGAGGAATTGGCATTCGTGGACTCTTATGTGGAGCTTCTGAAGGTCCGGTTTCCGGAGGGGTTCTCGGTGGAAACCGATGTGGATGAGAAGTATGCGTCGCGGATGGTGCTGCCGTGCTCCGTGCAGTTGCTGATAGAGAATGCGACCAAGCATAATGCCGTGATGCCGTCGAACCCGCTGAGAATTTCGATATTCGTAGAGGGGGATTATCTGGTGGTTAGGAACAATATTGTCCCGAAAGTGAGTCTCGCGGAGTCTACCGGACTGGGGCATAAGTATATAAGACAGCAGTATCTCGACCTTAGCGGAAAGAACGTGGAGATCTTTTCGGAGGGTGGTTATTACTGCGTAAAATTACCATTATTATGAAAGTTCTGATTGTAGAAGACGAAGTAATGGCTCAGCAGAGCCTGCTCAGAATGTTGAATAGACTCTTTCCGGAGGTGGAAGTAGTGGGGATGTGCCGCTCCGTCGAGGATACGGTGCGCTTTCTGGAGGATCCGGAGCACAGGGTGGATCTAATCTTTATGGATGTGGAGCTTTCGGATGGAGTGTGCTTCGAGATATTCAAGCGTACTGACGTGAAGGCTAAGGTGGTGATGACCACGGCCTATGACACTTACGCCATAAAGGCATTCGAAGCCGGGAGCGTGGATTATCTTCTTAAGCCTATAGACCCCGATGCGCTTAGGCGCGCTGTGGGGCGCTGTAAGATGAGCGGTGGAGTGGTGGACGTGAACTATTTGGTGTCCAAGTTTATGTCGGCAGGACAGGCCGGAGCGCAGGAGAAAAAGTATAAGGAAAGGTACATAGTTCGCTTTAACGACCGCATAGTTCCCGTGGAGGTGAGCGACATAGCCTACATTTATTCCGAGGAAAAGAATAACTATATGGTTACTTTTCAGGGAGTAAGATATGTTCTGGATTGTACTCTCGATGTGATATGCGATGAACTTGATCCAGTAGATTTTTTTCGCATTTCGAGGGGCGTGATTGTGTCCTTGAAATGTATCAAAAGCATTATAAAACAGATAGGTGGACGTCTTAAGATAGTACCTGTCATATCAAGTGAAATTGATATGACCGTAAGTAGGTCGAGAGTAGAAGATTTTATGAAGTGGCTCGAGAAGTGAATCTGACTCGGTGTGTAGAGTTTTCGTTTATTTTGTATAGATTTAGGGTGTTTCAGGCGGTTATTTTCTTTTTAGGGATTAAAGACTGCCTAAAATTAGTTTCAGAAGGCATACAAATTCCGCAAATCTGTATATTTTCCCAACGAAATTTCTCTACAAATGTTCAAATTCGTCCAAAATTGTACTTATTTAATTTTTTTATTAATTCAAGCTCTTAAAATACTTGATGTGGGGAATACTACAACATCGGGTGGGAGCCCCCAAGTACCGTTTTTAACAAGTCGAATTTTTGTGTTATATTTGTAAACATTTGTGTTGAAAACCCTAAGTCAGTTATTCTTAATGAAGAAAGTTTTTATCGCAGCATTGCTGCTTTTAGTCTCGGCTTCAGGCTTCGCGCGCCAGCCGAAGTTTGACCGTGGACTCGGTGATGCGAGCAATACCTTCGTCCCTAAGGGAACCCTCGCTCTGGGTGCTTCTATGGCTTATCACCACGCCTCAGTAGGCGAAGGAGATAACGGATACGAATTCTTGGGACTTCTTACCGGCGTCAAAGGACAATACACCACTCTTAATTTCTCACCTGCAGCTTTTTATTTCGTCGCTCCTAATACAGCTATCGGTGCCAGGTTCGGATACGACTCGAAGATATTCCATATAGACGGCGCTTCGCTGAGTTTGGGGGAGTCTCTGGATATGGACCTCTCGAACCACTATGCACAGTCGCTTGGCTATGCCGGTACGCTGGCCATGCGTAACTATGTTCCTCTTTTCGGAAGTAAGATATTCGCTATGTACAGTGAGGTGAGAGTAGGTGGCACCAAGACGCAGTCTAAGACTTATAGTTTGGATGGTAATGAAAAGAACGGCACTTTTTCGGATGGATATTCGGTGGTGTTCGGAGTATACCCCGGACTTACGGCCTTCGTGACTAACGATTTGGCCATAGAGGTGGGAGTAAGTATGTTCGAATGTACATATTCTTATACCAAGCAGACTAAGAACCAGTCTTTTACGAGCAGTATGTCGAACCAGGGTACGACCTTCAAGCCTAATATCCTGGGGATTCAATTCTCTGTAATGTATTACATCCAAGTAAAGCGTTAGAACTATGAAAAAAAGAATATTATTCCGGATGACGGTCGTAGCGTTGGCATTGGCATCCTGCGGACTGGAAAACGATATGATGCTTCCTAAGGACGAGGCCACCTTCACCGCTTTCGAAGTGGAAGGACAGGTGAGTTCGTCCATTAACAGTACCAAGCGTGTCGTTACTGTGACGATGCCGCAGGACGAGGTCCTTAATTCCCTTAAAATCACTAAAGTATCTTATAACGAGGCTACGGTGAATCTTGAATCTCTTCCTGTGGAGGGACAGACGGTAGACCTTTCAGACACATTGAGAGTAACCTTGAAGGCATATCGCGAATTCGAATGGAAACTCATCGCTAAGAATCAGGAGGTGGCGCCTACTCCGGAGCCGGGTCCTGATCCTACTCCGGAGCCTGTAGCACAACTCTATAACCTCAGTTTCGACTTCTGGTCGAAGCCTAAGAATGCGTGGTTTCCTTACGATGACGGCGCTACGGATGAGCAGAAGTCCATCTGGGCCACATCCAATCAGGGCACGGCAGACATTCTGCGAAAGAATGCCACTACTCCGGAAGAGAGTTTCTTGGCCATAGGCGGCGAGGGAAAGAAGGCGGCGAAACTAAGCAGCCAGTGGATGGTAATCAAGTTCGCGTCGGGTAATCTCTTTACAGGAGAATTCTGCGGACTTAAGGGCACGAGCGGGGCCGATTTGGCCTGGGGTGTCCCATATACGGACAGGCCAAGTGCGCTGCACGGATACTATTGCTATCAGCCGGTTGAGATCGACAGAACCGATTCGGAGCACTCGTCGATGAAGGGTCAGATGGACATTGGCCAGATACAGGTTATATTGGCAGACTGGGACAAGAATAAGTGGGAAGGCTACCCGGAGGGAGCGATAGATGAGAAGGGCAGGTTCCATGTCATCAATTCAAGTAGTCAGTTCGTCGATTTCGAAAATGACCCTGCCATCATCGGTTATGCGAATTTCGAGTTCAACGAGTGGATGGATTCATATCAGGAATTCGATATACCTATAGTTTATCGTAACGACAGAAAACCTTCAGTCATCGTGATATGCGCAGCGTCGAGCCGCTATGGCGACTTCTTCACTGGAGGCGCAGGAAGTGTTCTCTATCTCGATGAATTCGTGTTAAAAGACTAACTCTAATAACCAATATATCCCGCTACCCGGTCAAGTTTTATTTTTTTTTCTTGTCCGGGTAGTTTTTTTTTACTGAGCTATGAATGCGTAGACTATGTTTCCGAGCTGGCGGGCAGGGGCATCGGCCTTCTTCGAGAATCGGCTCTGGCGAGCGGCGCGAATGGCGTATTCCCTAAGGCATTTGTCTTCGGAAGAGATGTCTTCCTGAATCTTCGCCGCGACGACTTTTCCGTTAGGGTCTACGCTCACGATTACCGTCACCTCGCCTGCACCCATACATTTGTAGGCCGGAATAGGCAGGTAACTTCCTTTGCGTCCGTCCAGGCTATATGAGAGCACCGAAGGCCCCGTATAACTATCCTGTGAGCTCGTAGACTTTTTTTCTTCTTTCTTTAGGGGAGCGAGTTCCGCCACGTCCTCGTCTTTTCGGGACATATTCTGCTCGTACTCCCTCTGGATGCGCTCAGCCTCCTTATAGAGCTCCTCCGCATCGGTACCGCGGTCATCCTTAAGACTGGCATCCACGCGGACATTCTTCACTTCGCTCGAGCGGTCCACGGGCACCCCGGCCTCTTCGAGCATTCTGTCGAGTTTTTCATTCAGTGCCTTGGCCTTGGCCAATTCATCCGCCAATTGTTCGGCCTTTTCCCTCTCCGAGAAATCGAATTCCATACTTACCCGCTCGCTTTTCAAGTGGGGAGTAACTACGGTGAGCAGCAAAACAATTATCACCGCGAGATGAATGCTCACGGTGATAAGTATTCCTGCTAATTTCTCTGAAGAAATGTGTTTCACTTTAGGAATTTTTCCACCGTGGCGGTGATGACTTCTATAGCTACTTTGTTATGTCCTCCCTGAGGAATGATGACATCGGCGTAGCGCTTGCTTGGCTCGATGAACTGAAGGTACATAGGCTTGACTGTGCGTGAGTACCTTTCTATCACCCAGCTCACATCCTTCCCCCTTTCGGTGATGTCGCGTGCCATTACTCGCATAAGGCGGTCGTCATCGTCGGCATCGACGAAGAGCTTGATGTCCATCTGGTCGCGCAATTCCTTACAAGAGAAGATAAGAATGCCTTCGATTATGATTACGTCGGCAGGCTCCACCTTCACGGTCTCGGTCTTGCTACGGCTACAAGAGATGTAGGAGTAGACAGGCTGCTCCACGCTCTTTCCGGCCTTCAGTTCGCGAAGCTGGCCGCAAAGAAGCTCCCAGTCTATGGCGTCCGGATGGTCGAAGTTATGAGCTCTCTTCTCTTCGTCAGTGAGGTCGCTCGAGTCCTTGTAGTAGGCATCCTGAGGGATGACCACCACTTTTTCATCCTTGAGTTTTTCCTTTATGGCCCTTACGACAGTAGTTTTGCCGCTACCTGAGCCTCCGGCTATTCCGATTACAAGCATATTATATTAAAATTCAGCATTTTTAGGGGTTCTAGGGAAAGGAATCACGTCACGAATGTTCTGCATTCCGGTAATGAAGAGAAGAAGTCTTTCGAAACCGAGACCGAAACCACTGTGAGGGCAAGTTCCGAATCTGCGGGTGTCGATGTACCATTCGAGGTTCTTACGGCTCATCTTGAGCTCGTTGATACGGTTCTCGAGTTTGGCCAAGTCGGCTTCGCGCTCGCTACCTCCGATGATCTCACCGATCTTAGGGAAGAGGATGTCCATCGCGCGGACAGTCTTCCCGTCTTCGTTCTGTTTCATATAGAACGCCTTGATGTCCTTAGGGTAGTCCGTAAGGATGACAGGCTTGCCGAAATGCTCCTCGACCAGGAACCTTTCGTGCTCGCTCTGCAAGTCCGTACCCCAATCTACAGGGTATTCGAACTTACGTCCCTTGGCGATGGCGTCTTTCAGGATTTCGATGCCCTCTGTGTATGGAAGGCGAACGAACTCCGTGTCGGTCACGCCCTTAAGTCTGTCGATAAGGGTGTCGTCGTAGCGGTCGTTAAGGAACTGGATGTCGTCCATACAATTATCCAGAGCGTATTTTACGAGGGACTTTATGAAATCCTCGGCGAGGTCCATATTATCCTTGATATCATAGAACGCCATCTCCGGTTCTACCATCCAGAACTCGGCCAAGTGGCGTGGTGTATTCGAGTTTTCGGCACGGAAGGTAGGACCGAAGGTGTAGATTTCGCCAAGTGCCGTGGCGCCCAATTCGCCTTCGAGCTGTCCGCTTACCGTGAGGCTGGTCTGCTTTCCGAAGAAATCCTTCGAGAAGTCGACCTCGCCCTTCTTGTTCTTAGGTACGTTGTTCAAGTCGAGTGTAGTGACCTGGAACATCTGTCCTGCACCCTCGCAGTCCGACTCTGTGATGAGAGGGGTGTTCAGGTACACGAACCCTTTATCGTGAAAATACTGGTGGATGGCGAAAGCCATCTGGCTGCGGAGTCTGAACACGGCACCGAAGGTGTTAGTCCTGGCCCTCAAATGAGCCACGCTCCTAAGGTATTCGAATGAAGTGTCTTTCTTCTGAAGTGGATAGCGCACGGGGTCGCACTCGCCGATGACTTCCAGAGTCTCGGCCTTGATCTCCAAGTCCTGCCCGGCACCTACCGATTCCACCAACTCTCCGTATACGCTTATGCAAGCTCCCGTAGTGACCTTAGCGAGGATGGCATTAGTATTCTCATCCTTATTGACCACCACTTGGACGTTCTTTATGGTAGAACCGTCGTTAAGTGCTATAAAAGCTATCTCCTTGTTACCTCTTTTGGTTCTGACCCAACCTTTTGCCAAAACCTTTTGACCTGCCTGCATCTCAAGCAAGTCCTTAACTTTCGTTCTCAGTATTTCTGTAGACATTTTCTTGATTTTAGAAAAAAGCGGCCCTCCTTTTCGAGAGGGGGACCGCTTATATTAGACTGACCGGATTATTCAGCCGGTTTTCTCGTAGAGTACATTATGTTAGTCGCCGAACAACGACGAAGCTCCTGTTTTACATCCACTACTATACCCATTCTGACGTCTTGGTCTGCTCTGATGCAGACGGTCATCTTAGGCCTGTCACCCTCGCTAAGTGCCTCACGTTCTGAAGCTACGAAGTCACGGATGTCATCTTTAGTCTTGAATGCATCGTTAAGCTGGATGCGGGCATCGGTACCATACTGAGCCTGAAGAGACCTGATAGGTGTTCCGATGTTAACATAGCAGGCGAGATCCTTACGCTCGAGCTTTACGGCTTCCGTAGCCTCAGGAATGGTGACCTGAACCTTGTTTTCAGTCTCACGCATCTGAGTGGTTACCATAAAGAAGAACAAAAGCATAAAGACGATATCTGACATAGAGCCGGAAGATATTCCAGGAACATCTTTTTTATTATTACTGCCTCCAAATTTTGACATAATCTTTATCTCCTATTATCTGCTACCTTTTACATCCATAGGCTCAGCCTCGGAAATAATCTGAGGTACGGCCTTCTTTACCCAACCCTGCTGTTCCTCATCGAGTCGAGCATAGGTCTTTCCGAAATTAGCCATAGAGAATTCGTTACGAAGTTCGTTCACTGCCTTGACGAGCTCATTCTGAACTGCGATATAAGCCTTATAGCTGGTACCACGGTCGTTCTGAAGTGAGATGACGCCTTTAGATACAGGAACTGTCTTACCCCAGCCCTCGATGAGTTTCATCTCCTTGTCAGGCATATTAGGGTCGTTGTTAGGGTTCGCAAGGAATTCCTTGACTTTATCTTTAAGAAGGGTAATATCCATTTGTTCAGAACCAACCAAGATCTTGTCGGACGAGCTGATTCTCACGATGATGATGTTACGTCTGTTGACTTTCTGATCCTCTGTCTTCTCGTTAGGATTAGGCATAGGAGGGAGTCGGCGGGCGAGACCCGTCTGGCTACCCATAGTGGTAGTCATAAGGAAGTAACACAACAGCAAGAAAGCGATGTCCGCTGTGGAACTTGAGTTGATTGCCGGTGTTTTCTTTTTACCCATAATTTATTATTTCGCGTCTCTTTTATTACGAATACCCTTTACTACTTCACCCACGATAATGGAAACGATAGCTACGCCACCGGTAAGGTAAGTGAGATTAAGTATTGTATCTGTGAGTTTAAGAGTGCTCGCAGATGGCTGCTGTGCCATTCCGACAGCAGGTGCACCTGGTGAAAGGAAATAAACGGCCAAGCAGATCACTACGGCGCCACCCAGAACGGAAAGGACCTTCACGAGGAATTTCTTGTCGTTCTTGATGCCTATCCAGCCACCGATGAACACGATGGAGAAAATCGCCACAGCAACCATAGCATAGGTCCAATAGAAGAGCATATTCACCGATGTGTCGTTAAAGTCTTTTACTGCCGCGAAGACAGCGACTGCGACACTCACGAGGAGAAAGCCCAGCATTATTCCCTTTATTATTTTACTATAGTTAGATTTCATTATAATTAAGCTTTGTGTGCTGTAAGAACGTCAATAAGATCGATAGATGCCTCTTCCATATCGATAGTGATGCTGTCGATTTTAGCGAGGATGTAGTTGTAGAATACCTGAAGGATCATAGCTACGATCAAACCAGCCACTGTGGTAATCAAAGCGACCTTCATACCACCTGCAACGACGTTAGGAGAGATATCACCTGCTGCCTGGATAGCATCGAATGCCTGGATCATACCGATAACGGTTCCGAGGAATCCGAGTGACGGAGCGAGGGCGATGAAGAGGGAAATCCAAGAAAGGCCATTCTCGAGAAGGCTCATCTGAACCGAACCTGAAGAAACTACGTTCTTCTCTACTACATCGATACCCTGGTCGTAACGATCGAGACCGTCGAAGAAAATCTTAGCGACAGGACCGCGAGTCTTACGGCATACTTCCTTAGCTGCCTCGATGCCGCCTTTCTTAAGAGCTTCCTCAATCTTACCTACGAGAGCCTTAGTGTTAACTCTTGAGAAAGAAAGATAAAGGATTCTTTCGATAGAAAGTGCAAGACCGAGAATAAGACAGATGATGATCAGGGACATAAAGCCTGCACCACCTTCGATGAATTTGGTCTTGAGTGCTTGGTGAAGAGGAACTTCTGTCTCAACCTTGAGTGGATTAGCTTCCGCCTCGTCGGCAGCTGAAGCCGCTTCTACTGCCTCAGTGTTAACCTGAGCCTCGTTAGCTTCCTGTGCGGAAACTTTGTTTGCGGAGAAGACCATAAGGGCCATTGCTGCCAAAAACATTGAAATCTTTTTCATAACTGTTTTTGAATGTGTTTTGGATTAAAAATTTTATTTTGTTTTGAATTATTATCAAAAATCAACGCAAGATAACAAATTTTCGCGGGATATGAAAATTATTCTGCTAATCCTGAAAAAAGTCGAAGTGCATTCTCTGTGGTCACTCGGGCCGTTTTCTCCAGGCTAATTTGTTTTATATCAGCTAATTTCTGCGCTATAATCGGGATATTCGCACTCTCATTTCTTTTTCCGCGTAAAGGTGTCGGAGAAAGATAAGGTGCGTCAGTTTCAAGGAGTATGCACTCGAGAGGGATGTCTTCCGCCTCTTTCGCTATGCCTGCGTTCTTGAAGGTAAGCACTCCTCCCAGACCTACGCTCCAGTCTCCGTATCGCCTGAGCCTCTTGAAAGTCTGTGCGCTTCCACTGAAGGCGTGCAGGTTACCCCTGACTCCCAGACCCTTACAAGCATCCATCACGTCGAAGAAATCGTCCGTGGCGTCCCTGAGGTGAATGTTCACCGGCTTGTCCAGTTTCGCTGCCAATTCCAACTGCGCCACCAGCGCATCCTTCTGCTGCTTGCACCAGCGGGTGTCGGAGTGGTAGTCCAGCCCGATTTCGCCTATCGCCACGAACTTTCTGCCCGAATGGCACTCGCGAATCACTTCATCCACTTCTTCCTGCCAATTCTCCCTCACATATCCGGGATAAAATCCGAGCATAGGGTAGAGCACTCCGGGGTGGGCATCGCAAAGCGCCAGCATAGGGCCCCTCTCGGAGGAGTCTATGTCGGCCATCATCATCTTGTAAACATTTGAATTCAAGGCTCTTTCCAGCACTGCTTCCTCTTCTCCGCGATAAGCCTCGTCGCTTAGGTGCATATGTGTGTCTATAAATCTCATTTCTAATGCAAGTTTAACTATTTTTTTACGATAATGTGACATCTTTGGAGCAAATCTACCTGCAAAAATCCGTCTTTTTGCATCATCATACACAAACTCAACACCCTGCTGTACGTCAGCGAGCACCTCTGTGCGATTTCCTCCATCATGTCATTTCTATGTTCCGTGATGCAATTGGCCACCTTAAGCAGGTCCTCAAGCATCTCCGGCGGCAAATTACTGTAGTGATTCTCAATCCTTTCGCAGAAAGAACCGCGAGCGCTGAGGTACGTGCGCCCGAGTCCGAGCCTGCTGCTGAGCGTCTCGAGATTCGCGATTACCTCGGCCAATTCCTGTTCCAGCAGGTTGTTGCACCCTTGGCTGCGAATGTCGTCGATTCTGCCGGGGAGCACGAACACGTCCCTGTTGTATTCCGAGGCCAATCGCGCCGTAATAAGCCCGCCTCCGTGCTTCTTCGATTCTATCAATATGGTCGCCCGGGACAATCCGGCGATGATTCTGTTACGGCGAAGGAAATTGGCCGCAGTGATAGGATAGCCTATGGGAAAATCGCTGATTAGAGCGCAGTTAGGTGTGTGGGCGCACTTTTCCGAAAGCAGGTAGTGAGAGCGCGGTGAATAGCTTTCGATGCCGGTGGGCAGCACGGCTATCGTGGGCAGAGACTCGCGTAGGGCCGATTCGTGCGCGACTCCGTCCACACCCAGGGCGAGTCCGCTGACGATGCTTGGCTTAGTCGGAGCCTGTGCGAGCGCATGAACGATGTTTTGACACCAAAGCCTGCCGTAAGGGGAGATGTCCCTGGTCCCTACGATGGAAATCATCGGGTGCGAGAAAAACTCCTCCGGCTCGGAATCGCTCCTGTAATATAGGCCAATGGGGGCGTCTTCGCATTCCCGAAGCAATTGCGGGTAAGCCTCGTCTTCGATGGAGATGAAGCGGGCGCCGAGCGCACGCATTCTTTCCCATTCCTTAAGGCTATATTCCAGGGCGTCGTCGCCGAGCTTGAGGGATTGTCTATGATTGTCATCGAGTCGAAACAGGTTCTCGATGGAACCTGCTTCTTCGATGAATTTATATATTGATTGCGGTTTAAAGCCATACACACGACTCAGGGTCATAGCCCCAAGCGTGGAGAGTGAAGGTGAAGTCAACATAGTTCAACATTTGGTTTATTCTTCGTTCTTATATCTTAAATTTCTTTCTACCAATTCTATAACTTCGACAAGCTTTTCGTCGGACTGGGCGCATATACTCATTATGCACAGGATTCCCTTCTTGATTTCAATGCACATCAGCCTCATAGGGGAGTCGTCCTCGCACAGGGCTTCGAATCCGTAGGCTTTCTTGCCTGCGAAAGGCCACTCTACGATAGGGTCGAAATCCTCGGGGTCTTCCTCGTCGAAGCCCACGATGTCGGCATAATTGGCAAGAGCCTCGTCGGAAGCGGTGGTGTCGGAAGGCATCTGGCCCGAGTAGAGGTCGATGATGGCTATGTCCTTTTGGGCGGCATCATCGGGAAGATGGCATTCGATGTGCGTAACTTCGGTGCCGTCGACTTCTATGTAAGTGCTTTCTTCCTTCTCCCAGCCTTGTGGAAGGTCCAGTTTGATAATATATTTACTCATAATCTTAAAGGATTAGCATAGCATCGCCGTAAGGTCCGAACTTGTAGTCTTTTTCGAGGGCTTCCTTATAGGCCTTCATTACCTTTTCGTAACCGCCGAAGGCCGCTACTGACATAAGCATGGTGGACTCAGGCAGATGGAAGTTCGAGATGTATGCGTCCGGAATGGAGAATTCGTAAGGAGGAAAGATGAACTTGTTAGTCCAAGTGTCCGTCGGGCGAACCTCGTGGGTGGTGGTGACATAGGTCTCCAAGGCTCTGGCCACGGTAACGCCCACTGCCACTACCTTATGGTGCGAGCGCTTGGCATTGTTTATGGCATCGGCAGCCTCTTCGCTTATGATCATTCTCTCGCAGTCCATTCTGTGCTTCGAAAGGTCTTCCACATCCACCTCGCGGAAATGTCCTATGCCCATATGAACCGTCACGAAAGTCTTGTCGATATCTTTGAGAATCATTCTGTTAAACAGCTCGCGAGAGAAGTGCAGGCCTGCGGCCGGAGCGCACACGGCGCCTTCGTTCTTCGCGAAGATGGTCTGGAAATTCTCTACGTCGCTCTCTTCCGGAACAGGTTTAACCCACTCCGGGACAGGTGTCTGGCCTAATGAATAGAGCTCTTTCTTGAACTCCTCGTATGGTCCGTCGTATAGGAATCGAAGGGTTCTTCCGCGCGAAGTGGTGTTGTCGATTACTTCTGCCACCATAGAGTCGTCCTCTCCGAAGTAGAGCTTGTTACCGATTCTAATCTTACGGGCAGGTTCTACGATGACATCCCACAGCTTCTGCTCCGGATTAAGCTCGCGAAGCAGGAATACCATAATGTCGGCCTCTGTCTTTTCCTTTTTCCCGAATAGTCTGGCAGGGATGACCTTAGTGTCGTTAAGCACGAACAAGTCTCCCTTTCCGAAGTAATCTATGACGTTTTTAAAAATCTTATGTTCAATCTCTCCGGTGTCTTTATGGAGTACCATCAGCTTGCATTCGTCTCTCCATCGCGAAGGTTCGGTTGCTATCTTCTCCTGAGGAAGATTAAAGTCGAATTGAGAAAGTTTCATACTATCTTAATTAATATAGAGTCGATTAATATTTATACGGACAGTTGTCCCAAAAAGTTTCATCGAAACTCTATTTTATGTTCATTATGATTCTGCGAGCGTTAGGATGGAGGTTATTGCACCGGTTCCCTATGTTGTTCACGAATCCCAGAGGGTGCCCGTCGTAATTTATGGTATTATAGCCAAGCGGAGCGTCCGGAAAGCGCAGGCTATCGTGGTGAAGGTATTCAAGAGCTTGAATCTTAGTGACCTCTATGGCAGGATACTCCTTTTCGTATCCTAGGCTCAGGGCGTAGTCCGAATAAGGAACCATCTTCTTACACTTCATCTCGCCCTTTTCCACCCCGAATCGGAGTGGCTTAATGAAACTCATATCCGAATTCACGCGTCCGCAGGAAGCTGTCTTTATGAGCGAGCCCACCCATTGGCCCTCTCCGCGAACTTCGCCGGCCTTAAGCAGATGGCCGAATTCGGTGGTGCGAACCCCGTACTGCGGGAATTCGTCTTCGGCAGCGATAATGTCGCCGCCAAGGGTCTGAGCTGCCCAGAGCAGGTTGTCGTCGTTCTCGCATCTTTCGTAAGTGCAGGTGGAGTAAACCAGCACACCGCCCTCTTTCAGGGCCGGCCATATATCGGCCAATATCCTCTTCTGGCGCGAGCAGCATAGCTGGACCGTCTGCTCCGACCATTCTTCCACGGCTCGGGCGTCTTTTCTGAACATGCCCTCGCCGCTGCAAGGCACGTCCGCCACGATGATGTCGAAAAATCCGGAAAGCCTTCCCAGAACGGCGGGATCGGTGCTGCATACTAATATGTTAGGGTCGCCCCAGAGGGCTATGTTGTCGCTGAGAACTCTGGCCCTTTCCTGCATGACCTCGTTACTTACAAGCAGGAAATCGTCGCCGTAGCGCTCTCGAAGCGACGTGGCCAAATCGGTCGTCTTGCCTCCCGGCGCCGCGCACAGGTCCAGAACCCTTATTCCCTTATGACCTACTTTGTCGAGGGCCTTTCGGAAAATGTGTCCCACGTACATGGCGGACGCGTCTTGAACATAGTAGCATCCTGCGTGAAACAGTGGGTCAAGCGTGAAGACGGGCCGCTCGGGGAGTATCCTTCCCCAGGGACTCCAGGGAATCGGCTCACCCGCGGGGCCATCGGCACCCTTGAATGGGTTAAGTCTTATGGCGACAGGAAGTTCGTTCATCTTAGATTTGGGCGCTTTGCTTTTCCAAAGTGTCGATTATCATATCGAGACCATTCTCGATTTTCTTTCCCAACATCTGCTTCATCAGGAAGTTGAGTTCGGCATCGAGCTCTATGAAAAACTCCGTGCGATGGCCTCCCATATCCAGGAAGTTAAGCGTGATTGTGAACTTGATGGGGGATTCTACGGAATCTACCACTATTTTCGAGTATGGAACTCTCTCTGTGATGCGGACGTTTATGTTTATGCCGTTTGCGCTGATTCTGAGGTTGTCGAAATCGGCGTCGAGGCTCACCTTTTCGAGTGCCTTTTCGTTAGCCGGTATCATACCGGTGAGGTTTCTCAAGTCGGTGAATACCATAAACAACTCCATATTCGAGCGGCCTATTACGCCGTGTTTGCTTTTAAAATGTGAAGGCATACTTTATATTTTTGTGCAAAGATATGTTTTTTTTCTAAATTTGCCCCGAGATAGAAATCGGTATGCATAAAATATATTTCGATAACAGATGTATAGTGATATGCGAGCCTCAAGACGAAGCGCTTGCAGATTCGAACGCCGTAGTCTTTCACCCGGGAGACCATTTGGACATAGGCACATTTGCCCGTATGTTCGAGGTGACCAAGTCGCTTTCGAAGATATACATCCCATCTGGCGACACTAACGAGACCTATAAGAGCTTCTGCGCCGAATTCAAGGAGGTGAATGCCGCGGGCGGATTGGCAGTGAACAAGAGAGGCGACTTTCTTCTGATAAAGAGAAATAATATGTGGGACCTCCCGAAAGGGCATCAGGAAGCGGGCGAGGACATAAGCTTCACGGCGCTTCGCGAGGTGGAAGAGGAGACAGGCGTGGAGAATCTGGAGTTGGGCCCGCTCATCTGCGTGACCGACCATTGTTACCTTCGCGATGGAATCTGGCACCTCAAGCACACTTGGTGGTACGAGATGCTCTATAATGCTCCGGTCGACCTGGTGCCGCAGCGCGAAGAAGATATAAGCAAGGCCGCGTGGGTGGCGAAAAGTAGCCTCCCGCCATTTCTGAAGAATACCTATCCTTCTATATTAGAGGTATTTAGAATCTATTCTCGAGATTCTTCGAGTAGGGATGGCAACGAGCAGAATAACAGCTGCGAAAGCCAATAGGTTTGCCAGTATTATCTGCACTGCATCCAAGTGGATGGGCAGGTAGGAGACGAAGTAGTTCTGCGGATCCAGTTTAAGGAAGTGCGTGCAGTCCTGAATGATGCAGAAGAGCAGCGCGGTCGCGTTACCTATGAGAAGACCCTTCAGAGTGCTTCCGCAAGCCAGTCTCAAGAAAGTCTTTCCTATTTGTTTGAAGTTCATGCCCAGCGCGCTGAGCGTGACTATGGTGCTCGTGCTCCTCATAATGAGAATCAGGAATCCGGAGACCATATTGAATCCGGCCACTATGCACATAAGTATCAGGATGAGAATGACATTGGCATCCAAAATCTCGAGCCAATCGTATATCGCAGGGAAGCGGGCTGTGCTGGAGATGGCCCTGTAGCCTGTCTCGTAGGCCAATTCCGGGGCTATCGCATTTATCGAGCGCCTGTCCTTGAGGGCCGGCAGCAGCCTGACTTCCAAGCAGTCCGCCTCGCCCGTGCGCAGGCCTTTCACGCGTTGTAGGTCGGAGATTCCTGCAAATGCTATCTGAGCGTTCTTGTCGATGAGCGCCGGGTCTTCGATTATGTCTTCCACTACGAAGTTCCTGACTTTCATATTGTCTCCTATGAAATAGGCTGTTAGGGTGTCGTTCTTATGGGCCGAAAGGGTTCTAGCGAGACTCTCGGTAATCTTTATGTGCAATTTTTCGGAGATGCTTTCGTCGCTATGAAAGATGACGCCTTCGAGGGATTCTCCGCTTTTCAGGATGGATGGCTCCACTACGGCAGCTCGTACCGATTCTATCCTCTTATCCTTTTCCAACGTGGCAATTATGTCTTCGTCGAAGGTGTTCGAGTCGGGAGCGTACAGGCACACCTCTGCGCAAATCTTCGAGATGCCTTTGTAGATCTCGGTCTTGAATCCGGACAATATGCTTATGGACAGCACTATGATGAAAGCAGACACAGCTGTGGCCCCTATTGCCAATCGGCTCTTGAACTTGAGCTTCGATGCTATGAACCTGCTGGCGTCCATTATTTGTTAGCTACTTTGTTTATGGTAGGCGATATGTAGAAAGGCCAGAAGATGCCTATCTTAAGGCTTGGCATAAGGCCTGTCGTCACGATGTGTTTGTGGGCACTGAAGTAGTCCGCGTGGTCCATTGGCCACCCTCCGCCTAAGTTCTGTGCCTTTACGAAGATGCAGCAGGTCTTCCACTGCATATTTATGAACACGTCGAAGAAAGGTCCGTTGTTGTATTGCCATTCCTTCTGGTTCGTGAACACGCCGGTTATGTAGTTCCACTGCGGGCTATACCATTTGGTGTTGAACCAGCCGTTTATACCTATCTGCATGTCCATCACTCCTGGCTCTACCGGGAACTGAACGTAGTATTTGAGGTTCAACGCGAGTCTCGGAAGAGGGAGCACTTCGGTGTTCGAAGAGTACTGGAGAAGGGCCCTGTTGTTCAAGTGAAGCGTGTTCCAGAGCACGAACTCCTGGTTCAAATTGGCCGTCAAGACAGAGATGGGCTCGCCGTGCTGCTGCAGTACACCGAAGGTGTCGTAGTAGGTGTAGTTGTTAACGATGGCGTATCCTCCGTCGAGCGAGAATCTCCAGTGAGGGATGTTTATGCTTCCCTTTATCTTAGTGGTGGATATACGGTTAAGGTCTTTGTCCCAGCGCAGCATCTCGTTAATCGTAGAGTAGAAATGGCGCTGGTAGAATTCCGGCTTGAGAAGGCTCGAAGACAGTTCTCCGGAAATCTCGAGAGGGGAGGTCTTGGCCTTTCTGAAAGGGTAGACGCGGGTCTTGAAGTTCGCGCTTATGTCGAAGTCGCCGGCTCCGGTTCCTATGAAACCATAGTGTGTCTTCGCTTGCCAGTCAAACCATTTGCCGAGCTTTCCGCTTGCTCCGGCATAGGTGTAGACGGTGTTTTCGTGTACGGAAGAAGTATCCGTGGCGGTGACGTTATGGTAGGAGTTGTACTCGTCGCCCAGACCTATGTCTATTTTCGAAATCAGGGACTCTTGCTTCCACGGCTGAAGCCTGATGTACAGCTTGTTGTCCATATTCCACCTGCCCAGCGAATCGGCCGACGTGGAGCTCTCGCTGAATTTGCGTCCGAATCTGTTAAGCTCCAAGGCGTGGCCTATGAAGGCGGTCGTGATGTCGTCGCTCGCCGTATAGGTGCTGTCTTTCGACTTGCGTATGTCGTTTATGAAATTGAAAGGAATGCGGAGCTGCTGGTCGGCATAGAAGGTAGTCCTTTTGGTCGCCGACGAAGCGGAAGTCATGGCCACTTTTACCTCGCGAGGGTCTATGGTGGTGTCCCTGATCTCTCTGATGTCGGTGATACCTCCGTTCTCTCCCATAGTAATGCTGTTGTTTATGAAACCTGCATTCATTAGGTATTTCTTGCCCAGGTAGTTGACTCCCAGTCCGAGCGTGCTGTTCGACGTCTTTTCGTTAATGAGCATTCCTCCGCCGCCCCATTTGTCGTAGAGTATGCTGAAATTGAATGCCGGGGTGATGTTCTGCGTCGTGAGGAAATGGACGTTATCCGATTCCTTAGCGTCGTCCGAAAGCAGGGTTCCGAAGTAGGCCAATTCCGTGTGCGGCGTCTTCGTGTTATACTGGCGGAAGGTCTGCGGAGAGTAGCTCCACGCGCTGTACGAATCCCAGAAGCCCGTACCGCGAGTGTTCCTAAGGAAGAAGTTATAGTGCTGAACAGGCGAACCTGCTACACCTAACCACGTGGCGTTTACGTCTTTACGCTGAAAGTCGTAGTCGTAGAAGTGGTAGTTGTAACTCGAATCCGGGATGGAAACATTGAGCTCTTGGAAGTCCCTGTCGGCAGTCCACGAGATGATTCTTTGATAGTGCATCGAATCCGACACGGCGTAGGTGTCCAGAATGCGAGGCGTGTTCTTCGTTATGCTGTCCTTAATGGCCTGTTGCTCTTCCTTAACCAGCCTTATGCTGTCCGTAACAGCCTTTTTTCTAAGCTCTTTCTGCTCGAAATCGTACTTCTTCCTCTCTTCCTTCGACAGGGATGCGTACCATTTTTCGAAGGCTGCCTTAGCTCTGATCACTGAATCGGCGCTGTAGAGCGAGTCCAGCTTGATGGCCTCGCACAGCATCAGGGAGTCGCCGCTGGCTCTGAGCGAGTCGCTTACCTGCCTGTGGGTCAGGGAATCGAGCAGCGCCACGTAGTATTTATATCTGAATGGGTCTATTTCCTTCAGGGAGTCCGGCGCCACTATGGTGTCGCGTGCGGTGAGTACCTTCGCCGTGTCCAATGCGTCGAAAAGCAGGGTGTCGGAGCCTTCTAACAGACTGTCCGCTATGGTCACGTCCTCGAAAGAGCCCACTCTTCGGGCTTTATAATTCTCTGTAGGATAGATAACCGTATCTGCCGCGCAGACCTCGGACGGGGTGTATGCCGGAATGGCAGCACCGCTAATCATCTCCGATGCTATGGCTATCGTGATGCTCCCGAAAAGTAGTATGGGGAAAAGTATATTTCCTTTTAAGTTCATTAGTCGTCTATGAGATAGATGTCATCGCCTTTTTGCGCAAAGTGGAAATTCTCCCTGGCGAATTTCTCGAGGCTGTCCCTGTCGTGAGTCAGCAGGTAGATGGTCCTGTCCATCTGCTCGAGGTGTTCTCTGTTAGCCTTTATCTCGCTGTTCTGCTTCGAGATAGTGATTCCGGCCTTTATCCATTGAAACAAATTGTCCTTTTTTACGCAAAGAAAAACCAGTGCTACGGCACTTGCGATTATGGTCACTCTAATAAGGGAACGCTGCTCCTGCTTGTTGCCGTCCTTACTTTTGTCCCAAATATTTTTAAGAATGCCCATAATTGCGCAAATTTAGTTAAATTTGCCGAGTTCTAAAATATAATGATAATGAAACCTACACTTCTTGTTCTCGCTGCCGGTATGGGTAGCCGTTATGGTGGATTGAAACAGATGGACGGATTAGGCCCTTCTGGAGAGACCATCATTGATTATTCTATATATGATGCAGTTCAGGCCGGATTCGGCAAGGTCGTTTACATCGTAAGGGAGTATTTTAAGGAGCAGATGGAAGAGACCGTCAGGGCCAAGTACGCTCACGTGGTATGTAAGGACGGTACGCCTCTCGAATTCGATTTCGTGACTCAGGAACTTAACAAGATTCCGGAAGGATTCGCCATCTCCGAGGAAAGACAAAAGCCGTGGGGTACTGCCCACGCAGTGCTTATGGCCAAGGACGCCATTCACGAGCCTTTCGTGGTCATTAACGGCGATGACTTCTATGGAAAGCAGTCATTTCAAATAGCTGCGGACTGGTGTGCAGAGCATTGCGCCTCTTCTGGAAACTATGCCATAGTGGGATTCGAGGTGGACAATACTCTTTCCGAGTCGGGTGGAGTGTCTCGCGGCATCTGCACTTATGCTTCTACCGGAAAGCTCATCGACGTGGTGGAGCATCATAACGTTATGTTCGATGCCGACGGCGTGTTGCGTGCCGACAACTCCGAGACCGGACAGCGCGTGGAGATTAGGCCTAAGGACCTTTGCTCCATGAATATGTGGTGCTTCACTCCGGACTTTTTCGAAAAGACCGAGACCTTGTTCAAGGAGTTCCTCGCCCAGAACGGTATGGAGTTGAAGAAAGAGTTCTACATCCCTTATGTAGTGGATTGTCTCATAAAGAATGGCGGCGACGAGTGCGACGTCCTGAGCACTCCGGCCAAATGGTTCGGCGTTACCTTCAAGGAAGACAGGCCTTTGGTTGTGGCCAAGTTTGCCGAATTGGTAAAGGAAGGCATTTATCCATCTCCTCTGTATGAATAGCAGGCAGACGTGGGCTCCTTCGTGGGGCGGATTGGCATTAGTCGCAGCGACTTTCCTGGCGGGGGTGGTATTGGCATCGGTTATCACGCTGATTCTCACGAAGAATGGCGTGGCTCAGGATGTGTGTCTGACGGTTTCGTACCCGGTGATGTTTTTAGTCACTGCGGTTCTGGTGCTGCTCAAAAGCCGTCGTCCTGGCGTGGTGAAAAGCCGCGTCGATGTGGATGCGCGCAAGGTTTCGTGGTGGCTCTACCCTTTGGTGGTGCTGCTGGTTTTCGCGGCTTCGTTCGTCATTGAGGTGATAAACAGCGCATTGCCCGAGATGTCGGAAGAGTTGAAGGCTGCCATGGAGGCGGCGGTAGGCGGTAATTTCTGGCTTAACCTGCTGTCGGTGGCGATATTGGCCCCTATACTCGAAGAGTGGTTGTGTCGTGGGCTGGTGCTTCGAGGACTGGTGAGGAACGGCAAGAGTCCGGTTTTGGCCATCGTGGTGTCGGCGGCGTTTTTCGCCATCATTCACGGGAATATGTGGCAGGCCATCCCGGCGTTTATCATCGGGGTGCTCTTCGGATATGTCTATTATAGCACGGGAAGTCTGAAACTGACTATCCTTATGCACTTTACGAATAACTTCCTTAGCCTTTTGATGAGCCGTATGGACGGTATCGGCGAGGATGATACCTGGATGAGCGTGATGCCGCAGGGGTGCTATTGGATACTATTCGTGATGTTCGCAATAGCTCTGGTACTGGGCGTATGTGCGGTTCGCCGCTTCCACGTCGTGCACTCTCAGAATGTCAGCTCCGTGTTTTAACGCTTCCAGATGGTAGAATTCGGTTCTGCCTTCGGTGAATCTCTTATCGGCTGCTCCTATTAGTATGGGGCGGCCGAATTTTTTAAGCACCTCCAGCTTTTCGATGATTTCGACGTTCTGCGCGGCTGTTTTCGCGAAACCCAACCCCGGGTCCAGAATCCAGTCCTTCACGCCTGCCGCCTCGGCCCTCTTCTCGAATTCTGCGAAATACTCGCACAGCGTCTCCATAATGGGTCTGTCGGTGCAGGCCAGTGCGTCCATCGTGCGGGGATTCCCCCTTTTGTGCATCGCTATATATGGTAAGGCCAATTCGCCCACGACCTTAAGCATCTGCGCATCGTCTTCGCCTGCGGAGATGTCGTTCACGATGAATGGGCCTACCGCTTCGTAGACCTTTTTCACTATGGCAGCCCTCGTGGTGTCCACGGATAACTGCTTTTCGCTATGCCAATTCTCTATAAACCCTTTCAGGCGTCGCCATTCCTCCTCCTGCGAGACATCTTCGGCGCCCGGTCGCATGGAGATGGCTCCCACGTCCACGATGTCCGCCGTGCTTTCCAGAATGCTGTAGTTATAGCGGCTCTTCTCGAAAAAAGAGTCCGGAGTGAGGTTTATTATACCCATTATCTTGACCATGGCACAAAAATACTCTTAAATAATGGTAAAATATAGTATGCTGCGAATTTATTTGTTAATTTTGCAAATATGCTCATCGTATTAGAAGGACTTGACGGGGCGGGGAAGTCCACTCAAGTAAAAAAGTTAAGGGAATATCTGACAGCCCGGTGTGGCGAGTTGGAGTACATACATTTTCCACGTTACGAGTCTGCGGTCTACGGAGACTTGATATCTCGATTCCTGCGTGGCGAGTTTGGCCCTAACGATGCCGTGCACCCACAGCTCGTGGCACTTCTGTTCGCCGAGGACAGGCACGCCGCTGCGGATGAGATAAAGGCCAAATTGGCAGAAGGAAAGATGGTCCTGCTGGACAGGTATGTCTATTCGAATATCGCTTATCAATGCGCCAAACTCTCTGATTCGCAGGAGGCTGAGCGGCTGAGAAAGTGGATTTTCGATGTGGAGTACGGGGCGTTCGGGGAGCCGGTTCCGGATTTGAACATATTCTTGGACGTGCCCATCACTTTCGTGGAGAAGAACTTGGCATCTTCGCGCGAAGGCGATGATCGCTCGTATCTGGTAGGGGCTCAGGACATTCACGAGGCGTCCATCGCATTCCAGAGTCGTGTGCGTCAGATGTATTTGAGGCAGGCGGAGCTGGATCCTTCTTTCAAGGTTCTGGGCTGTAGCGACGAGTCGGGGGCTATGGAGTCGCCGGATGTTATCTTCGCTTCGCTGAAGAAGATGGTGGATGAGGCTATAGACAGATAAGTTATGAAAGGTCACGGTTTTTTGAAGCGCCTGTGCGCCTTCATCCTGGGTGCGGTCTTTCTGGTGGGGGGACTTTTCAAGTTGATGGACCCGGTGGGAAGTGCGCTCGTGATGGAGTCTTATTTCAATTTCCTTCACATAGGATTCCTTCGCGGTTTCGCTACTTTCGCAGCGCTCCTTTTCAATCTGTTAGAGTGCTTTGTGGGTATTTGCCTCATCAGTGGCATCTGGGTTAGGGTGATGCGAAACGTGACTTTGGCCCTGCTTTCGCTTTTTACGGTGCTTACGCTCCTGCTTCTCATCTTCAATCCCGATATGGATTGCGGGTGCTTCGGAGAAGTGGTGCATATGACTCATCTTCAGAGTTTTCTGAAAAACATAGTTCTTTTGGTGATATGGACGGTGGCTTTCGTGCCTTATGTCCGCCAGCATTATAGGCCACTTTACAGAAAGATTATCAGCGGAGTGGCTTGTGTGTTCGTCGCCGGATTCGGCATCTATTCCTTTATGAAACTTCCGCTTCTCGACCTTACCGACTTGCATACTGGAAAGGAACTTGAAGAGGGGATGATAAGCATAGTAGACGAGAATGGGGAATATGCCGACAGCCGATTGCTTCGCGGAAAGGTGCTTCTAATTTCTTCTTACGACCCATCTTCCGTAAGTGAGGAGAGCATCGCTGAGATTAGGAAACTTTCCGGAAGCGCGGGGCTTCGCTCCATCGTGGCTGCAAGTGGGGATTTGGAGCTCGAGGACGTGACGGTGTATCGTGCGGACAGGCGGACTTTAATGAGTCTCAATAGAGCTAATCCCGGGGTGTCTTTCATCTCCGGAGGCCAAATCGCCCAGAAATGGACCGCGCGTGAGTTCTTGTCCTTAGATAAGGAGGAACTTAGCGAAATCGTGAAAACCGACCCGTCGGAACTGGTTCTGGATGAGGCGATAGATGGTCGACGCCGATTTGAGGTCTTCGCCCTCGTGCTATTCGTGATGCTGCTGTTTTGACGGGAAGGGGCGGTATATTTATGTTTTCAATGATATTTTTACTATTTTTGTGAACTGATAATACGAATAATTAGGATTATGAGTTCACAAAAAAATGTGCTTGAAGCAATCTTGGGCAGCACACGCACTGTCTTTAACATCCAATCGCTGAGGATGTTGACTGCGAGTACGGATAGCCAGAAACTGTCCAAGTCGCTGCACTATTATGTCAAGGAAGGAAAGATACGTAATCCACGACGTGGCATCTATACAAAAGCCACATACGATGAAAGGGAAATGGCATGCTGTCTTTTTCGCCCGGTCTATATATCATTGGAGTATGTGCTTCAGCGTTTCGGTGTCGTATTTCAATACGACGAAGCCATCACATGTGTAAGTTATCTGAACCGGACTGTGGAGATTGACGGCAGGGAATATCAGTTCCGCTCCATAAATCCGGAACTGTGGATCGGGATGGACGGTATTGAACGCCACGACAACATATTGATTGCATCTCCGGAACGGGCATTCCTTGACATGCTTTACCTAAGTTCGGGGAACTGCTATTTCGATAACCTTAATTCACTCGATAAAACTAAAGTTCGACAACTTCTGCCGTGCTACCATTCAATAGTATTGACGGAGAGAACGACAGAACTGCTGAATAAGAGATAATTATGGACAAGAATAAACATAAGCTCTACATGGCTCAGATATTGAGCCTGATTTTTAAGGACAAAGAACTCTGCAACGCTCTGGCATTTAAGGGTGGTACGTCATTGATGTTCTTCCATAATCTGGGCCGTTTCTCTACAGACTTGGATTTCAATCTGCTTGTCCCGGACAAACTTGACATTGTATATGACAGAGTAAGAGCCATATTGACTCGTTTCGGCACGGTTGACGATGAAGCCAAGAAGAACTATGGACTTGTCATTGTGCTTAACTATGGAAAAGGAGAGCGGATGCTGAAAGTGGAAATTTCTACGCGAGAGTATCCCAACCATTATGAGACGCTTTCATTGGCCGGCACTGATATTCGGGTAATGACAATGCCGGACATGTTTGCCCATAAGTTATGCGCCATGGGCGAGCGTCTTTCTCCGCGAGATATATATGATGTGTGGTTTTTCTTGCAGAACCACACGGAAATCAATGAAGAGATTGTAAGGCAGAGAACAGGAAAGAGTGTAAGCGAATATGCCGCATGGTGTGCAGAACATGTCTGCGAGTCAAGTCCAAAGCTTTTGATGCAGGGACTCGGCGAAGTCTTGAATGACGCGAAGGCCAAGACCTTTGTAAAGAATAAACTCATTGAAGAAACATCGGCAGCGTTGAAACTGTTTGCAGCTTTCCCCCAAATAGCCGGGCAATGAGTGTCTCCCTATATACTATCAAACCCCGGTGCGGTGTATTTTAAAAGAAAATTTTGCAATATTAAAAATAATTACTATCTTTGCATTCCACATCGCGGGGTAGAGCAGTTGGTAGCTCGTCGGGCTCATAACCCGGAGGCCGGAGGTTCGAGTCCTTCCCCCGCTACTAAACAAGCAAAAACCAGTCTTCGGACTGGTTTTTTGCGTTTATTCCTGCTGTCTACTCCGGTCGCTAAAGGCTTGTTCTTCCTCTTTATCCGTATCTTCGACTAATGGTGGTTCGGGATTGTGCTCTGGGTCAGGGGGAAAGCCTTGTAAAGACGTCGGGGAATCTCCGATAATCTCCTGAGTGTCTCCAACTTCCTTCGGAGAATCTCCAAAATTCCTTGGAGAAACTCTAAAGTCTCCGAAATAACCATATGGGGTTTACCGTATGCTTACGATTAAGAGTGACGGGATGGCAGTTGGGAATGTCTGACGGAGTTTCAGCGGAGGAAGAAGGGCTTGACCGCTTTGTTGTTTATATTGCCGTAGGCTCAACGGAGATGCAACATCACTGTTTGTTCGAAGCTTTGTCCCACATTTCTTGTATCTCTGCGACAAATGCCTTCTCATATATGTTCATTTGATCCGAGAAGCCTTTATATGATGTCGCAACCTGTGAAATCTGGAGACCAAACTGACAGACGAGCAAGTACCGCGTTTCTTTGCTTTATTTCAAGGGCCCAATCAATAAAGGAGAAACATACTGCTTATACCCGAACGCTTCTCCAACGAAAATCGCCTTGGGCGCATGAATATCAGCTTCAGGCAATCGTTTCTTGAACTCTTGCCAGTGAGACTCTATTTCACGGAGATAATCTTTATCTTGAGCATCCCGGCAGTATTTGCAATTTGGCGTTTGATATTTTGCATAGCCCAACACGGATTCATATTGATCCGCCTTTTCGTTTTGCCCGCTTTCCAAGAAGACAAAGTACAAATCCGCGTCAGCGCAAATATTGACATCCTTCTTAAAATCGCGCATCTTCTTCACATCGTTCTGGAATTCCAAACCATAATAAGCCGGCTCAGGTCTGGCAATAGCATGAGCCTTAAACTCAATCAAGGCGATAACCTTCTGGACGCTTTTCTTGTCCGCCTTCATCTCTAAGATGGCCAGGTCAACTCTGCTCTTATTTTTTTCTTCAGGAGCCCACTCCCTGCGGACAACATAAAGGTCTCCATATTCTTTGGTGATATCTTGGTGTAGTCTCCAGGCAATTCTGTCTCGAATCTGCAGTTCGTTTTTGCAATGAGAGCTGAAATATGCAAGCTCGTTATCTTGGAAAAGATCGTCGAGATTCTCTAATAATGACTGCAAACGTTCCTTAACAAAGTCTTTCATTGGGGCTATGGCTTAACAATAATGTATTGCAAATATACCTATAATACGAGAATTATCTAATCCTCATCCGGTTTCGGAAGCCCTGGATAGTATCGCCAACCGTACTCTATCTCCAGCACCTTCAGGGCAGCGTATTCCCAGTATTTCTCGTGGAAACTGGGCGTGTACTTCGCCATCTCCAGGCGGCGCTCGATGGGATCGGGGTTCTGGCCATAGATGTCCGTGAATTCGGCACTTTTTTCATCGACCATATTGCCGTCATCATTCGGCTTGAGCATATAGAAGACGGTGCCGACGCGGGTGATGCTCTCACATTCTTCCGGATGGATGCAATGATTGTCCAGGACGAAAGCATAGCGGAAATGTTCCGGATTCTCCTCCCAACCCAGTGTGGTCAGCGGGAAGTCATACTCGGAGCCGTGGAACTTGATGTGGCAGACATCGCCGGTGAAGATGCTTTCGCCCTTTGAATCTTTGTACGGAGTCTTGACACCAGCGAAAAGCACCCGGTGGGCATATCCGCGTCCCTTACACTCGTCGTAGAAAATCTCTTCGACGATATCGGCGTTATGGTCCGGAGCCCAGGCATCGTCAAAGTCCCATACATAGAGAGTGTCTTCAAGGAAGAAGAAGTTCCCCATAGCCTTATAGCCGAACTTGTCTTCGGCAATGACATAGCGAATCAGGAGGTCCGGCTCATCCCATGGAATACCTGCGCCTATCGTGTATAGATGCTCCTTACAAAGTCGCTTCAGCACATCCATATTGATGACCGGCGGAGTTGCTTGCTTCCTCTTTTCCCGGGGTTCGACATAGTCCAGAAGCTGGATAAACCATTCATTCGGGAAGGAGACATTAGGAAGATTCAGGGCCTCCTTGAACAGCGGAGCCATATCCTTGTCTTTGAAACCGGCGATGCCGCAGCCGATTCTGGTGAGGAGGAAACGGTTCATCGGATGCTGCTGGGCGTATTCGATGAAATCGTCAACGTAAGGTTTGATGTCGGACAGCGGTCCGTGCATCGTCGGAATTGCGTAGCACTGACCCTGCGGTCCTACTCCGTTGCCCCATTCTGCTCCAAAATGATCATAGGCATAGCGTGCCGCTCCGCCCATGTGTAGTCCTTCCAGATTGCTGCCGAAAACGAAAATCTCGCACTGAGAGAGTTCCGTGATTTGATTGGGGGCAAGTCTCTTGTGAATCTTTTGCATATCTCTACAGTAGTTTCATTGCGATGTGAGCACAGGCCTCTGCGTCGGCCAATGCGTGATGGTGATTCTCCAGATTGTACCCACACGCTGCAGCCACAGTCTGGAGCTGATGATTGGGCAAACTGCATCCGAAATGTTTCCTGGATGCGGCCAGAGTGTCGTGGAACTCATAGTCAGGGTAATCCATCCGGTACACCTTGAACACCTCCTTCAGACAGCCTTCATCGAAGTTGCTGTTATGCGCTACCAGCGGAAGGCCCTCAATCAGCGGAGCAATCTTCTCCCAGACATACGGGAACACCGGTGCATCCTCAGTGTCTTCTTCCGACAAGCCGTGAACCTGCTGGCAGAACCACTGATAGTATTCCGGCTCCGGATGAATCAGACTATAGTATGAATTCACGATCTCTCCATTCCGGACGATTACCACACCCACGCTGCAGACGCTGCATCGGCATTCATTGGCCGTCTCAAAATCTATGGCTGCAAAATCCTTCATAGACCATACTTCTTTGCCATCGCGGCGATATCTTCCTGGATTTCCAGGCGGAATGCTTCAGGACTCAACACCTCTACTGCAGGCCCGCGGCTAAGCAGCTCCTGCTTTAAATCAAATGTAGGCGCCATGTGATATCTATAGACTGTGTACTCCTCATTTGATTCAGCGGGTACCTTAATCTGAGAATCATGCAGGGGCAGCGAATCGAAATACTTTACCTGGTCATTTACAACCCTGATCTTGATTTCCTGCGGCGCCCATTCGGTGCCCACGATGATGCCGAAATAGTCGTTAAAGTATTCTTCTGCGTTGAACTTGGCAGGAAGCATATAGTTTTCATCCGTAGGCTTGACATCAATCATCCGCTCATCGAGGGAATAGATTCGCGGCGTATCCTTCCCTTCGCTCTTGGCCAGCATGTACCAGCGCTGCTTGAAAAGTTTCAGGCAATATGGCTTCGCCTTGTAGGTATTAGGCTCATCTCTCCAGAAGCTCTGATAAGTCATCTCAATGACTTTGCCTGCCCGCATCGCATTCACTATTACGGAGAGCCAGCGCTGGCTTGAGGGGATCTTCTCGAATAGAATCCGGTCACGCATGTCCCTGCTCTCGTTGAGGAGATTATTCAAGGAAAGAGAGGCCAGCAACCATTGGCGCACCCCTTCTCCCTTGAGTTCGTCACTGTCGGCTATGTAGTACCCAAGTGAGCGGTCGCATTTGATTTCAATGCCGAAGGTCTCCTGGATAGCCTCTCTGTGATTATGGAAGGTTCTTTCGGGCAGATAACTCTCACCAAGCGTATTAGCCTTACTATGAGCCCAGCGATTGCTGATTTCTTTGAAGGTAATGGGGCCGTAATCATTGATTACGTTCAGTAACCATACATACCTTTCGAAGTAATTCTTTGCCATATATAGTTTCTTGATCTGATGCAAAGGTAAATGTTATCACTGCCAAAAACAAGCAGTTTGAAAATTGATGCTAAAAATGTAGCAAAAAAAAGGACTGCTGGCTTTTGGCAGGGGCGCTCCATATCTTTGCCGAAAAAACAAAGCGCTATGAATCGAATACCCCTTGATGAAATGTACCTTCTCTACTCTCTGTACGGATTTAGAGAATTGACGAAGGAAGAGCAGAGCAGATTCTCAATTACAAAATTTGAATATGAACCCTATCCGGAATTGTTCATGGCACGGATGCAGTTTGAATATGAAAACGAGAAAGGCGTCAAGACGAAACTTTCATATGCATTGGCCGGGAAACGCTCAGAAGATCATTTCTATGAGCATGTATTGTATGAGGAACACGACGAAGAGATTGAGTTCCCTGACTTCAGAAAAGCAATTAACTACTGTGAGCAGTTAGAGGAATAACTGTTCTTTATGCGGTGTTTGAGAAAATCAGGATGATACTTGAGAAAGTCGAAGTACGTCTTTACAATGTCCTCATATCGCTGCTGATACCCTCCCTTCATATAGCTTAGATGGTAAGAATCTATCGCGACCTTGTTATCCTCTTCATTATACCAGGTGGCGTAGCCAATCCATTTGAACTTATTATCATAAAACGCATTAAGGTTCTCAAGAATGATATTCTTATCATTGTGACTACCACAACAGATAAATAAGTCCGCATCCAGATTGCAGACTTGTTCTCTGAGGTAATCTTTATATGTATTGATGGCTGTGCTTAATTTCTCATCACTACAAGATTCCAATCCATACTCCTTACGACAGTTTATCCTGGCATAAATCGCTTCCTCTGATAGCTTCAAGGCTTCAGCATCAGTAAAATCCTCGAAGCCCATCATCCTCTCAGGCGTAGTCTTCAACAATCCATATAAGGAATACACAAGATTAACATGAAACCTTACCGTTGATAAATCATTCTCTGTGGCATTAGGGGCAAGGTATCTATATGACTCCGAACGAACATCCCAAGTTTCACATCCCGATGTATTCTGGTCTTTGGTTAAATACAAGACCCGTAAAGGAGCGGCTTCCCATAATGCGTTTTCATTTCCGTTACAGGCATGCGCCCACCTATACGTAGTGTTACCATCCTCATGCGTTTTGGGTAGATACGTTAGCGCTCCTCTATACATAATACCGTCTTCAGCAAAATACTTTGCCGGTTCGTACCCCTCATACTCAGAGTCCTTTGACTTGTCCTCACAGAACTTCGCTTTCCAACGATTGAGGATATCTTGATTTGATTCAACGTAATTCATACTCTATTGCTAATGTCAAGTGCAAATATAAGAAATTATTTCTTGATTTGATTCAACGTAATTCATACTCTATTGCTAATAGCCATTGAGCGAGATTGGAAAGCCTTCGTGCTTTGCTGAGTACTGCTCCAGAATGTCCTTGACAATCTCCAGCCGATAGTAGCTATTGGGGAACAGTTCTTTGTCTAAGGCGAATTTCACCCTGATGCCGTCTGGCTCCAGATTCTTGTCTTCTTCTATTCTTTGATCAGTGAGGCACCCTTTGGAATACAATGCCCATGAGCGAGCTACACTACGGTAGGAATCAACTGAGAACTCTTCAGAAAGAGCATTGGCCACCTTGTAGCTATTTGTGGTGACAACATCCTTTCTGGCGCCAATTCCAACGGATAAACCGCTGGTAGAATTCACAACAGACTCGAGAGGAATTCCGCGGCCGTATTCTCTCAGAGAAACGGCCAGACCGCTGATCTTAATCTCAAGTCGCTTGGCATAGCCCATTTCGAACTCGTCGGCCGAACTATCAATAAGGCCTTTGAGAAGGGTGTAGATGCCATCTTCCACGTCAGAGCCGTCCCCAATTCTGCCGATATACATTTCCGGGTTGAGGCGAATGTGCTCGTACCATTCAAGAGTTTGAATGGTGTTTCCTGTTGAATTCATTCTGATGAGCTATTTTACAGCGCCGGTGAATGGTTCCCTTTAAATGCACCTTTAGGATGATTCTGACAGGGCGACCAGGTCATATTCCGAATAGTAGAGAACTGCTTTCCGCAATACTTACAAGTGTATGTGGATTTCTCGCTCCCTTCATACAGGATATGGTTTCCTTTAAAAGAACCCAGGGGATGCTGTTGGCATGGTGACATAGTAAGGCTTCTTACACTGGAGAAATCCTTTCCGCAATTAACGCAATAAAATCTAGGCATAATGTTGGTGTTTATTATTCGTTGGCAAAAATAATCAGTCTTACTGCTAAAGTATGGCAGCCATTTTAATTATTTGAACTATTTGTCCAGGGACTCAAAATGTTGTAAGCGCTCCACGGTCTGCTCGACAAGATACTTCTTGAATGCTTTATCTCCGGACTGGTTTTTTGCGTTTTATTCCTGCTGTCTACTCCGGTCGCTAAAGGGTGTCCCATTGCGGAAAACAGGAAGAATCCAGTTAGATTCCCAAAAATCTTTGGTTATCTTAGATTATTTTAATACTTTTGCATCGTTTTAATGGTATATTAAAATCAAGCAGAATGGTTAAAATAAAAGATATTGCCATATTAGGAAGACCTATACAGCTGCAAGAACGAAGCAGGGCGCAGATGAAAGGTGTTACCATCGGAGAAATGTTGTCGTACAAGTTCTACGATGGGGAGTTTCATGGTATGCCATTGCTATTCGCAGAACCTAAAGATAAAGTAGCTACCCCACGTAATTTGTCTGTTACTGCAAACAACCTTACTTCGTTATTCCAGCTTCCAACCGTATTCTTGTTGCCAACTTGTCCTGCCTATGAACGGCAGAGACTAATTGACAAAGACGTGTATTTCGTTGTATCTGACAAATACGTCCATTTGCCAATGCTCCTGGCTAATGAGCGCATTCGTAAAACCAAACAGGCTAAGGTCTTATCGCCAGTCGCACAATACCTGCTGCTCTATCATCTACAGATCGAGAGTATCGAAGGATTGGCAGCACGTGACATAGAGAATAAAATTCCGTATTCATATGCAAGCATTACACTTGGTATTACTTGCCTCGAAGACTTGGGGCTGTGCGAGAAAGTATCTGGACACTCTAAACGGAAGGTAATCCACTTTGACAAGAAAGGATTGGAATTGTGGAAGCAAGCCCAGTCGTTCCTCGTTAACCCTATTGAAGAACGCATTTACTGTGATGACTTGCTCTCTGACGATAATTTCCCAGTATGTGGCATCAATGCCCTTGCACATTACACATGGCTGAATCCTGATCCGGAAAGAATAATCATGGTGCCAGTCAAACAACTACGGGAATTCAAATCATTGGGAGTCTTAGTACGCCCCAACGAATTTGATGGCAACATCATCATTGAAGCATGGAAATATCCACCAGTCACCGCTATTGGTACAAAAGCCGAATGGGTTGACAGATTATCTTTGGCCATTTCTCTGCGTGAGGACGAAGACCCACGAGTGGAAGGCGAAGTTGAACGTTTAATTAATGAAATAGAATGGAAGGATTAGAGATATTTGTAAGCCTCCGGTGAGGCACGTATAGTTTTATTTCGGAGCATTGCCACCCATGGAGGTACATTTGATTCCGCTACAGGTGGTACATTTCAAAGCGATACGGGCGATTGGCTGAGATTAGTATCCGATTAGTTCCGATTGGGAGCTAATGAGTTCGAGTCGATACGATTAGTTTCAAGTTTGGCCCACTGACGTGGGAGAAGTTCCGAGAGATCCTTCCCGTCGCGAAGATAGTACGGGATTTTCGTGAGGACATCCTCCATCCAGATGCGTGGCTCAATGCCAGCATTCTTGCAGGTGCTGATAAGCGAGTAAACGATGGCTGCACGGTATGCCGAAGCGTCATTGCCGCAGAAGAGCCAATTCTTGCGTCCTTATGTTGGCAATGCTGTTATGTTGGTATCGTAGGATATTGCCTTGCACTTTAGTTTGTTAGCTGCCATATCCACAACATAATTTATCGTATATTACTATAGGTCCTCAAATGGATCAGAGCAATATATGATAGAAACACTATTCCAAATCAAAAGAAAAGTAGAGGCGCACATGACCGCTCCTCTATTGCGGGAACGCGAGCTGTTCCTTGTTAAGAAGCAGTCTGAAGGAAATGGCATCCGCTCACTTCAGATGACTGCGGACCAGTTATTGTTTGCTACACGTCATTTGTCATTGGGCAATGAAGGCACCATGGTAAGTTTATCAGAAATAATGGTTATGCAAAACAACTACGATGGTCCAAAATCTACATTCTTGGTGAGCACCGTCACACAATGGCTGAATGACATGGGGCGTCTTGATCCAAGGTATAACGACTCAAGCATCTTGTTCAATCGCTTTAGTTCAGTCTGCCATTACAGAATGCGCTACTTGACATACCCTTTTTACGAAGAAAGGTACTCATACCTAAAAAGCCTTGAAGCACAAGGCATGTCTTACAATCGCTTACACGAGTATGCCTGGATGCAAATTATCATAATTGACCGCTTGTCTTTGGCAGAACGGAATCACGTGTTCGAGTCAGATCTGGAAAAGGTTATAAAAGATAGAGAGGCAGAAGATTGTTCGTATGGACGAACTCCTTCTCAAAAATGGATAAAAACGTTCAGGGCTGTTGCATATGGCTGGCTATCATATGCCGGTATTCTGTATCGAGAAGAGAAATTAGATCCTTTGGAGTACGATGTAGTGCACGATTATGTTCAATGGGCTCGTGATAGCAAGGGACTGGCAGATGCCACATTGATAGGCAGGGAGCGAGAGTTGAAGTGCTTCATGTCCTTCATCCGTCATAAGAGCAGTTTGATATCTTTGTCGCTGGAACATATTGATGAATATCTTGCTTATCGCCATAACGGCGGATGCTGCCGCCGAACGATGGCGACTATCGTCACAACCTTGAGAGACTTCTTAAGATATGCCGTTGCATGTAACTTATGCTCAATTGTTCCTGATGCCATTAAGGCTCCTCGTCAGTTCTCAATGGAAACCTTGCCTTCTTCACCCTCGTGGAATGAAGTGGAGCAGCTTGTAGGGTATTATGGGGTATCGAACGCACGAGGAAGAAGGAATACGGCCATTATGGCATTGATGGCCGTATATGGAATGAGATCCTCAGAAGTGGCAGACCTTCGCCTGCACGATATCGACTGGAATAAAGAATGTATCTATCTCCGGAGGGCAAAGAGAGGCGGCGTTCAGGCTTTTCCTCTAGATAAAACAGTTGCCGGGCTCATTACAGATTATCTTCTGGAAGGACGGAACAATGCAATGGGACGAGATTATCTCTTTCTGACGCTGTGTATGCCATACAAAAAAATCACGAGAGGCATTGTTTACTATCTGGTTGCTAGAGCGTATAAGGGACTTGATATCCATGTTCATCATAGGGGTGGCCACTCCCTACGTCATGCCTGCGCCAGTCACCTTGTGAACAATGGCGGGACATTGAAAGAAACTTCAGATCTGTTGGGTCATCGCTTGCTTGACACCACCCGAATATATGCGAAGGTAGACTTGTCACATTTGCACGAGGTCTCCAAAATGGAATGGGAGGGCTTGCTATGAAAATGGGAGAAGCAGTAACTATGTACATATCGTACAGAATGAGTCTTGGAGAGAAGGCTCGTACAATCGGCTTCATACTAAAGAACTTCTGCAAATATATCGGAGCAGATAAAGATCTCTCCATCATATCAGAGCAGCATTGTTTTCACTACTTGAATGCGCATGGCGTCAGAGAAGGAGTTGCCACCACATACTGGTTCAGTATAAATGCGGCGTTGAATGGGTTCTTTATGTGGGCAGTGGCCAGAAGATATATGACGGTAAATCCTTTGCCAAAGGATAAGCCAGCGAAACCAGATGACTTTGTGCCATACATCTACTCCAACGTGGAACTGAAACTAATCTTTGAAACCGCCTTAACCTATAGGAAGCGCTTTAATATTGAATACCCGGAGGTCATTCAGACGATGCTCAAACTGACATATTGCCTTGGATTACGTCCCAGCGAGACTACTCATCTCGTTATAGATGATATTCTTCTCCAAGATGGCATTGTGCACATTCGGGAAACAAAATTCTACAAAAGCCGTATAGTCCCTTTTGGCGAAGAAGTGTCTCGAATGCTTGAGGACTACTTGCTGTGGCGTTCTGAAATAACGTTGCGTAGATGTGTCTCCGATAACCACCTCTTCATTGATAAAAGAGGAAATCCTGTTCAGTTGTCCTCGTTCCAACAAGCCTTCCGCTTAATCAGGGAAAAAGCCGGCATCCATCGTTCGGATACTGCTTACTCTGACGTTCGTCTTCAAGATCTTCGTCACACTTTTGCAACAAAACGCGTTGCACAATGGTATAAGGAAGGAAAGGACGTACAGGCCCTCTTGCCGGTGTTATCTACATACTTGGGTCACAGCAATCTTGATAGTACAGCTGTGTATATCTCTTTTACAAATCAACTATTGAATGAGGCGGGGAAACGCTTCCAAATTTATGCTGCGCTATGAAACAGTCTGACAAAGAACTTATAGGATACTGGCTTCGAAGATATCTTACTGAATATCTGCCCGTCGTAAGAAACCTGTCGCGAAATACGATTACCAGTTATCGGGACGCCCTGCGTCAACTACTTGAATATGTTACAGAGAATGGGCTTTCTCCTGATAAACTTCGTGTAGAAGAACTAACTTCAGAACTTGTGGAGAGCTTTTTACTCAATCTTGAGCGAGCAAAAAACTGCTCTATACGGACGAGAAATCACAGGCTTTCTGCCATACATAGCTTTGCAAACTACATCTCAACATCGGAACCTCAATACCTGTTTTGGTATACAAAATTGAAGAATATACCCATCAAGAGGTTCGGTTTAAAAAAACAAGATGAGAAAGCAATCCACAAAGTTGTGTATTTGGAAAAAGATGAGATGAAAACGCTGCTTTCCATACCTGACAAAACGACATCCCAAGGAGCTCGAGACTATGCTCTACTGATGTTCTTGTACAATAGCGGGGCAAGAGCGACCGAAGCAGTGAATCTTCGAATAAAAGATATCGCTATAGGCAACGGAGTTCAGGCATCCTTGGCGACAATCAGAGGTAAGGGTAATAAAACAAGAGTATGCCCATTATGGGACAGTACGGTAAAGCTATTGCAGCCATATATGAAAAGAAGTCCTGAAGAACCAATCTTTCTTAATCGATATGGTGATCCCATCACAAGGTTCGGTATATATGAACTGGTATCAAGATATGCAGCTAAGGCTGCGGAAGTCATGCCGTCAATCGGAGAAAAGAATATCAGCCCTCATACGATACGTCATTCGACCGCATCTCATTTACTTGAAGCGGGAGTGGATATCAATACCATACGTTCATGGTTGGGACATGTATCAGTTAACACTACTAACATATATGCTGAGGTTAACATCAGAATGAAGTCCAAAGCTTTAAAAACTTGCGAGGTGTTTGTAAAAGGCGCCCCAAAGTATAATCCCAAAGGCAAAACGCTCATTGGCTTCCTTAAATCTCTTTAGACAGTTGTACGTTATGTTGGCATTGCAGTAATCATATCATTGAGTATAAAAGACTTAACTTACGATGCCAACATAATTGCATTGCCAACATAAGGTAGATTATGTGGTGTACAACATAAGCGTCCGAGAGCCAGTGGCCTGATTGCATTTTCAATGAGATTGTTGTCGATGTTTATGCGTCCGTCGTTGACATATCGGCTCAGCCTGGGCAATAAGGTGTATGTATATGAGATCGCCATACCGATCTTGCTCTTCGGAAGGACAGTGGGATATGTATCCAGCATCCACTTCTCAAAGACCTGTATGGTCGGATATGATATCTCCAGACGCTTTGCCTTGCGCTCATCGGGGCTCAGGTTCGCCTCATCGGCCTTGGATTCAACCTCATACAGCTTTCTGATATAGACGATGGCCTCTGTAGCATGTTTCCTGTCAGTCTCAAGAGCATCGACGAACTTCCTTCTGGCATGAGCCCAACATCCATACATGGTAATGCCCTCCAGCGGTTCAAACTGGTCATAGCCTTCGTAGCCGTCTGTCTGGGCATTGCCCTTATAGTCTCCGAGAAGTTCGCGAGCGACCTTGCCGCCACGGCTGCCACGGTCGTAGTAGAACATGACATCACCGGACAGGCCGTCACGCACGCACCATTCATAGCCCTTGCGGGCCTTATGCTTCTCGTTGTCTATCACCGGAACCACACTTTCGTCAACCTGGACGTATTCGCTTTGCAATATCTGTTTTCGCAGAAGATCATACAGCAACTTGAGCCGTTCGACCGCCGCCTCGTACCATTCTCCCATCGTGGAGTCACTTATCACAATCCCGGCCTCCTTGTACTGTTGTATCTGGCGGTAGAACGGAAGGTGGTACATGAACTTTCCTATTATGATGTCCGTCAGGACCGAGGCTCCGGCAAGGCATCTGAACACTGGTTGGAGAGGAAGAGGTGCTATGAGTATTTCTCTTTCTTCAGGCAGCTTGCTTTCAATATCTGACCTCAGAATGACCTTATGGCGTATCGTATTCTTGATATAGACACTTGCAGGGACCGTTTCGAGAGTTCTGGACTCTTCGGTGCCAATCTCGACATACTCGGGCTTGAGGTTCCCATTCTCGTCGGTCGTCCCATCAGGATAGATGTGGATTTCCTTGACGGGAAGCTTACTGTCGTCAAGCGGTTTGCGGGAAGGCTTTGCCTTTCTGGTAACGGAGTAAGTGATGGCCTCTTCGGCCTTCTCCACATCCTGCGCGAGAGCCGCCTTCTCTTCTTCCGTCATCTGCTGCTGGTCAAACAGCGTGAGCTGAGCGGGATCAAGGGGAAGATGCTTCTCGGACATCTGCCCGAACTGTTTCTTGCGAAGATAAGCGAGGGTATCCAGAAGTTTGGCAATCTCGTCTTTCTGGGAAGCAATTGTCGCATCCTTCTCAGACACCTGCCTGCGAAGCGCTTCATTCTCCTCCATAAGAGCCTTGATTTGTTCTTCGATTGCCACTGTTTTTTCTATCTTCTTTCTATATGTAAAGATAGTGAAAAACAATGATTTACGCAAGGATATCGGCGATTTTTCTTCATCTTTTTCGAAGATTTTTCAGGTCTTCGAGCCGTTGTTTCCGACTGTCCGGTTTCTCAATGATTCCTTCGACAATAAGCACCAGATCCCGCCATTCTATAGTCCCCGCTATCTCGTCCTTGCTCTCCAGATTGGGGTGCCCGAAGGTACCAGACTCGAGGAGTTTGGAGTATATCACCATTCCGCCAGGTTCCCAGTGAAGCAGCTTGATTCTGTTGCGTGCCTTATTCATGAACACATAGACACTGCCATCACACGGGTCGCATCCCATCGCATTGGTCACTATGCCGCTCAGAGTATTGTAACTCTTGCGCATGTCGGTCGGCTGGGTGTACCACATATACCGCATGCTGTCGTTAAGACTAAACACGGCCGCTCGACGCTTGGATTATTGCCTGGACATATTGGAGAGTCATCTCTCCCTGGATACGCATCATCGTTCCGTTCGGAGTCCTCAGTTCGATGCTCATCATCTTTTGTGGCTGGTCCTTTTTCTTCGAGAAGCCCCGGCCTGTTGTTGCGGCAAATGAAGGCATCGGAACAAACTCGCCACCGGAAGTCAACTGAAGGAACTCGCCGGCCGATTCATTACTGTCGGCTTGCTCTTTAGCATAACGCGATTTGCTGTCATAGAACTTCCATGCGGGGATGTCAAGCTCTGCGAGCCTTGACTTGTAGGAGATTCCCTTCTCCTTGCAGTATGTCATGATTTCTGCAACTTCTTCTTTCGACATCATAGTATTTTCGCTATTTTTGTCGACAAAGATACTGGTTTAGGCCCTCGTCTCAAGGACGTGCGCCACCGGAGGCTTACAGATATTTCGTGAGGCTTTTGAAGCCTATTCAGATAACTATGTCATCATGGAAGATAACGAGATCATCGCTCCCAAATCAATAGTTGTTTGTATAAGAGAATTTGTCGCCTCAATAAGAAATGATTGGGACACGCTTTCAGAACCTCTTGCAAAGGCTCTTGATCAGAATTCATCATTCATCGAGGCTTTATTGGAACAATTAGACGAATTATTTATAACAGAACAGTTATGAAAATACAATATGCGTCAGATCTCCTGCAGATGCTGGGGAAGATTATTGTCTACTAATGGAGTTTGAAGACGAATAGAGATTTCGGAAGAACGACTGCAGTGGATGTCAAACAGGAGGTTCAGGATGTGGCACCGGTCAATCATCATTTCCAGCACTGCTTCCACGGCTTTCTCGTCCCCACACCAATCTAGGAATGGAGTATAATGATGATAGTCCACGGGATCGTGGGTAATCTATAGAACACCGGTCTCAAGATTCTTGAGTTCCGCCTTCAACTGAGACTCGCTCGATGAGCGATAGTCTTTGACATCTTCGATAGGTTCCATGCCGCGAAGATACGGCATGGAGTTGCCAAAGAGTGGCAGGGTAATAGATGCTACTTAAAGAAATGATAGGCTCAACACTAAGACTGAGCCCATTTCTTTAACTCATCTACTAAATCATATCTAGGTGATTCGCTTACTTCCAACGGGATTGCATGATACTTATTCAATCCCCAACTATATCTGAATTGTGAATTGTAAGTTTGAAATATAGGATTCTCCTCACTAAACCAAGGATCTCCATCTATGCCGCAATTAAATATAGAGGAGAAACCCTTGCCCTTTGATAGCCACCCGAAATTATACCAATCATGGAAGAAGGAAGAGATGTCTTTGTTTTGTATCCTTCGTGTTATTATATAGAGAATCTGCAATTGTTCTTTCACATCACGAATAGTGCTCAAGTCATCATACTTGGTTATGATGCTTTTTACATATTCCTTTTCAGCTCTGATAAGGTAATCCTCCAATGATCCAGTTCCTGTACTTGAATATTTCGCAGCTAGAGAAACTACCCCTGGAGTCTTTGTAAAGTCATCGACATAAACTAAACGTCCAGCAGATTGATAACGTTGATAGAGTGAGGAATCAATCAAATCTCCCCATACTTCAATAAAATTATTCTTGGCAATAACTTTATACCCTTCAAAAACACTCTTGAAAGCTGCCACATTAAATGAAGAGACCAAGCTGTCATTGAATGAGAAGTCCTGAATGTCTTTTTCATCGACAGAATATGATGCTGCCAACAGTGACTTGATGTTTCCTTTAAACCAAGTTGTATCTTCGATGCTGGCAAAGATGTCGTTTTCTCCAATTAGCGCCTTAAACCGCTCTTCGGAGCATTGCGATTCTCTTAACCCTTCTAATTTAAACCCATTCGTCTTAAGAGCATCATATGGATTCTCGTTTTCTGCTAACTTAATGACACTTGTAATGATCCTGGGTCTATCTCGTTCAGACTTATCATTTGTGTTTACAATAAGATTTCTTACAATACGTAGAAAATCCTTTACGAAAATGAAATTCTTTGGGTGATACTTGAGGAATGCGATGGCTGCATATAATACTAATTCATTATCGAACAGTAAGTTCTCTCCTTTTATAACGCGTGCGAGAAGATCTCCAAAACAAACAGGCCGATTCTCCCTTTCCCAAAAATGATAATCACCCAAGTCTAAGTGAGATAGTTGAGGAATGGCATCGAGAGCAAATACAAGAAAATCAACGTTTTCCTGCTTTGAATAAATGTCGGATAGCGTTTTTAGATCACTAAAATCGTCTGCATATCCGGCCTCATCTCTGGGTTTCGCCTGATTAAAATAAAGCATCTCGGAGATGAACTTCAAATAGTTCATGAAACAATCATCTGTTACATACACCGGATTCTTTTTATCCTGTTTTCTAAAGGGCCAAAGATTGTTTACCCAAGAATACTCCATCTTGTCTTTGACAAGTTCGATGTCTGGATACTTCTTGATAATCTTGTAGAACTCGGACTTAAAGTTCTCAAAATCAGTTAGAATCTTACCTCTGGCATTCATTCGAATGTATATATCCTCTGATAAGCCGAATGATTCCAAAGGAACAAAATAGAATGAAATTCTATTCTTGTCTCGCAGTTGAGCAAGTTCTATTGTACCATCAATTAATTCCTGTTTCTTAGAAAAGGTTCTCAACATCTGCAACATCCCATGAATGGTTCCGTCACTTTTCCAATCGCAATCAAACCAATTCCGACTCTCAATAAAATCTGCTATATCAGTGATACGCTCTTTAGGGAAAGACTCTGATATTAGACGTGAACAAAATGCATGAGCAGAAGGACGTGTTTCGTATACGAATTTTGCCATCTCGGCCTTGATTGATGCCTTATTATCCTCTCGAAAATCATTTTCGCGAATTGCAAGGAACCAATGTAATAGCCATAGCGTAGTTAAACGTTGCTGGCCGTCAATAGGGATGAAAGTGTGGATTTCTTTCGTTTTATCATGTTCGTCAACGTCAATCCGAACGGTTCCATATATAAAATCCAACTCAATACTCTCGTCCTTCGCAAGCGCATTTACGAGGTAATCCACAAACTTGTTTCTCACGTTCTTTTGCTCATTACGTCCTTGGGCAAAATCACGTTGAATAATGGGAATCTCTATTTTCCCGTATGCATGGCAAAGAGATAAAAAAGTATGTTTAGTTGTCATGGCTTACTTCAATTTTAAAGTCATCAAAAACCCGATTGATTTCTCTGATGTAATCAATTTTGTCTTCCTTACTCCAGAAATACGGCTGAGTATCGGCTTTACTATAAATCTTAAGAAACACATTACGGGTGCAAGGGGGGATAAATCGCCCTTCAAGCTCCATCTCTATTACTCGATCCCTTTTAACGGGGAATATCGCGTTATTTAATCGGGAATTATCTGGACAAGACAAAAGCGCCATATTATCAAGAAGGTGCTTTGTTGATTCAGAGTCGAAAGCATTTACAATCTGAGCACGAACCAAATTAAAACGATCCTCGTCAACTTTTTCGTCTAAAGGAGTTTTTGAGAGCTGCAGCAACTCTTCTATCATCGGCTTAAGATTAGTTACGATTATATTGCCCTCATCATCGATGCCTTTTTCTATAGACGAAATTCGTCCAATTGAACGAAGAGTATCTGATATCCAATCCCGTATCACTTTATCTTTCTGTAATGGATCTTGGGATTGTTGCGCATGGATATGCTCAAGGCTCCATTTCTTCCCTTGCTTAATCTCATTATATAGATTGAATGGGAATCGACTCTGTTTATTGGCCTTGATAGCATTGACTGAAAGAACGTTAAATAGAAGAAGAATCCGTTTTAATTCTTCTTGATCGTTCTCGTAAGATAGTTCGTCAAGATTAATGCTTTCTAGATAATTGGCTATTAGTTGTTTGAGCTTCTTTGCAAATGAATGCTTGTCCTCTTTTGAATACTCAATCAATTCCTCAAGTTTTGACAGGTTCGCCGCAAGTAAAAAGCCCACATAGTGGTAAATATCTCTATCAGAGAACCAGAACCTAAAGTATGCGAAGTACTCTTTGACTTCATGCCAGAGTTTTGATGCTTTGCAAACGGGGTCTTTACTGTCTTGTATTTGTTTTTCGAACCACTTGAAAGTACTATAATTCTCGGAATTCTTGTTGTGAGCCATCAACTCGAAAATGAGTTGGATATGATTCGCGTACTTCTTATCTGTCAGAAATAGCCATTGTTCGGGTTGTTGGAGCCAATGCTCAATCTCATACCATTCATTTGAAAATTCTGCCTGGCGGATCAACTTCTCTCTTTCTGATTTAGCATCCACCTTGCTCATTAAAAGAGCGCGTACCAGCTCTGCATCTTCAAGAGGTATCTTTCCAATATTGAGTCGATTGAAAATGTCAATCTTCTGTTCTTCCAATGATTTAGACGAATTGGGTAATAGCTCAACGTCATACCAGATTACTTGAACATTGCTCATAAGCTTTACCCAAAAACGCTTATCATATGACAAATCAGTTTCCGTCTTGGCCTCAAACCATTTCTGTATACACCGATAAGCATCACTCATAAAATGATAATCGGGTTCATTGTCATCAAGCGTTGAAGATGATAGGTTTCTCAGAAACTCATCGCTTTTCCTTCTTTTCTCGAAACTAATGTCGAACCGTTTTTCATTCAAATACTTCAAAAGAATATAAAGCGTTGTTAAGCGCTGCTGACCATCAACTATTTCCCATATTCTTTTTCCGTCCGGATCTTGCTGAGCAACGACCACAATAGGTTGCAGGCAGTAAGCTTCATTCTTAGCTCCTGGCTCTTCAGAACGTTTCAGGAAATTGTCGAGGTCCTCCAATAGAGCTTCTACATGGAGTGTTGTCCACCGATAGCCCCTCTGATAAGCTGGAATAAGATAATGCTCCACTCGGTTCTCCCTTTGAGGAGTTTCCTGGTTCACTATGAGTTGCTGAATTGTACGGGGTTCTATTCTATTCATCTGGTTATTATTTTAATCGGAGCAAATTTATAAAAAGTTTCTGCCA
>URCV01000007.1 GCA_900546445.1 uncultured Bacteroidales bacterium | reverse complement strand
CAATATGATTTCACTGACCCTGTCGAATAAAAGAAGCAAATCCGCTGGTGGCGAGTATCGGCGCTATGTGGTTTTGGATTATATTGATTTATCGACAATGGAGCAACTATCGAAACAAAGTAACGATGAATTATAAATCTATTATCATCCCGGCCACCATTACGGCAGCCGGGATAATTTAATTCTAAACAAGATTTAATCCGCTGTACTTAAATATTTTAACCATATCCTTGTCGCCGCCGACGAGTTGGCTGCATCTGATTACTGCCAATGCCGAAGTAAAATTCTCATATCTTTCACTAAAGTTGGGGCTCCTGAAGGTCGGAAAGGGTGATTCCGAGGAGGTGCATTTTACGGAGGATTGAGGGCCATTCGGTATCGAAGAACTCACGGCGAAGTGTCGAGAGGACCTTTTCGCGGGCGTCGGGACTGACGAAGTAGCCTATTCCGCGTTTATTATAGATGATGCCGTCGTTAGTGAGCTTCTCGTAACTTCGCATCACCGTGTTAGGGTTTACCCCTATTTCGGCACCATACTCACGGACCGAAAGGATTCTGTCTTCACTCTTGAACTCTCCGGATAGTATCTTCTCGCAGATGGCATCCGCTATCTGAAGATATATTGATTTGTTCGCATTGAATTCCATAGCCAAGAGATTAATGTTTGATGGTTTTCACTCGGAAATATGCCCATACTCCCAATCCTGCGGTTATGAGAATGCTGAGAACATACCATACTGCTTTCATCGTATCGAACACGCGCTGAGGGTCTTCCATCTCGCTAAGCCAATCTAAGAATCCTTCGCCAGGATTGATAAACGGAGTAAGCAAACTCATCGCCATACAAAACAGTATAAGCGCGAGAATGGTCTTTCCTATTTTATTCTTCTTAAAATAGAGCGCTCCCAGAAGGAAGGTAATGGCACACGAGATGATATTTACGGCCACACCTAAGAAAAGCTCCCCATTTGAGAATAACCGTACACCGCTTTCTAGACTGAATTCATTAATACCCTGTGCGGCACCCGATATGGTTTTCACCAGCGTGCTTCCACAATGCGGATCGACCAGACAAAGCAGGCCGTCTACGGAAAATGCGATGACAAGATAGGCCAATGGGACCAGTATCGTCGTATTCAAAAGCATCGCCAAGAATTTTTCGAGAGGCGATGCCGGTATCAAGGTATAGAATCCCCCACTGCGTTTTTCGGTAAAGAATCCGTAAGCCTTAGAAGGAATGATGATAATCAACACATAAAGCAAAAGCAAGAAGGTAATGCATCTTCCCGCAAGGCCGTAGGAATCCCACGAGCCGTCGAACAATAAATGTATTATGCCGAAAAACATATATGCTATGAGTCCGGACAAAGATGTCAGCAGAACTGTAAGCCAATTATTGTTGAACATATTTTTGAGGTCGCTGACATAGTATTTGCCAAACCTCGAGAAGTTGAATGTATCGTTCATAATGAAATGCTCCTATTCGTTATTTGATGACTTGTTTCCAAAGACGGACTTGAACCAGTCCTTGTTCTTATGTACGGCGTTAAACAGCGCCTCTATGTTCACCTTACTCTCGCAACCGGTGGTGTTAGGAAGGACCTGAATGCACCCTCCGGGGATAAACTCGCTGTAAAGAGCATTAGGATTGATTTCGCTGCCGTAGTCGAAAAAGAGTTTCTCCGAAATCTCGGCTATGCTTGCATCGAGCAGAACATCTTGACGGTCGAGAATTATGACAGGGTCTATGACGCTTTCGAGGTCTTTCACCTGATGTGTGGAGATTACTACCGTCGCATCTTCCGAGGTGTACTGCATCAAGGCCTTGCGAAATTGCGACTTCGATGGAATATCCAGACCATTTGTAGGCTCATCCATAAGGATATAGCGACTTCCGCTGGCAAGCGCGAATGAAATATGGGTCTTTTTAAGCTGACCGGCGGACATCTTGTCCATTCTATTCTCCTTAGGGACCTCGAAGAGTTCTATCAAAGCACCGAAAGTTTCAAGAGAAAAATGACTCCAGAATTTGCCATAGTTCTTAGCGAACTCCATAGGACACATAGTAATCTCCGCCACCTCATCACTAAGGTAGTAGATTTCGCTGAGAAGGCTCGGCTTTCTGTCATAAGGCTTGAAGCCGTCGATATCTATCGTTCCCACTTGCGGCTTCTTGAGTCCGCAAAGCAGGGTTAGCAATGTGGTCTTGCCCACACCATTCTCTCCGAGCAAACCATAAATATTCCCGGGGAGGAGTTCCATAGAAATTTGCTTCAGAACGGCATTATTACCGTATGAGAAGCTTAAATCTTTGATTGTAATCATCTTAAATAAAATTAAGTCCTTATATTTTATAGTGTATTAGTATCGTAATACACTGCAAATATAAAACAGTTTTCCTTACAATCAAAGATTTTTTTAAATTTTATTTTATTTTGCTTCTGCGGAAACGAGCTTAACCGACATAGATTCAACTGATTGGTTCGTCACGACTTCCCCATCTTCATTAGGGCAAGATAAAGTCACGACTTTGTCGTAATAATACCTCAGCGGAATACCTGTATCGAGATGAATTAACTCCGTGATATATTCTGCACTGGACATATCAACAATGCTATCGTATACCGACGGGACGCCGAGAGCATTTTCGAATACTGATTTCCCATAAGATTTCATCTCACCGGACGGAATCTCGGTACTCATACGAAAGACTACAGTCTCGTCATCGTATTCGGAGCCATCTATCCAATACTCTGTATGCATATTGAGAGAATCCGCACCATTTACAAGCGGCGCCACTTTGAAATCATTATCGTAAACCTTATCGATGGTGTAATAATTACCATAAAATACAAATAAATTACCTATTTCCCTATCTATCGACGACTTAATGATTTCCTGATTATCAAGATTTTTAAACACACCTTCCAAATACTCTCGCATTTCCTTTTCCGGAACGTCCGACGTGCCCTTTCTTATTTTCAATACGGAAGATATCATTACCTTCTTTGCTTTTTCGTAATACTTGACTATATCTTCCCAATTAAGAATCTGAAGTGGAGAGCCGCACTCATCGGTAAGCAAAATGACTTCTTCAGGGCCGCATTTACGACTCACGTCAGCCAAAAGTTTACTTCTCTCAGGGTCACTGTGCCAGGAATCGGACGATGTAATCTTTAAGGTATAAGTGTCGTCGGTCATCGACACTACCTTCATAGTCTTAAGATTACCCGAGCGACTTACATAGGTGGTATCCCCTCTCTCATCGACCTTATACTTTTCGTTAGTATATTGATATGTAAACACATCGCCCTTTTCCCAATATGCTGCGATGCCTACTTCCACTGAATCTGCCTCTTGTGCCTGTGCATAGAATCCGGCGAGAATAAATGCCAATACCGAAATACAGTGTCTAATGTTCATAATATGATTGGTTTTATTTCGTTCAAATTTAGTAAATTATCGTCAAATAAACCTACAACGTGCGCCAAAAAGTTACGACGAATGGGATGGAGAATTCCAGAACGAATCCGCAAAAAAAAGGAAAAGGGTGTACACTTTCAAATAATAATCACTACCTTTGGCGAAAGTGTATTATCGATTATCATCAAACACTATAATTATGAACAAAAAGCTATTTGGGCTTTTAGCAAGCCTATCTTTCTTCTGTGCAATTAGTTGCGAGCGAGAGCTTACGCAAACTACCACAGAATTCAAGAGCTCCGACATTCCGGAACTTATTCCTTTCGAGGGCGGAACCTATAAAATTTCCCTCGAAAAAGTAGTCGAGACCTTACAAACTAAAAGTGTCAGCAACACGGACATCGCTTGGGCCTATCGCGTGAACTACGACGACGAACAGAGAGACGCCGTAGTGTTCAACGAGCCGATGGAAAGCGTGGAAGTGACCATAGAGGCAAATCATAATGCATTCAAGCGCAGCGTAGTAGTAGAATTTTCTTCCGATAACGAAAAGACTTGGAAAGACATAGCGACTTCCATTCAGGACTTGGATCCTTCTAAAGTGAAAGACGTGTTCACCGAATTCCAGGGAACCAACCTCCCGGAAAAAATAAGCTATAACGGCGGCGATTTCTATTTCTCATTGAAATTCAGACTGGAAGACCCGCAATTGAAGGGCGTGCCGGAAACCACTTTCATCCCTTGGGCTTACCGCATATCAGTCAACGGCGTGGCCGGAGAGGCAGTGCAGATAAACGAGAAGACCGAGAAGGTCAACTTCCACATCGATGCCAATTACACCGCATCCGACAAGACCGTGGCCCTCGAATTGGCCAATAACAAAGCCCGCGACAACTGGACCGAGGTGGCTTCGGCCAAACAGGAAGGCGCGCTGATCGAGCTCGGCGAAGAAGGCATTACCTATTTCTATGCGAAGGCCGACCTCGTAGTGAAGGACGGCAAATTCGCCCTCGCAGAAGCTCCGCACTTGCCGGGATACTTCTTCAAGCACGAAAGTATATTCGGCGTACCGGCAGAGGATAGCTACGCAGGCTATGCCTATAATCCGGAGAAGATCGCGGTAGGATTGGCCGATATTAAGGAAAATGCAGGTGAGGACCCTTGCAGCGCACTGAGTCCCGAACTGCGCCTTCCTTCTTACGAAGAGCTCTATAACCTTTATTATATGGAAGATATCGAAAATACTTCTATGGTAGAAGGCGTTAATGGCGTGCACTATAGAGGCTCGGAGCTGTTCCTTCCTTTCAATGGCTACATCAACATCGCGTCCGGCGCCCTTATGGGTAAGAACCAAACCGGAGCAAGATGGGGTCTCGGAAGCGACTACAACGACAACGGTATGATTCTCACATCGAACCTCGAGTACTCCATAGCACCGAGCTTCGACCTGGTAGGCGAGAACTTGGCATCCGTAAGATGCGTGAAGAACATAGCTCTTCCTTCTTATGTGTCACACGAGCCTGCTACGATAGAGACTTCGAAGGAGACTCCTATCACTGTGGTTACCAATCCGGGAGGATTCCAGCTATACGATGTGGCTCTCGAATCCGACAAGGGCCAATTCACAAAGACCGGTGCGACCGACAAGAAGACCACAGTAACCATCAAGCTTCCTGAAAACAAACTTAAGGAAGTCGTTACTTGGAAGTTGTTCGTAAACAGCATATTCACGGGAGTGACATTTACCCAACCGGAGATGAAGGACTACGTTATCTTCAAATCTTACTCTCCGACGACGGCGCAGGATCACAACTCCTTCAAGCTCAAGGTTACCATCGATACCGACCACGACGTCGTGCCTATCAAGGCCGTCAGCTCTATAGGCACGGAAGTCTGCGAAAATGCGTCTAAGGATAATCTCACCGTAGAACTCACCATTCCTGAGAATAAGGAGAAGAAGGAATTAACCTGGACCATCTATGTCGATGGCGAAAGCACTAAGAATACCATCAAACAGGGCGCAGCACCTGTAGCGGCTCTCTCTGTAGAGTGGAGCGAAGGGTATTTGACCGTAAAGGACGGAAAATATTGCTTTATGGCACCTGATGCCTACGGAACGTACTTCCAGTGGAAGAGTAAATATGCCATCACCACCGTTCCATATAACGGAAAGGCTTATGGTCCGGAAGAAACCGCTTTCGCGAAAATGGCTAACATCCCTATAGGAGATGTAGACCCTTGTTCGCTCGTAGAACCTGCAGGTACGTGGAGAATGCCGTCAGTGGCGGAATGCGAAGAACTATTCGCTTGCCCGTCTACCGCAGAGGCTAAGAAAAAAGGTACTATTACTCTTCCAGATGGTAGGTCATTAGTATTTGCTCCGGGCGGACAAGTTTCCGGCTCTACCGGCAAGGGAATGCTGGTAGGCAGTACCATTACATTCTGGACAATCGATGAACACGCTACGGATAAAACAAAGGCAAGATATGTAATGTGGTCGACCACATCTACAGATGCCACTCCGAAAGTCTCTACAGGAGTAGCTAAAGTAAATGGAGAATCAATAAGATGCGTAAAATCTCTTTAATCTGCTGCGCTTTACTAAGCGTAGCCGTCCTCGCTTGCAACAAGACGGAGGACCAGAACACGAAGCCTGAAAAACCGACACCGGAAAAACCGACACCGGAGCCGGAACCAAAGCCGGAGCCGGAGCCGCAGAACAGTGCCATCATCGTAGTAGGCCAAGAATACCTTAGCGACAAGGGATTCTATGACGCCGTTATGTGGGTGGACGGAAAACGATTCGCTTTCACAAAAGGCGAACACGATTCCTTCTGCAACGCCGTCTATACCTATAAGGATAGCGTATTCGTAGCCGCTACCGAAGCCGTGGGCGAGCTCGTATCAGACGAGTACTATGGTGACTATAACGAAAACAACGGCGTAGTCTATTCATTCAAGTTAGGCGAAGAGGATAAGTTCAAGCGCACGGTCTATGGCGGAGTCAAGGGAAAATCGACTGCGTCGGGCGTAGCATACTCTAACGGAAACGTCTACGTAAGCGGATTCGACTCTCCGGGGTTTGACCGTCGCGCACTCTACTGGAAGAACGACCGGAAGTTCGAGCTTACCGATGGCTCCGTAGATGCTCTCGCCTACTGCGTAGCAGCCGATGGGGACGATGTCTATGTCGGTGGATACATTCAGTCTAAGGACTTCAAGAAAGAAGGTGCTGCCGTCATTTGGAAAAATGGCGTATTGCAGAAACTCACAGGTGACGGAGTCCTCGCTAAAGTTAACAAGATAGTCATCGAAGACGGGCACGTCTATGCAGCCGGCGCCTACCGAGACGCCGTTAACGGAGGCAGTTGGCAGGGAGCCATCTGGATAGACGGCGAGATGACACTCTTTACGGAGAAGGTCGGCATAGAGGTCGGTGGCCTCTATGTTAAGGACGGAAACTGGATAGTGAATGGGAATATGACACTCGAAGACGGTACCATCAGCGCCTATAACTGGTATAGCGATGGTTCCGTAGAGGCGCTCACTCCCGGAGCCGATTTGTGTCAGGGACTTGGAGTTACCAAACTCGGAGACGACGTCTATTCCCTCACCTGCACATACTCTATGGATATGAGCACCTACGAGGACATCTACAAGAGTTCACTCTTGAAGAACAAGGAAAAGGTCGAGATGGAAGTCCATTCCCCGGACAACTTTACGTTCTGGGATTTGACCATCGCCAGATACTAAAAAACGATAGGCCGGCTGAATTAACAGTCGGCCTTCGTTTTTCATTAATTATTCGTATCTTGCAAATGGGATTTTATTAAACTTTGATACATTATGAAGAAATACATCGGCATTATTCCTCTTTTCCTAACCTTCCTGGCGAGCCTCGTATTATGGATTTTCACTCAGGAGGGAATGATCTTCTTTCCCTTTTGGATTCTACCATTGATGGTCATCATAATATGGGGAATATTTGTAGCTATCAAAACGATTTCTCGTGGCGAATATAAAAAAACCTTACCAGGAAAAATAAAACTTGGTCTTGCCGTTTTGAATACCGCCCTAATCATATCCTTTATCTTAATACGTTTTCCTATGTATAAATGCGATGCATATAAAATGGCTAAGAAATACGAAAGAATAAAGGACGAACTGGAGAGCTTTACTTCATATTTGAATAATCAGTTAGAACGTAACATTGTATTAGAGTTCAATCGAACAGGCGTCGAGATGTTTTTTGTCGATGGCGAAGGCGGATATTATAAAAAAGATTTGAACGCAGAGAGAATCGATTCTCTATGCCAATTGGCAGGCATTGATAAAAAAGCATTCAACTATATTAGGAAAGAGTTGAAAAATATCGGCTGCATATCTATTAATACTTGGTTTCCTGAAGCTTGCAACTATGGTTATAAAAGGGTTCTTTCCGGAATGTATTCATTTATGTTCCTCACGGATGATGCTAGCGAGAAGTGTATGAAAGAGCTTTCTGATGATCCACTATATATTCCATACGATGACAAATGCCTTTTCCAATATGGAGGAGGAGCCTTTGACCGATTATTAGGATGGCGTGAACAGGAAAAAGCAGATGCCCTCGAAAAGTTTAATCATAACGCGAAATGAGCACTTTAATTATCAGCTTATTATTCACTCTTTTAGGACTCAACCCTAATTACATCGGGCACTGCCTGCTGAATTCTCCTTCGGATGAGAAAGTTCCGTTGTATGAGGATGCCACCGGCAGCAAAATAATCGCCTATATAGTAAATGATGGATACTATGAAGACTATCCTGACCTTTATATCAAAGAGAAAAGGAACGGAAGAGTTCTTGTAGATGCCAAATATATAATATGGGATAAGCGATACCACGAAGATGAGTCCGGATGGTTAGACATTAATTACCTGGGAATTTATTTAAACGAAAGTATCTTAACGAAGAATATATATGCTACCCCTTCCCGCGACTCAAAAATCGTTTTCAAAATCAAGCGTAATGAATTCGCTGCGGGAAAGTATGAGGTATACGACGTAGACAACTATTGGCTAAAAATAAAGGTTACCGGCACCGATGTTATAGGTTGGCTACCGCCTGAGTTTTCCGAAACGACTGCTGAAGATGAGGACCCAGGTAGACTGCCTGTGGTATTCATCAAGGCCGGCAAACCTTTGAAAATTCCCATCTACGATAACGAGAGTGGCAACACGATTAAGGACGTCATATTTTATGATCCTCAATGGGTGATATCCCCACATATACAAGTCTTGAACTTGAACGAGGGTAGCGAAAGAGCACAGGGTTATATCTGCGATGGGAAAGGAATGGTAAATCTCAACGGATGGATAAATAAGAAGTACCTGGTAACATACTTGAATCCGGAATGCGAGAAGGTTAATGCTTATGATTCGTATGAAGGCAGAAGTATCTTGTTTGTAATCAACAACACGAAGAAATCAAAGGCCTATCCCGTCATCGAGACCGGCTATTTCGGTTGGGTAAAAATCCTCGACCCTAACAGCCACAAAAAAGGGTGGATATCTCCGAATTCCCGTTCCGAGGACACTAGTACTTTCAATAAATAAGCAGTATGATAAACTCACGAAAATTATTTATTTCGAAAATAAAGTGGATAAGTCTAGTTTTATTTTGCATAGCACTATTTTTGCCTTTGTGCTACAAAATACCTATCCTATCCCCACACGATTTTCCGACTCAGATTTCGTTAGTGAAAACCTTATTGCGCTCTATTCTTTTATTCCTTCACGGAATAATGATTACACTTATTGGGTACTACGATATTGAGCATTTGATATTGGTTTTTGTCGTTCAATTGTATTACTTTTTCAAATGGGGAAAAAAGAAAATCGAAATATCAGATTTAGTAGTACTTGGAATTGCCTTTTTGCTATTATTGTTATTTAATTCTTACGATGCAGAAAGAGGAGCAATACTTTATACATTAAATCCGGATACCAATTGTGATCCAGACTTTACAATATGTCCGACGAAGGGATTAGGATATTATTGTTGGATAATAAGCTATGCGACACTAATGATTGGTATAATTTCGGACACGCTCTTTCCTTCACCAAGAGTAATTGATCTGTTCGAAAGAGAACGTATCGTGTAATAAAATCACGAAGGCCGGCTGAATTAACAGTCGGACTTCGTTTTTCATTAATTATTCGTATCTTGCAAATAGATTCAAGACCAGCGCTTTGATACCGGCCATCGGAATGCACTTCAGCTCCATACCTTCTGTATTTGCTACCGCGAACCCGAAAAACACCTTTGGAGTCAGGATGCCGTAGATACGCTTCTAGATGGTGCGGTATCCGAAGGTGTACTGTACTTTCGTACACCTTTAGGTCGCACCCTTACCAGAACGCTGTAGAATGCAGATGGTGTTCAAAGGTGTTTTTCGGGTTGAGAGCAATGCCATCCACGGCTTAGTGGAGACCCGTCCGAAGAGTGTCTTTGCTGCGAGCGAAAACGACATTTTTTCTCCAGGAAACCAACTAAAATCACGAAAGGCCGGCTGAATTAACAGTCGGCCTTTTGTGTCATTTGCTGTATTGGGTGCGGGGCTGGACTACGCAGCGCGGCTGGTCCGAGGAGATGAACTCCGCGATGGAACCCGTTCTGTTACAATCGTAAACCAGTCTAAGGGCATCGCTATAAGTCGAAAGCATAGCCACGTCTCCGCCACTGTCTCCCGACACCAGAATAGGCGCCGCTCCGTTATGGGCAGGACGCATAAATCTTTCTATGCAAGCGACCTTACCCTCTAAAAACGTAGGAGTATATGTAGGGTCGAATGCACCACCGACCCACTGGGTATCGGCAAGCCTGATTCCAAACACGTGGTCTTCGCTGAAATTCAATCCGAATTCAGGGTCGCAGGCCATAGCCTCCACGATTACCTCCAGCGAAGCCGAGCAAATGTACACCTCTATGGAATGCTTTCTCAGCGCCGCGAAGAGGTCGAGCGTCTCCTTCGGAACCACCATAGAACCCTCGTCGAGCCAATACCTCACGCTCTCTTTCGTAAGCGAAGCCAATTCGTCATAGGTCATCCCCTTGAAAAGGCTCGGCTGCCACTGACACCACACCCCATAGTCGAAAGTATTCTCCAAACCTTCGTTAAGAGTAAAGAGATTTGATTTGAGACGCTTCCACTCCGGAGTATTCCTCAAGAGTTCGACACTCGTACCTTCGCCTTTAAGAAGCTGCAGGTGAGCATAGTCGTCAGCTAATGCCCTGGCCAATTCGCTCGCGGACCTGCCTACCCCTTCCAGCACGATGTCGGTATCCGGAATATAGGAAGTGAACACCTCGAAAGCCTCCGAAGCACTGAAGACAAATCGCATATTGTCCACAGTATAGGCCATAAGAGTCATGGAGATGTCATTTATAATCGTGGTATTGTCGAAATCGAAAACGGCATAGGAATCCGCAGGCGCGGTTTTTATGAGTTCTTCAAGTGCAGAATGGGCAACAGGTGTCCAAGAGTCCTTAGGCAGCACCTCTGACCTGCCACAAGAGGACAATAGACATAAAACTGAGAATAAAAAAGATACTTTTCGCATAGTAAAAATAATTTGCTCAAAGTTAGTCAAATTATAGTTATGCTTCCACCTTTTCTTTATGGATAAATTTTGTTAAATTTGCGCGAATAGAAAAAGGGGTCCAAATACTGCCGAAAAATGTACGAATACCATAAACCGGTTCTTTTAAAAGAGAGCGTGGATGCACTTGTATCCTCGCCCGATGGCATCTATGCCGACGCCACGTTCGGAGGCGGTGGACATTCGAGAGAAATCCTCAGAAGATTGTCAGAAAAAGGACGCCTCATAGCCTTCGACAGAGACGAAGATGCCCTGAAAGGAGCATTCGACGACCCGAGGTTCAAGCTCATTCATAATAATTTCCGCTTCATACATAACTACTCGCTTCTGGAAACCGAAAGTGGGTTCGACGGCGTGCTTGCAGACCTGGGTGTGTCCTCACACCAATTCGACACGGCGGAGCGCGGGTTTTCTTTCCGCTACGATGCTCCGTTGGATATGAGAATGAACACTCAGGCACAACTGACCGCACAGGACGTAGTGAACGAATATCCGGTAGAGGAATTGGCCAAGATATTCCGCATCTACGGGGAGGTGGAGAATGCGTACAAATTGGCCAGTCTGATAGTCAGCAAGCGCGCACTCAGCCCCATCAGCACCACCGGCGATCTGGACAAGACGATAGAGTCGGTGACCCCTAAGTTCGCACAGCACAAATACTTGGCTAAGGTCTACCAAGCCCTGCGGATAGAGGTAAACCAGGAGATGCGTTCGCTCGAGAAGTTCCTCGAGGGCGCCACGAAGGCCCTGAAAAGCGGGGGCAGATTGGCCGTCATCACCTATCATTCCCTGGAGGACAGGATGGTCAAGAACTTCATAAAGTCGGGCAATGTCGACGGCGAAGTGGAAAAGGACGTGTTCGGGCGAAGCGTACAGCCGCTCGAAGCAGTGAACAGAAAGCCGATTCTGCCGCTCGAGGAGGAGATTTCGGAGAATACGCGCGCACGCAGCGCCAAGCTTAGAATAGCGGTAAAGCGATGAAAATACTACCCGTTCTTAAAAATATATTCTCGGCTATCATCAAAGGACGCCTGATGCTGCGACTTCATCTGGACAGACACTTCATAAAAATGCTTGTCTGTATGTTCTTGTGCATCATGACCATCTGGATTAGCCTATTGATAGACAACACTATGACCACAGTCAAGCGTAATAACGACATCTTGAAGGAGCAGCAGACCGACTTGGCCATAAAGACTTTCGAGCTGAGCGAGCTTTCGAGAAGGTCTACGATAGAGGATAATTTGGAAAGATTGGGCTCAAAAGCCAGAAAACCGGAGAAGCCGGCCAAACAATTGCGATGAAAGGAAAGGAAACAGGAGAAAGATTAGGAAGATCTCTCTATCTGATCTACATCATTATGCTCGCCGTGAGCGTAGTGTTCGTGTTCCGTATCTTCTACATCCAGTTCCTGTGGACGCCTAATAAGGAAATCGAGCGCAAGCTCACACAGCCCGTGCGTAAGGAGACTCTCATCCAGAAACGTGGCAGCATACTTTCGTGCGACGGACGCGTGCTTGCCATGTCCTACCCCAAATACCAGCTATTCATAGACTGCTGCACGAACCAGGAGGAGGTCGAAAAGCTCAGTAAGGAAAAGCGCGAAGAATACGAAAGAAAGTGGAGAAAAGACGCCGCTCTCTTCGCGAAGGGACTGGAAGAGGCTTTCGCGCCTAACGGAGCAAGCAGCGACTATTACTATAACTTATTGATAAAGAGCCATAATAAGGGCAGCCATTATCTAAAGCTCGGAAAACCCATCGAGAAAGCCAAGCTGGAAAAGCTGAAGACTTATCCGCTTATCTCGCAGGGACGATACGTAGGCGGAGTGTGGACGGAACTCATCCAGACCAGAAGATATCCTTACGGCGCGCTCGCGAGAAGGACCATAGGAAGCATAACGAAAACCGACGAGAACGCCTACTATAGCGGAATCGAAGGCAAGTACGACGACGTCCTAAAGGGAGAGCCGGGCTATTTCTACATAAAGAAGACGGATAACGGCTATGCACTCGATAACGACAGCCTCTATGTAAGCGCCGTTAACGGAAAGGACATCCACACCACCATAAACATCGACTACCAGGACATCGCGGACAAGGCCCTTAGAAGCAGGCTGGCCGAGGCGAATGAGTTGATGGCGGGATGCTGCGTGATAATGGAAGTGAAGACCGGCGCCATAAAGGCCATAGTGAACTTGAGCAAGGACTCCGACGGATTCATAGGCGAGAACGACAACGTGGCAGTGACTTGGAGAGGAGAACCCGGTTCGGTGTTTAAAATCGCCACCCTTATGACGGCCATAGAGGATGGCTATGTAACTTCCATAGACGAGACCATCCCGGGCAACCACGGAATACTTCGAGGCTACGAAAGACAACAGGACAAACACATCACAGATTACGAAAAGGAGCATCATACCTCCCAGATTCCCCTGCGCTACTGCGTGCAAGTTTCAAGTAACTATGCCTTCAGGTATCTGGCACAGACCTACTACGAGGACAAGCCACAGTACTTCATAGACAAACTCTATAAATATCAGCTGGGAACGTCCTTCGAGTTCGACGTGGCGGAGAAAGTCACCACGCCGCACATAAGCAGCCCGCAAAGCAAGGGCTGGACTAAAAAGGACCTCACGCAGATAGCTATGGGCTATTCCGTGAGCGTCACGCCTATGCACTTGCTTATGTACTATAACGCCATAGCGAACAAGGGCAAGATGATGAAACCCTACCTCGTGGAAAACAAGAATGGGCCCGTCATCCAGAGCGAATCCATCTGCAGCGAAAAGACTGCCCTGATGCTCACCGACGCGCTATCTTCGGTTACCACCAAATCCGGAACCGCCTGGCGTTTGAAACAAGCCCCGTGTACCGTGGCCGGAAAGACGGGCACTTCCTATGTGACCATAAACGGAAAATACCAGACCCCGGACGGCTACCACAAGCAGCAAGGTACCTTCGCAGGCTTTTTCCCTGCCGAAGACCCTCAATACACCATCGTGTGCAGCATCTATACCGACCTCACGAAGAAAGACTACTTCGGAGGCGTAATCCCAGTTCAGGTGGCTCTGGAAGTAATAAAGGAACTCTATAAAATCGATGCATACTGGAATGAAAATATCTGATTTGACATATAAGACTAACGCTACCCTGCTTTTCGGGGAAGACTCAGGCGAGGTTCTCTCGCTCTGCTGCGACTCTCGAAAAGTCCGGGAAGGCGACGTGTTCATAGCCCTGAAAGGCACCGCAGTGGACGGAAAGCAGTTCGTGGAAGACGCTCGGGCGAAAGGAGCGGCAGCAGCCATCTACACGGACAGGGCGGGATTGGCCATAATGGCAGACCGCTTCTACGACCACCCGTCCGGCAAACTGCGCCTCGTCGGCATCACCGGCACGAACGGCAAGACCACGACCGTAACCCTTCTATACCACCTGTTCAGAAGGCTCGGCTACGAGTGCGGGCTTCTTTCCACGATTGCCAATTATGTCGGCACCACTCGCCTGGAGACCACGAATACGACGGCAGACCCACTGACCATCAATCAACTGCTCGCGCAGATGGTGGAGCGCGGATGCCAATTCTGTTTTATGGAAGTTAGTTCCATCGGAGTGGATCAGCACAGAGTGGATGCGCTCGAATTTGCGGTAGGCATCTTCTCGAACCTCACCCACGACCACTTGGACTACCACGGAACCTTCGCAGAATACCTGAGATGTAAGAAGGCCTTCTTCGATTCGCTTCCAAGCAGCGCCGTGGCCATCACTAACATAGACGACAGAAACGGCAGCGTGATGGTCCAGAACACTAAGGCGCGCGTGGTCACCTATTCGTGTCACAACATAGCAGACCACAGTTGCAAGGTAATGGAGCAAACTATGGAGGGCTCTCTTCTCGAAATCGACGGAGTGGAATTCTGGAGCACTCTCATCGGAGAGCACAACGCCTATAACCTGCTGGCCATATATAGCACGGCTGTGGAGATGGGAGCTGAGCGCCAAGAAGTTATCGTGGCGATGAGCGCTCTTAAGGAAGCCCCGGGACGACTCGAGACCATACACGGGAAAGACGGCAAGACCATAGTCATAGACTACGCCCACACCCCGGATGCCCTCGAAAACGTCCTGAAGACCCTAAGGAAAGTGTGTCACGATGGCCAGATAGTGTGCGTATTCGGCTGCGGAGGAGACAGAGACCGCACCAAGCGCCCAGAAATGGCGCAAATAGCAGAAAAATATGCCGACAGCATTATAGTGACTTCGGACAACAGCCGCACGGAATCCACCCAGGCCATAATAGAGGAAATCTGCACGGGATTCAGCCCCGCCGCCGCGTCCAAGGTCCTGCGAATAGCGGACAGAAAGGAAGCCATAAGGGCCGCGATGATGTTCTCGAAACCGGGAGCCACCATCCTATTGGCCGGAAAGGGTCACGAAAACTATCAGATAATAGGAACCGAAAAATTACACTTTGACGAAAGAGAAATAGTAGAGGAGGTACTGAAATCATGTTAAATTACTTATTCGAGCTGCTGGATAAATTCGACTTCCCTGGAAAAGGTCTTATGAACTACCTTTCCTTCAGAGCTATGCTTGCGAGTGTAATATCCATATTGGTAGCCATTCTATTCGGAAAGAAAGTCATAGCCTTCCTGCAGCGCAAGCAGATAGGCGAAACCATACGAGACCTCGGACTCGAAGGCCAGATGAGCAAGAAGGGCACCCCTACGATGGGCGGCGTCATAATCATCGTATCCCTTTTGACGGCAGTGCTTTTAGTCTGCGACCTATCTAACATCTACGTCCAGCTCCTGATGCTTACCACCATCTGGTGCGGCGCCCTGGGATTCAGGGACGACTACATAAAAGTCTTCAAGCACGACAAGAACGGCCTCAGCGAAAAGAGCAAGCTCATAGGCCAATTCGCCCTCGGACTCATAGTCGCGGCGACGGTCTGCTTCTCACCTCGAATCGTAGTACGCGAGAGCAGCACCATCATAGACGAGCAGACACAGGAGGAAACCGTCATAAACGAAAATATCGTGAAGACGACTACCACCACCATTCCATTCGTGAAAGACCACGAATTCGACTACAAGAGCCTCTCCCCTTTCAAGGGAGCTCTCGGATGGTACTGCAAATGGGCCATCTATGCGCTTGTAATCATCTTCATTATATTGGCCTGCTCTAACGGGGCTAATCTCACCGACGGTATGGACGGGCTTTCGGCAGGCACCTCGGCGATAGTGGGAGTGGTCTTGGGTATATTGGCCTGGCTGGGAGGTAACGTCATCAACTCCACCTACCTGAACATTATGTTCATACCGGGCAGTGGAGAGATAGCCGTGTTTATGGCAGCCTTCGTGGGTGCGCTCGGCGGATTTCTGTGGTACAACACCTTCCCGGCCCAAGTATTTATGGGCGATACCGGAAGCCTTACCATAGGTGGTATCATAGGCGTTACGGCAGTGCTTCTGAGAAAGGAGCTGCTACTGCCAGTGCTTTGCGGAATATTCTTAGTGGAAAGCCTTTCGGTGATTTTACAGAGAGGCTACTTCAAATATACGAAGAAGAAATACGGAACGGCCAAAAGGCTTTTCAGGATGGCTCCCATACATCACCATTTCCAGAAGGAAGGTCTGCCGGAGCCGAGAATAGTCACGCGCTTCTGGCTAGTGGGCATCCTGCTGGCCGTGAGCACATTGGCATTACTTAAAATTAGATAGAAAATGTCCAGGACAGTGATATTGGGCGGAGCGGAAAGCGGCGTAGGCGCTGCAGTGCTCGCAAAGGTCAAAGGCTTAGATGTCTTCCTGTCAGACAACGGGGAGATAAAGCCGGAATATAAGGAAACCCTCGACAAATGGGGAATCGACTATGAGGAAGGGGGTCATACGGAGGAGAAAATTCTCTCGGCCGACGAGATCATAAAGAGTCCCGGCATTCCGTCGAGCGTACCCATCATCAAAAAGCTCGAGGCCCTGCACACCCCGATAATTTCCGAAATCGAGTTCGCGTCGCGCTATGACAACTCGAAGAAAATATGCATAACGGGGTCGAACGGCAAGACCACCACTACATCCCTCATCTACTACCTGTTCAAGCAGGCGGGTCTGGACGTGGGATTGGGAGGAAACATAGGAAAAAGCTACGCATTCCAGGTGGCGACCGAGAAACACGACTACTACGTTCTGGAAATCAGCAGCTTTCAGCTGGACGGATGCTACGACTTCCGCCCGGACATCGCCATCATAACCAACATCACGCCGGACCATCTGGACCGCTACGACTATAATATGGAGAACTACGTAAGGGCCAAGTTCAGGATAACCCGTAACTTGCGTCCACAGGACTGCTTCATATTCGACTCCGACGACCAGATAACCATAGGACACCTGGACCAGATACTCATCCAGGCCAAGCAACTCCCCTACACCCAAGAGAAGAAGGTGAGCCAAGGCGCCTATCTGGATAGCGACAAGATAGTGCTCGAATACGAGCAGGACGAGACCGAAATCTATCTGAACGAATTGGCCCTGGGAGGCAAGCACAACATCTACAACTCGATGGCGGCGGCACTTGCGGCGAAGGCGAGCGGTGTCAGCAACTCCGTCATAAAGGAGGCACTCCGCTCATTCAGCCCCATAGAGCACAGGCTCGAGCCGGTGTTGAGCATAAAGGACGTGCTCTACATAAATGACTCGAAGGCCACTAACGTCGATTCGGCATGGTATGCCCTGGAGTGTCAGACCAAGCCTGTGGTGTGGATCGTAGGAGGAAAGGACAAGGGCAACGACTACAGCGTGCTGGACGAATTGGTCCGAAAGAAAGTCAAGGCCATAGTGTGCCTGGGACTGCATAACGAGCGCATCCACGAGGCATTCGAGGGCATCGTGGGTAAGGAAAATATGGTCGACACCGATTCTGCGGAAAAGGCAGTGAGGGCGGCGGCAGGATTGGCCCAAGCGGGAGATGTAGTTCTCCTGAGCCCGTGCTGTGCGAGCTTCGACCTCTTCAAGAGTTACGAAGACCGCGGCGAACAATTTAAAGAAGCCGTAAGAAATCTATGACGAAGGAGACGAAAAAGAAGTTCTGGAACTTCCTGGACCATTTGGCCGGAGATAAGATAGTGTGGATTATCCTGCTAATGCTTATGCTCCTGTCCATACTCTTCATATTCTCTTCTTCATCCAGACTCACCTCGGTAAGCACCAGTAGGCTGGACATTATGCTGGACCACCTGAAAGTGGTGGGGCTTAGCCTGATTTTCGTCATAGTCATCTATAACATTAAGGACATAGAATTCTTTCGGAAATGCTCGCGCTTCGGGTTTGCGATTTCGTTCATACTGCTCATAGTCCTAATCATCTTCGGAGAAAACGTAAACGGAGCTGTGCGTTTCTTCACCATATTCGGACAGCAAATTCACGTATTCGAAATAGTGAAGGTGGCGATGATGATGTACATCGCGTGGGCGCTCGACGCTTTGGAAAACAAAAGGCCGCTCCTCATAGAGCAGTCGGGACTTTTCAAGGGAAAGCTCAAGTTCCTGAAAGAGACGAAGACAAGGCATCTGGTGATGCTCTATTTTCCGCTTCTGGCCACCTTCCTTTTAGTGGCCAAGGGCTCCAACACCGCAGGACTTTTCATAGCCGCCATTATGGTAGTCACCATAGCGGTGGGAACTAACGAATGGAAACACGTACTCATATTGGGTTCGCTTCTGGGCGTGTTCGCCATAGGAATGGTGACCGTGTATTCCGTCACTAAAGACAGCGAGCACCCGAGATTCGAGCGCGTAGGAACGGCTATGGGACGCATCATCTCCATAGACAGGGTAAAACACTACGAGAATGCGCGCACCGCTTCGGAAAAGCAGGACGCCCTCGACAAATTACGCCAGCCTTATAGTGCGAGACTCGCCATAAAGCAGGGCAAATTTCTAGGAAAGGGCCCGGGTCAAAGCACACAGAGATATGTAGTTCCGGATATGTCGGAAGACTATATGTTCAGCTTCATAGTAGAAGAGTACGGAGTCCTAAGCATCTTCGTGATAATGCTTTACCTTTCGCTTTTAGCCAGAGGCGTGCTTATAATCAAGACCTGCTCGAACAACCTCTTCGCTAAAAGTGCCATCTTCGGACTCATCCTGCTCATCTCGGGCCAAGCCTTCGTGCACATCTTCGTGAATATGGACTTCGGGCTGCTTACGGGACAGACCCTACCGATGCTGAGCCACGGTTCGTTTGCCTTCCTGTGCTTCAGCATAGCCTTCGGCATCATCCTGAGCATAAGCCGTCTGGCCAATAAGGGAATGGCCAAGCTCAGCAAGGAGGCCGCACCTATCTCGGTGACGGAGAGCAAGCCGGAAGATACATTGTCAGATAGTTTGTCAGATTTAGATAATTTTGAAACAGATGGAATATAGGCCAATCAGAGTAATAATCAGCGGAGGCGGCACGGGTGGTCACATCTTCCCGGCCATCTCGATTGCGAGCAAATTCAAGGAATTGAACCCCGACAGCCGGATTCTTTTCGTAGGCGCGAAGGGAAAGATGGAAATGGAAAAGGTTCCTGCCGCAGGTTTCGACATAATAGGCCTGCCTATCAGCGGCTTAGTAAGAAAATTGAGTCTGAAGGGCATTCTCCATAACATTCAGGTCCCCTTCAAAGTGCTCTACAGCAAATCGAAGGCAGCCAGAATCATAAAGGACTTCGAGCCCGACATAGCGATAGGAGTGGGAGGATATGCCAGCGCACCGCTTCTCAGCGCCGCCGTTAAAAAGCACATCCCTACCCTCATTCAGGAGCAGAACGGATTTGCGGGACTGACTAACCGAATGCTTTCCAAGGATGTGGACAGAATCTGCGTAGCCTATGACGGTATGGAGAGATTCTTCCCTAAGGATAAGATAGTTATGAGCGGAAACCCCATCAGGCCAAGCATCAAGGCATCCACTCCCGAGATGAAGGCGCAGGGCTGCGCCCATTTCTCTCTGAGCGAGAACAAGATGCACCTGCTGGTAGTGGGAGGAAGCTTGGGATGCGGAACTCTTAACAAGACCATGATGTCCTGGATAGAAAAGGGATGTCCCGGAGGAGAGAATGTGGAAGTAATCTGGCAGTGCGGCAAGTTCTATGAAAAGCAAGTCAGCGAATTTATGGAATCGCACCGCTGTCCTAACATCCACTTCAGCGCATTCATCGACAGGATGGACTTGGCCTATGCCTGCGCGGATCTCATATTATCCAGGTCAGGAGCCAGCTCCATCTCCGAAATCTGTATGGCGGGCAAGGCTTGCATCTTCGTACCATCTCCTAACGTGGCCGAGGACCATCAGACGCACAATGCCCTGGCTCTCGTGAACAAGGGCGCCGCACGGCTCGTGAAAGACGCCGATGCTCCGGAGCACCTTATGGACGAAGCACTCGCACTGCTCGGGGATAAGGAGGAATTGGCCCGAATAGAGAAAAACGCTGCGGCCCTCTCACTGCCGGATGCAGCGAAAACCATAGTGGACGAAGCTTATAAATTATTAGAAAGCAAATGAATACAGTATATTTCATAGGTATCGGCGGGATAGGTATGAGCGCCATCGCCAGATACTACAAGCATAAAGGCTACCGAGTAAGCGGCTACGACAGGACTCCCAGCGAGTTGACCCACGCCCTGGAAAAGGAGGGCATAGAGGTTCACTACGAGGACAGGCCGGAATTGGTGCCGACAGACAAGGAGCAGACTCTGGTAGTATACACTCCGGCGATTCCTTCCGATATGAAGGAGCTCGTAAAGGTCCAATCCGAGGGCTATCGCGTAGTCAAACGCTCGAAGATTCTCGGGGAACTGACTGCAGGACAGAGGACTCTCGCCATAGCCGGTACCCACGGAAAGACCACTACCTCTACCCTTCTCGCGCATATTTTGGAGACTTCGCCGGAAGGATGCAGTGCCTTTCTGGGAGGCATCTCTAACAACTATGGCACTAATTTCCTACTGAATTCAAACGACGTAGTGGTAGTGGAAGCCGACGAGTTCGACCGCTCGTTCCTTCAGCTTCACCCACAGATAGCCGCCATCACGGCTATGGATGCGGACCACCTCGACATCTACGGAGACCTTGAGCACGTCCAGCAGGCATATCGCGAGTTTGCGGGCCAAGTAAGCGACTGTCTCGTGGCCAAGTACGGCCTGCCGCTTGACCCGGCCGACTTCAAGGCGCGCATCTACACCTATTCGACCACGGATTCCCGCGCAGACTTTCACGCAGAGAACCTGCGATTGTCTTCGGACGGGCACTATACCTTCGACTTGGTACACCCCGACGGGGTCTTGCGCGACATCAATGTCGGCACGCTTGGCATACTGAATGTCGAAAACAGCATAGCCGCAGCGGCGGTAGCACTCCTGCACGGCACATCCGAGGAGGCTGTGCGTGAGGCAATTGGCACGTTCAAGGGGGTCAAGAGGAGAATGGAAGAGCATGTCAACAAGCCGGGCCTTACCTATATCGACGACTATGCCCATCATCCGGCAGAATTGGCAGCGAGCATAAGGACCATTAAGGAGATTTTCCCGGGGAGGAATGTCTGTGCAGTATTCCAGCCCCATCTTTTCACGCGCACACGCGATTTCGCAAAGGAATTTGCCGAGGCTCTCAGTCTGGCGGACGAGGCGGTACTTCTGGACATATATCCTGCAAGGGAGCTTCCCATCGAGGGAATCACTTCCGAAATCATTTATAAAGATGTAACTTGCAGCGAAAAATGGCTGCTGCACTATGAAGACTTGCTCGATTGGGTAAAGACGCACGAGACAGACGTGCTGGTGACCTTCGGAGCTGGTAACATAGACAGGCTGGTGAAACCGATTAAGGAGATATTGGAGCGCAAATAATGAGGAAGGCGTTTAAAATAGGGCTGTGGACTCTCACCCTGCTGGTATATTTTACCGGTATGGGGGGATTGTTATACATAACTCAGAAAAACGACTGCCAATTAGCGTGCAATAATATTTCCGTCAAGATAAAGGGGCCTCACCACTTCGTCTCGGAAGAGGGCATCGCAGATTTCATAGAGAGGAAATGCGGCAACCTGATAGGCGAGAGGCTGGCAAACATAGACCTCTACGGGATAGAGAGCGCCATAGGACGACTTAATGCGGTGGAGGACAGCGAGGCTTGGGTGACTAAGGACGGCACTCTGCACATAGAAGTGGAGCAGAGAGACCCCGTAATAAAGATATTGGATTCGGATAAGGAAGGATACTATGTGGACATTCACGGAATAAGCTTTCCTTTGAGCAAGTCATACGAGGCCGAAGTGCCGGTAATACGATGCAAGAAGGCTAAGGGGATGGATCGCGAGTGGCTTCTGGCGGCCATCGACTTCGTGCACAAGATGTCAAGGGACGACCACTGGAACAGTAGAATCGTAAGCTATTCCGTGGCGAATAACGACGATTTCATACTCCACAGCGAGAAAGAGGAAATTATTTTCGGGGATTTTCGGGATATTGACAGAAAATTGCGATATTTAGACAAATATTTCACGAAGATACAGCCTCGTGAAGACGGATATAAAATAGTGAATATAAAATACAAGGGACAAATAATATGCAGGAAGAAAGATATGTAGTTACAGCGGACTTCGGAACTTCCAAGATAGCACTTTCCGTGGTGGCGGTGACTTCAGGCATTCCAAACCTCATCTTTTACAAGAAAGCAGAATCGGAAGGAGTGACCAGGGATAATGTCTTCAACCCACAGAAGGCGGCATTACCCCTAAAGGGTCTTATCGCGGAGGCCGAGGAAAAATGCGGCATTAAGATTACTAAGGTGATAGTCAATCTTCCGCGCTGGAACGTAAAGGCAGAGAAGATAAGCCATAAGGTAATGAGAAACGACTCTTCGGAATACATTACCCCGGACGAGATAGAGAATCTCAAGAATATGGCCGTAAGCGAGATAGAGAACAGGATCAGCGACAGTAGCGTCATCTACGGAATACTGACCCAGTCCTTCTCTACGGAAGACCTTTTCCAAGTAGACGAAGAGAGTATAATCGGTGCGACGGGAACCGAGCTGGAAGGTTACTTCCTGGTGTTCATAGGTCCTAGAAAATACAGGAATAACCTCGACAGGGTTATGAACGAGCTGGAAATCGCCGTAAGCAACTACGCATTCTCGCCTATCTGCGAATCGAAGTACGTCCTTAACGACGACGAGAAGGAGCACGGAGTGGCTCTCATCGAGATAGGCGCCGGAGTAACTTCCGTGTCGGTCTATCATCACGGCATTATGCGCGCGTACAAGGCATTCCCGTTCGGAGGCAAGGTCATCACCTCGGACATCCATACCGAGTGCAGCATACCGAATACATTGGCCGAGAAGATAAAGGTCAATCTGGGCTACTGTATGTCGAACAAGCTGCTGAATATGAGCGAGAAGATCATTCAGTTCGAAGGTAGGAACGACGTGCACCACCAGCTCACAGTGAAGTACTTGGCCGAGATTATCGAGAACCGAATGAAGGAGATAGTAAACGCTTGTATGTACATCATAGGCGAGAGCGGCTACGAGGACAAGCTGCGTAACGGCATAGTGCTCAGCGGCGGAGGTGCAGAGATTCGCCTGTGCCAGAGTCTGATAAGCAATATGACCGGATTGCCTTGCAGGATAGCGTATCCTAAGCTGTTCGAGTCGCCGTCCGAGAACTCCATGGAGGGAATAGTCCTCAGCGCCGTCGCAAATCCTTACATCAACTGTGCTCAGGATTCTCTGGAGCAGGAAAAGGTAGTCGAAAAAGCTGACGAGCCGGAGAACAAGAACCTGTTCGACGACGAGGAGATGGGCACCATAAAGGATCAGCCGGCTAAGAAAGAGGAAAAGCGCGAGAAGAAGCCGAAAAAGGAAAAGCACGGATTGTTCGGCTCTCTGTCTAAGGGCGTCGGGGAATTGACGAAGGGTATGGGAAGTCTTTTCGACGGCATCTATTCCGCTGCGACAAATGGAGACGAAGATACGGACGAATAATTTAGAGTATAGATACAAATGAGTGAATATATGGATAATAACCTCGATTTGATAGCGCCCATCAATTGGGCCACGTCGAACGATGTCATTAAGGTTATCGGAGTAGGCGGAGGCGGTTGTAACGCCGTGGACTATATGTACAGGCAGAATGTCGAAGGCTGTAGTTTCATAGTGTGCAACACCGATGCCCAGGCATTGGGCGCTTGTCAGGTACCTACCAAGATTCAGCTTGGCGAAGGCTTGGGAGCGGGAACCAACCCCAGCATTGGCCGAAACAAGGCTCTGGAGACGCAGGACCTGATTAGGGAGAAAATCCTGAAGGACAACACCCAGATGCTGTTCATCACTGCCGGAATGGGTGGTGGTACCGGCACTGGTGCGACTCCGGTGATAGCCAAGATGGCGAAGGACGCAGGCATTCTTACCGTGGGTGTGGTCACGCTGCCTTTCGTCTTCGAGGGCAAGGAGAAATTGTCGAAATCCATAGAGGGCATCCACGAACTGGAGAAGAATGTGGACAGCCTCATCGTCATAAAGAACGAAAACTTGTACAAGGTCCACGGGGACAAGCTCATACAGGATGCCTTCCCGAAGGTGAACGAGGTCCTGTCTACGGCGGTGAGCGGCATCGTGGAGATAATTAAGAAAAGAGGTTACATTAACATCGACTTCAAGGACATACAGAATATGATGAGGGACAGCGGATTGGCCCTTATGGGATGTGGTAGCGGAAATGGCGAGAACCGAATCGCCGATGCCGTGAGAAACACCTTCGAGTCGCCTCTTCTTAACGACTTCGACCTCAAGACGGCCAAGCACCTGCTGCTTAACATCACGGTACCTTTCTCTCAAGACGGCGTCACGATGAAGGAGCAGGAGGAAATCAACAAGGAGATTTCGAAATATACCGGTAACGCGAACAATTTCAAATATGGTCTCATCTTCGAGGACGCGCCTGAGTTCAAGGATACCATAAAGATTACCGCCATAGCTACGGGCTTCAAGTTCGTCACCCTGCTTGGCCCGGAAATCGACAAGAGTAACATCATCATTATCTCGAAAGACGACGAGGATGTGCCTCAGGCCTCTATGGAGGACGAAGCAGATGACACCATCTGGAGTTCGCACATAGGCTTCAACACCACGGAGAACAAATCGAAAATCAAATTCAATCCGGAGCAGAAGCCGGCTATGCTCTCCGACGACGAAAACGAATTACGTGATTTAGAAACAATACCAGCAATAAGAAGAATACAGAAATGAGAAAGACAAGAGTAAGATTTGCGCCATCCCCTACCGGGCCGCTTCATATGGGCGGCGTGCGCACTGCACTTTATAACTATCTCTATGCCAAGCAGCACGGAGGAGACTTCATCATAAGAATCGAGGACACCGACTCGGCACGCTTCGTTCCGGGTGCGGAAAAATATATCATCGAGGCGCTTAACTGGTGCGGAATCATTCCCGACGAGGGCGTCGACGCCCAGGGCCAAGTAGTGGAGACCCCTTCCGAGCGTCATCCACACGCCCCTTACAGGCAATCACAGCGTAGGAACATTTACAGGAAATATGCGGAGCAGTTAGTCGAAGCCGGCTGGGCCTACTATGCCTTCGACTCGTCGGAGGAGTTGAATGCACTTCGCAGCGAGGTAGAGAGCCGCGGCGAGACCTTCATCTATAACCACCAGACCAGAATGGGACTTCGCAACTCCCTCTCCCTTCCTAAGGAAGAGGTGGACAGGCTTCTCGAGCAGACTACGGACTGGACGGTACGTTTCAAGATGCCGGAAGACCGCATCGTAAAGATGGACGACCTCATTCGCGGACATGTGGAGGTAAACTCTTCTACGCTTGACGACAAGGTGCTTTGGAAAAGGGCCGACGAACTGCCTACATATCACCTGGCCAACATAGTGGACGACCACCTTATGGAGATTACCGAGGTCATCCGCGGAGAGGAGTGGCTTCCGTCGCTTCCTCTGCACTACCTGCTTTACGAAGCATTCGGATGGCTGGACACCATGCCTCGATTTGCCCACTTGCCTCTGCTTTTAAAGCCTGTCGGAAACGGAAAGCTTTCGAAGCGCGACGGTGACAAGATGGGATTCCCGGTATTCCCTCTCGTCTGGACCAATTCACAGGGCGAAATTTATCACGGCTATCGCGAGGACGGCTACTTCCCGGAGGCTTTCGTGAATATGCTCGCCATGCTCGGATGGAATCCGGGAACGGAGCAGGAGCTTTTCACGATGCAGGAGCTCATCGACAGCTTCTCCCTCGACAAGGTCAGCAAGAGCGGCGCCAAATTCAACCCAGACAAGGCCAAATGGTACAATAAGGAGTACCTCCGCCTCAAGAGCGATGAGGAATTGGCCGACCTTTATATGCCAATCCTCTCTTCTCACGGCATCGAGGCTTCTCGCGACTATGTAGTCAAGGTCGTGGGTCTCATCAAGGAGAGGGCTACCTTCGTAGCGGATTTCTGGACCATCGCCCCATATCTATTCGTTGCTCCAAGCGAATATGTGGAGAAGGACCTTCGCAAATTCGGCACTGCCGAGAACTACTCCATGGCTTGTGAGGCCATCGAAAGCGGCGAGGACCTCGAGACATTCATCCGTTCGCGCGAATGGCCTATGGGTAAGGTAATGAACTGCATCAGATTAGGCCTTACGGGCAGCGGTAGCGGACTTGGCATACACGAAATCATCTCATGCATAGGCCACGAAGAGGCAGTGCGCAGGGTTCACGAACTTAAAAATCATCTGTTATGAAGACTATAGGCATTTGCAGCGATCACGCAGGACTTGAGTACAAGACCAAGCTCATAGGAAAGCTTAAGAAGCGCGGGCTTCAGGTCGTAGATTACGGCACCGACAGCGAGCAGAGTTGCGATTACTGCGACTTCGCGCACAAATTGGCCCGTGGAATAGAGAATGGCGAGGTGGAGTGCGGAATCGCGCTCTGCGGCACCGGTAACGGTATGGCGATGACTCTGAACCACCACCCTATAATCAGGGCGGGATTGGCCTGGAACACGGAGGTCGGAAAACTTGTGAAACAGCATAACAATGCCAATGTTCTCGTGCTCCCGGCGCGTTTCATCTCTTACCGTATGGCAAGTGCGGTGGTGGATGCTTGGATGGACAGCACGTTCGAAGGCGGAAGACATCTTAGACGAATTGAAAAGATACCCGTTCTCTAATAGTATCGAAGATTATCCCGACGGAATCGTCCTGCCGATAGACAAACCCTATCGGTGGACTTCCGCGGATGTACTTCGCAAGGTCAAATGGGCAGCGTGCAAGCATTTCGGGAAAAAGAACCTGAAGGTGGGGCACGCGGGGACTCTCGACCCATTGGCTACCGGAATACTTCTGGTGTGCATAGGACCTGCCACGAAAAGGGCTGAAGAATTGCAGCGTTCGGCCAAGCAGTACATAGCCGGAGTGAGCTTCGGGGCCACCACGGCGTCGTACGACCTCGAAAAGGAGATTTCCCAGAGGTTCCCTTTAGATGGGGTGTCGCGTAAATCCTTAGAAGAAGTGTTGCCGAAGTTCATCGGGGAGCAGGATCAGATAGCTCCTCTTTTCAGCGCGAAGAGCGTAGATGGAGTGCGTGTCTACGAGCTGGCGCGTCAGATGTATAAAAAGGGACTTTCGGTGGAGGATACCGGAATTCTTCAGGCCAATCGCGTGAATATCTACGACTTGGAGTTGCTCGACTGGCTGGAAAGACCTAAATCCTGTGAGGTCGACGACGGAAAGGGGCGAATTAGGGTAGCTGACATCTCCCGTGAGGATAACTTGCCTACCGCTATGATTCGCATCGATTGCTCAAAAGGCACCTATATTAGGGCGCTCGCAAGGGATCTCGGCGAGGCTCTCGGCAGCGGAGCATTCCTGTCGTCGCTACGTCGCACCGGAAATGGCGGATTCGACATCTCGCAATCCATCTCCCTCGACGAAGCCCTCGCGCTGCTTGGCCATGAGTAATCTTGGGCTCAGCATCGGGGCGAGCTGCTCAATTTTACTCCAACAAATCATCCTCGGTTCCGCCAATTCGTTCCGTTACGACATTTCACACGGCGCTTCCGCCCAATTTACGCTGTTCTGCCAATTGTTCCGCTCAACCAAATCATTCCATTCCTTCAATTTACTCCGCCCAGCAAATTCACTTTGGCAAGCAATGTGGCTTGGAGCGCACTCTAAGCGGGGTCTCTTGCCAAGGTGAGACTTTTTCAGCGCCACCTTGGCAGGCAATGTGCCATAGAACACACTCAGTGGCAGGTGCGCTGCCAAAGTGAATTTGATGAAGTCTGGTAGGCCGCCAAGGGGTCGAGGAGAAGAGGTTCGAAGGGCTCCGTTTTACCATCTGTTCACATCTTAGTGACTTCCACGACAGAAATGTCATCCCCTCCGGTGAAAGGGTGGTTGTGCCGGACGAAACTAATAATCGCGAAAGCGCAAGCGAGCCGCCCCATCGAGCTCGGCGCAGCGCTTGAACTTTAGTGACCGGAGACCGATTATTCCGGCGTCGATACCCTCATGGCGTATTGCTAGCTCGCTGTATGTGTTTCTCGCTTCTTCAGAAATACAGCGTTGACTTGTAGTATTCCTCAGGCGTATTGCCGACCCGCGGAGCTTCCGCAAATTCACTTTGGCAGGGCAGATGGCGTAGAGCACACTCTGTGCGGGATTGCTTGCCAAAGTGAGACTTTTTCAGCTCCACCTTGGCAGGCAATGTGCCATAGAACACACTCAGTGGCAGGTGCGCTGCCAAAGTGAATTTGATGACAGCCCCCAGTAGGTAAATGACTTCCATCCCCCCATCGCCATTACAACGGTCAAGGGACTTGAAACACATATGCTCAACAACATCTAAGCGTCAAAGATTGAAGTTTGTGAAATCACTTTTACGGAAAATCGTAAAATCACAACATGTTTTTCACTTCGCTGAATTTTAATCCACAAATACGCACGACCTGTTTTTTAGAACAATTGTACTTGGACAATAACATACGACACAATTTAAATCGCTGTTCGGCATTTAACAATCTAATGTTTTCTTGGCCATAATAGTTTTTAGAAAGTTCTCGTCTATATTGAATTAATTCATTATCAGGAAGTGTAAATCGGGAAATATAACCATCCCTACTCTCAACATCACTTTCAGAAGAGCGACATATATAATACATATAACTGCGATGACTTCTAAATAATAATTCAACTACATCAACATCAACATATTCTTGTGGAAAGATTAGATCTCCCATCATTACCAATGGATTGCTAATACAATCGCAACTGAGTAATTTTCTGCAATCACTACGAGATAAATGTTTTTTTATTAAGTAATCCCCAAATCCAACCGATGACCAGCCATCCTTCGCTCTGAAGTATAAAGCAGCACTTGACCAAGGGTAATCATAAAACATATATGGCATTCCGGCATTAGTAGGGTTTTTTAATACATAGCAAATAGCTGTTTTTAGGTACTGCTGAGTATCAATTACTTGATAATTGATGGGCAAATCCTTCAGAGATTTGTCTTTCCCATATTTATTGCGCAAATACATTGATGTCCTCCTAATATAACTATGCATAAATACCTTACATTCGTTTAGCTCTCCATATAAAATAAAGTGCACGTGATTATTCATAAGGCAAAAAGCAAGAATATGACACTCAGTACTTTGTCTAGCCATATAAATACGATTCATGGCCATACGAAAATCTTCCTGGCTACCGAACAATAAATCCATCGCATTACCATCCGAACTAAAATGCCAACAGTTTCTAACAGGAATATCTCTACCTTTTTCGAATCTGGTATTTAACCCAAGGTCTTCAATTATTATATTATCGTTTATCATAGAAAAAGTATATTTTTCGCAATATAGGCATTAATCGGCAATTTACTATATTCTATCTGGACATTTATCTATAAACCATTACCACTAATATCACGTTAAAGTCGGTTAAAAGCTTGTATCACTATAAATTATACTTATTCACAAATACTATTTGCCCTACATTCGTGATGGACACAACATGATTTGATATATTTTCGGCTATAACCAGTGATTTTGCCGTTATGTCACAAGGAGGCTTCGCAAATTCACTTTGGCAAGCAATGTGGCTTGTAGCGCACTCTAAGCGGGGTTCCTTGCCAAAGTGAGACTTTTTCAGCGCCACCTTGGCAGGCAATGTGCCATAGAACACACTCAGTGGCAGGTGCGCTGCCAAAGTGAATTTGATGAAGTCTGGTAGGCCGCCAAGGGGTCGAGGAGAAGAGGTTCGAAGGGCTCCGTTTTACCATCTGTTCACATCTTAGTGACTTCCACGACAGAAATGTCATCCCCTCCGGTGAAAAACCTGTTTGCCCGGACGAAATCGCATAAAATGTCATTCCCTCCGGTGAAAGGGTGGTTGTGCCGGACGAAACTAATAATCGCGAAAGCGCAAGTGAGCCGCCCCATCGAGCTCGGCGCAGCGCTTGTTAATAATGTGTACATTGCCCTTAGTGCGTATTGCTGACGCAGAACGACGAGAATCCGTTGACCTCAAAAAACTCCTCTTAATCTTGGGCGGCTTGTTTTACCCAATCCAATTATTTTATATATTTACTGAAAAATTAATCGTTATGTATAAATACGTTAAAGCAGGTGGGAAATATGTCGTAAGCATAGACAATCACCAAGAAATCACTCAAGCGCTCACTAAGTTCTGCGAGGAAAATCACGTGCAGTCCGGAAGCATAACCGGAATCGGGGCCATAAATGAGATGACCCTTAGATTCTTCGACCCTTCTACCAAACAGTATGTGGACAAGCAATTCACTGAACAGATGGAAATTGCCAATCTTACCGGTAATATCTCCACCCTTAACGGACAAACCTACCTTCATCTTCATATAGTCGCAGGTCGAAGTGACTACTCCACCTTAGGTGGACATTTGCTTTGCGCACACCTAAGCGGAGCGGGAGAATTCGTTATCGAAGATTACGGGACGAAACTCGAAAGAGAATATAGCGAGGAGATCGGCTTGAACGTATATAAATTCTAAATTAGCAATATGACCCCTACATTACTTATTATCTGCATCATAGCAGGTCTTTTGATTATCTTCATCGGTATGTATTTTTCCTATAACAACCGCGAAGTGGCACTTCGTAAAGAGGCCGAAGCACAAGAAGGAAAAATCGAAACCGTGCACGACACTATGTGGAAAACCCTCAAACAGGAAGCCGGAGTAACGGAAAAATACAGGGAGACCTTTGAAAAGATCTACCCGGAACTAATCGCCGGAAGATATAAGGGCGAATCAGCTCCTCTTTTCAAGATGATTCAAGAGTCGAATCCGGAATTTGATACCAAGTTGTACGACAAGCTGATGCAATCCATTGAGAGCCAAAGAGCATACTTTGCATCTAGCCAACAGCGTATGTTAGATATCATTAGAGAGCATAGCACGCTTTGCGAGACTATGCCGGCTTGCTGGTTCATAAAGAACAAGAAAAAAATAGAGTATGTCGTAATCTCTTCCACTCAGACCGACGAGGTAATGAGAACGAGAAAAGATGACAATGTAGATCTCTTTGCATAAACTCTATTACATACTCCCGGCAGCCACAGCCGTTTTTTTGATAATCAAGTTCCCCACTGAATACTGGTGGGGCTACTTGGTAGTGGCCTTAGTACTGGAATTACTTTTATATCTAGGGATAAAATTCGCCGGAAAAAGCCAGGAATACCTTAGCGGATATGCCACAGGCGTAGAGCATCACGAAGCGTGGACAGAACGGGTGGTAACTACAGAAACCTACACGGACAGTAAAGGAAACACAAAAACCCGCACTAAAGTCACCTATATACGCCACCCTGACAAATGGCTGATGTATTTTAACACCGGAAGACTCATAGACATCACCTCGAGTCTATACTACGAAGTAATAGGATGTTGGCAGACACAATGCGTAGCCATCTTCCCCATTCACATCAACTGCGTAAGCGGAGGTGGAGGCCAACGATACGAATGGGATTCACTTCGTGAAAACGCCTACACCACTACATATAAGGGATTATACACCAATTATATAATAAATTCCAATTCCATCTTCAAGGCGGGTACGGTTTCGGACGACCAAGCCGAGGCTTTGGGACTAGTGGAATATCCTAAATTTTCCGGATTAGAAAGTGACGCGGTTTTAGTATCACCACATTTGAAGATAAGCGCATCCTACGAGTGGGAAAGAGACATACGCCTTTTCAACGCCTTTCACGGGCTTAATAATCAGATACACGTATTCGTAATTCTATTTAATGCCACGTCCGGCTTACAAGCGGCACTTAGCCAGAGGGAATATTGGCGTGGTGGAAATAAGAACGAATTTACAATCTGCATAGGCCTCGACGATGCGCAGAATGTAAAATGGTGCAAAGCATTTTCCTGGTGCGACTTACCACAGATGGAGACCGCCTTGGAAAGCTGGTATCTAGAGCACACTCATCTCGATTTCAAGGAACTGACGAATTGGCTTGAAGCAAATGTATCCACCCTCTGGAAACGAAAGGAATTCAAAGACTTCAAGTATTTAGGGAAGAAACTCACCCCGTGGAAGAGCGCACTTGTAGGGTTTCTGACACTTGCCGCATGTGCCCTGTTTATCTATATCGCCTACTACCTAACTACCACGCAGTAAACCCTAACGATTCTTTTCCTTTTCGCGCCAGGCTTTCTGGTCAAATTCGGTCGGGTGAAGGTATTCCCCTTCCTTATCTATTACGAAACTCTGATAGGTGATGGGAATGCCCTGAGAGAGGAACATCTTTTCGTAAAAGGTCTGCACCTCATAGAGCGACGCGTCCAGCGAGTCGTCTTTCGTCGCGTAAAGGTCTGTAGTATAGGCTAATCTCTTAAGATTATTTACATCTACGATCTGACGGGTATACTCACAGAGAAAAGCCGAATCGGTCTTCAAGTGCACGATTCCGCCAGGCACCAGCATCTTACGATATCTTTCGAGGAAAAGCGGCGAAGTAAGTCGCGAATTCTCACTTTTCATCTGCGGGTCAGAGAAAGTAAGCCATATCTGCGACACCTCCCCGGGAGCGAAAAACGCGGTTATGAACTCGATGCGCGTACGAAGAAAAGCCACATTGGGAATCTTCTCCACAGTAGCTGTCTTCGCGCCTTTCCACAGACGCGCTCCCTTGATGTCCACGCCGATAAAACACTTGTCAGGATAGCGACGGGCCAAATCTATCGTATACTCACCCTTTCCGCAACCCAGTTCGAGAACTATCTCAGCCCCGGGTCTTCCAAACATCTTCTCCGCCCAATTCCCCTTTATCGGATGGTCCTTCAAGTTAAAGAATCCATCCGGCATAACTTCCTCTGACGTAGGCTGAAGAAGACAAGCAAATGTCTCATTCTCAGCAAATCTGCGTAATTTATCGTGTCCCATACTTCTTTTTCCAACTAATTCCCAATCCGCTCACCTTCTCCCTAGGATAAACCCTTAAGGTCCAATCCCCCTGCTCTACGAAGCGTAATCCCAATCTATAATAATGCGGCGTCCCATCCATCGGCAGCCACACCTCTTCCCTGTAAATCTGCGCCGACGGCGAAACCCACCTCAAATCCAAAGCCACGGGCGATTCCATAGCCTCCTGCCCCGAAAAGAACCTAAAGTCATACAGGGCCAATGTATCCACCTGCGGAATACGAAACTCGTACTCCACCCGCTGTCCCTTGATGAAATCGGAAGCACCGCTCGGCCTCTGACAAGACCAAGCGAGGCACAACAGGCAAACCGCTAAAAAACTATTCCTGCTTATTCTGAGCTTTGTCACGAGACTTGCGGTTTTTACGCTTCTTCTTAGGCGAATCGAAACGCGAGATACTTCCCTCTCCCACAGCCGTAATGAACTCAGGCGCAGACGGTTCCACGTCCGGAATAAGCGAAACCGGACGAATGCCGTTCCTGTTCATTTTCTGAATCTCCTTCACCTCGGCCGCCGGAACCGGATACAAGTTCGCATCCGAAGACTTGTCATAAGAAAAATACATCATCTCGGCGAGAATGTCCGTCTTTCTTAGATATGCCAATCCGTCCTCGAACTCGAGAGGTTCACTGACCTTAGGGATACGGCTCTGTGCATCCAGATAGACAGGCACTTCGTAGTTAATGCAGCACTTGAGCTTGCCGCATTGGCCGGCCAATTTCTGAGGATTCAAGGACAAATCCTGGCAGCGAGCTGCGGATGTGTTGATGCTCTTGAAGTTCGTGACATAATTGGCACAGCAAAGCGCACGACCGCAGACCCCGATGCCGCCTATGAGCCCGGCCTCCTGGCGAGCGCCTATCTGCTTCATCTCTATCTTTATGCGGAATTCCTCGGCGAAGACCTTAATCAACTGGCGGAAATCCACGCGACCGTCGGCTATGTAATAGAAAATAGCCTTAGTACCGTCGCCCTGGAACTCCACGTCGCCGATTTTCATATCGAGCCCCATAGTCGCAGCTATGCGGCGTGCCTCTATCATGGTAGCCTGCTCGCGAGCAGTGGCAGCCATCCATTTCTCGATGTCGGATGGGCGAGCCTTTCTATATATCTTCTTGAATTCGTAAGATGCAGGATCTATGCGGCGTCTCTGCATCTGCTTGACTACCAGAGGGCCTTCGAGAGAGACGAAACCCAAATCGTAGCCCGATGCGGCCTCGACCACCACCTTGTCGCCCTGACGCACGCTCTGACCCGACTCGTTCTTGTAATAGCCTTTGCGGGTATTCTTAAAGCGCACCTCGAAGACGTCGGCATACTCAAGCGATGATATATCCCTCAAGTAGTTATGCACAGGTAGCTTACAACATCCTTCCCTATATGTCACCTCAGTGGTTCCGTCTTCACAATCCACCACTTCGCACCCTCTGAAGCAATCGTATTTTTTAGATTCACTCATATACTTTCATATAATCCGTTTACCAAGTCGGTAAACAATATCTTCATATTCACATTACGAGAAATCAGCATCTCGGCCCGTCCCAGGGCATCCAAGGCCTTCCTCGCAAAAGTCTTCCTGCTTCGTCCGGCCCAATCCTCCAACTCCGTCCTTCGCGCAGGATCATTCACCGTCACGAGAGACGGCATCCCCTGCTGGAGCAAGAAAATGTATCGCAGATTCTCTGCAGCAAATTTACAAAAATTTTTCGCCTTTTCCTTTGAGGACAGATTGGCCATAGAATCCGCTATCTCCAGGCAAGCGTACAAGTCTCGAGCTAGCAGACCCTGCATCAACGGGCGCAGAAGCCCCATGAACTCACTGTCTTCGAATGGACCGGCTCCATTCCCCGGGGCCAATCTTATGCGCTGGCAACGCGAGGCGATGGTGACGAGCACCTGCTCCGGATTATGCGTGATGAGTATGAATTCCGTGAGCTTGGGAGGCTCTTCTATCAGTTTAAGCAGGCGGTTTGCAGCGTCCTTGTTCATTTTTTCCGGAAGATAGATGACCACGCTGCGGTAGCCTTTCTCCAGAGCGCTGAATGAGAGCGTCTCCAGAAGCCCCTTGGCCTCATCCACCTTAATCATAGCGGATTTACCCTCTATCTCGAGAGCCTCGCTAAGGTCGTTCTCCGTAAAGAAAGGATTAGCCTTGACGAGGGAACGCCACTTGTCGACATAATCGGAGCAGCGACCGGTATTTACCGGAAAGATGAAATGAACGTCCGGATGTATGAGTTTTTGGATTTTATTACAGGCAGGACATGTTCCGCAGGCATCACCCGACGACCTGTCCTTACAGTAAAGATACTGCAGGAAGGCAAGCGCGACGCCGATGGCGCCACCTCCGTCATCTTCGTGAAACATAATGGCGTGCGGCACCTTTCCGGAATCCACCATTCCTTTAAGTGCGTTGCACACCTGGACATTACCCTTTACCTGAGAAAAACCCATTTTAAGAATTTCTGATAGTGTTATATTTGGCTATACGCGTAAGGAATTCCTTCTCCTTTCCGTCAGGGAACACGTCAAGCGCATCAAGTGATTTCCGGATATAACTCTCCAGAATGTCACCAGCCTTCTCCACTCCCCTATTTTCAAGCACAAATGTACGAATTTGTTCGCAATACTCGGGGTGATTATGGATGTCGGAAATCATTTTTCTAATTTCGGCCTCCTTAGCGGCATCGTCGAAACAACAGAGAAGAGGCAGCGTAATCTTATGCTCCTTCAAGTCGATTCCCGTAGGCTTTCCCAGAGCCTCGTCGCCCACATAATCCAGGATGTCGTCCTTAATCTGAAAAGCTATGCCCAGAGACACGGCATACTTCTTCACGGCCTCCTGCTGCTCTGGCGTAGCATTACAAGATACAGACACGCTCAAACAAGCCGTTTCGAACAAAGAAGCTGTCTTGCAATATATTATCCTAAAGTAATCTTCCTTGTTCGTTCCATTTCCGCTGGCGTTCTGGAGCTGGAGCATCTCGCCCTCGGCCAAATTCGTCATAGCTTTCGAGAAAATCTTGGCCACGGAATCGCGCTTCGAATAAGAGATGGTGAGTTCCATCGCCCTCGCAAGCCAGAAATCGCCTACGAGCACGGCACCTGACGGGCCAATCTTGGAGAAGAGCGTCGGCTCACCCCTTCGGGTAGGACTCTCATCGGCCACATCGTCGTGCAGAAGAGTGGCATTATGCAACATCTCCGTAGCTGCAGCGACCCTAATCGAATCGTCCGGAGCCGTAGTGCCGCTTATCATACGCGCCACCAACAGAGCTACGATAGGCCTTAGCATCTTCCCACTATGGACCAATATGTCCTCGTTCACCTCCTGTAGAAGCGGAATATCCGAGAACAAGGAGTCCTTTATGTAACCATTAAGAGCAACCCAATCCTCTCCCAAAAAACCTATAATCTCGTCTCTAAGCATCCCCTTATTATCGCAACAAACAAGCCGCGCGTGTTTTTCGCGCGGCTTGTTTTTAAACTAACTATCTATCTATTAAAAATATAGCGTAACCGATGCTGAAATACCCGAACATTTCTGCTCCTTAACGGCATTATACATAGTTCCGGCACTTACCGACGGTTTAGTGTCAGATTCCTTATACACCTGGCCGAGGTCCCAATAATACTTGACCGACAAAGCTACGAAATCCAACACCTTCACACCTGCGCCCAAACCTACACCATATTCGAAACGGTTACGGTTAGCCCAACGATTCGGGTCATCCTTCTTAGTGTCAAGTGAAGTACCCGCCAGCGATGCGAGCTTATCAAAAGCCTCTTTTGTAGCAGCATCCTTAAACTGTGAGACAGTCTCCGTAGTAAGGGCATATCCTACAAAAGGTTCTGCAAACACAAACGGTTTGAAAAGGCCGAAGTTCATTCCCCAAGCCACTCTTACAGGCACCTCGAGGTAGCCGGTATTAGTGTCTATGGAAATATCGGCTTTCTGGCCCGCCAAAGCGATGTTATCCTTAACTGACTGTCCCTTTACGTTATAGATGATACCGGGCTGAACGCTCAATCCTAACGGAAGGTTCAACTCGTAGACCAAACCTGCGTGATATTTGTTTGCGGTCTTGGCGACAGCTATATCATTATAGGCGTCATTAATGCTAGTCGTAGCTGAAGTGAGACCTGCTACGATACCCACCTTAGCATTTGCACTTACTGCCAGCAATACGGCAGCAGCGGTTAGAACTAATTTTTTCATAACAAACTATTGATTTTAGAAACAATATCCTCCTTTGAGACAACACCCACGGTCTTGTCCACCACCTCTCCGTTTTTAAAATAGATAAGAGTAGGGATACTCATGATCCTGTACTTCATAGCGACTTCCCTCACCTCGTCCACGTTACACTTTGCAACTACGGCCTTACCTTCCATAAGTTCGGACACTTCCTCCACTGTAGGAGCAAGCATACGGCAAGGTCCGCACCAAGTAGCCCAGAAGTCAACTACTACCACTGAAGAAGATTTCAACACCTGCTCCAGATTTTGATTAGTTATCGTTACTTCCATAATATTAAAGTTTTAAATGTGTTTGTCTATTCTCCAACTAAAGGCTCTCAATCCCAAATCAGGATATGCCAAGTCTTTTTCGTGCAGCGCCTCAAGCACCCCGTCTGCGATGGAATCGTCCACCATAGTGAGTACAGCTTGATTCATAGCAGGCCAAGCGTGATTACCATAATGCGGTTCTCCGCTTTCACAACCACGTCCCATCACCTCGTTCCAGCGCGTGAAGCCTCTCTGGCCGAACTGCTCCAGCAATTCTACGATTTCATCGTTGAAAGCCTGGTTGTAACTTACAAATATAGCTATCATTTTTTAATTCTCCTTTCCTGCCTTGTTGCAAATATACAATAAACTGTCGGAATTAGCACCAAAGTCACTATGGTAGAAACCGAAAGACCCCAGCAAACCACCATTCCCAAACTTACCCACATCTCGGAACCTTCTCCCAGACCCATAGCCATAGGAACCATACCGAGAACCGTGGTAAGCGTAGTCATAAGGATAGGACGAAGACGGCTTCTGGCAGCCTCCACAGATGCATCTATGGCATTCATTCCCCTCTCACGACAAAGAATCGTGTAGTCGATGAGCACGATACCGTTCTTCACCACTATACCGAGCAATATTATCACACCGATTATCGCCATCACACCCATAGCCGTTCCGGTGAGAGTCAATCCCCAGATTACGCCCACTATGGCGAACGGAAGCGAGAACATAATCACGAACGGAGACACAAAGGACTCGAACTGCGATGCCATCACCATATACACCAGAATGATAATCAAAAGTATAAGCACGAACATATCCGAGAACATACTCTGCTGGTCCTCATAGTCACCGGCTATCTGAGTAGAGATTCCGTTAGGAATATCCGTCTCGTTTATGGACTTTTGCGCGCAAGCCACGGCATCGGAAAGGGCAGCACCCTTAGATACGATACCATTAAGCGATATATATCTCTCCCTATCCTTACGCTCGATGGTAGGAGGCACGCTAGTTTCCTTAATCGTACCCAATTCCTTCATCTTCACGGTCTTTCCCATAGCGTTAGTCACGGTGATGTTCTCCAAGTCCTCCACGCTCGTCCTGAACTCAGGAGCATAGCGCACGCGGATGTAGTACTCCTCACCATCCTCCCTGAAATAAGAAGCTACGGTGCCGGACACGGCGGCGCTGAACGCCTGACCTGCCGTAGTGGACGTAAGTCCGTTAAGGGCCAATTTGGTCCTATCGAAATCCATCTGATACTCAGGAGTATACTCGTCACGGGACAATGTAGCCTGCGAGAACACGTCGCTTGCGAGAATCTTCGACTGAATCTCACGAGCCACGGCATCGGTCTTTTCGAAATCGTAGCCATAAACCTCTATCTTAATGGATGAGGCACCACCCATCATTCCGCCGCCTTCGGTAACTATTCCCTTGCGGATTTGCGGATAGTTACGCAAGATTCCACGAATCTGATCCGCAACTTCCGCCGTACTCCTCTCTCGCTCATCCACAGAACCTATGTTTATGTTCATAGAGATAACCTGAGTTCCGTTATTCTGCATACTTGCTAATGCATTGTCGGAATCGGCCTGTCCGAATGAATAGTTGAGCACCTGCACCTCAGGAACTGCGGCGCGGATGTCATCATAGATGGAAGCTGCCATCTCTGCGGTAACGGCCTGAGCCGTGCCTACAGGGAGGTTGATATCCACGCTAAGACGACCGTCGTCGCTACGAGGGAAGAACTCCGTCTTCACCTTAGGTCCGAGGAATACCACAGTAAGTACGAATATGCCGGCACAGCCGAATACCACCGTCTTCCTATGAGTAGTAGCCCAGCGAATGATGCGAGCGTAGCCGCGTGAAATTTTGTCGAGGAACCTATCTACAGGCGTAAAGAAAAGCGTATGCAGCTTGCTCTTGCTCTTTCCGCTGCGAAGGAATCGCGAGCAAAGCATAGGCACGAGCGTAAGCGCTGCGGTAGTAGACACTATCATAATGATACTTACTATCCATCCCAACTGCTTGAACATAATACCTGTCATACCGCTAATCATAGTAAGAGGCAGGAATACGCAAAGCATAGTAAGGGTAGAAGCCACTACGGATATCGCCACCTCTGAAGTCGCCAACACGGCAGCCTCCTTAGGTTTCTCACCACGCTCGAGGTGGGTAGAGATGTTTTCCAGTACCACGATGGCATCGTCCACGACCATACCTATCGCTATGGAAAGTGCCGACATCGATATGATGTTCAATGTATTACCCGTAGCGAACAGATATACCAGCGACGCTAGAAGCGCTATAGGGATGGACAAAATGATGATGAACGTCGCCCTCCATCTTCCGAGGAAGAGGAACACCACGAGCATAACCACCAAGAAGGTAATGAGAATGGTGTCCTTCAAGGTGTTTATGGTGTTGATGATGTTCGTAGACGAGTCTATGACCGGGGTGATCTTGATGTCCGACGGCAAAGTAGTCTCGATTTTCTTCAGAGCCTTATTCACGTTGCGGATGACGTTCACGGTATTCGCGCCGTTTTGTTTCTGGATAACGATACGCGCACTACGCTCGCCATTAGTATAAGATTCCTGCTCGCGCTCCTTAGGTCCGTCGATTACGGAAGCCACGTCGCGCAGGTAGACCACCTTTCCGTTAGAGTTACTGACCACGATGTCGAGCATATCGGAAGGGTTGTCAAATTCCTTCTCCACACGAAGGTTATAGGTTTCTGTCCCTATGTCTATGTTACCGGAAGGCAGGTTTCTGTTCTCTGCGGCGATAATCTGTGCTATACTGCTGACCGTCAGGTTATAAGCCTGTAGTTTCTGTGGGTCGCAGTAGACATGGACCTCACGGCTTGGCGCACCGGCCACCGACACGGTTCCCACTCCGGACACTCGGGCAAGCGGGGTTGCCACCTTGTCGTCAAGGATTTTGTCCAGTCCGGCCATAGATTCTTTCGCAGTTGCGGAAAGAATGAGGATAGGCATATCATCGGCGCTGAACTTAAAAATCATCGGCGAAGATGCTCCGTCGGGTAGGGCCGCACTGACCATATCGAGTTTGTCGCGGACATCATTGGTCGCGGCCTCGATGTCGGTTCCATATTCGAATTCAAGCGCAAGTATGGCGACGTTCTCCTTAGACTTGGAGGTCAACTCTTTAAGATTGGCCACACTGTTAAGGGAGTTTTCAAGCACCTTGGTAAGGTTAGTCTCAATATCTTGAGCGCTGGCTCCCTGGTATGAGGACATAACCATTATCACGTTCGAATCGAAATCCGGGAACTGTGATATGGACGTCTTCATTAGGGAGAAGACACCGAAAATAGCGAAAGCGACGAATACGAGCGCTGTCGTTACCGGTTTTTTAACTGCTGAACGATAGATACTCATTATTCGATAACTTCTACTTTAATTCCACTTCTAAGCAAGCTCTGACCGCTGACTACGACCTTCTCGCCTGCCTGTACACCACTGAGGATCACATATTCCGAACCGATGTGTCTTCCGACTTCCACGATTCTAAGCTCTACCGTTCCGTCGGCCTTGAGGACATAGACAGTTCTTACACCTGACCCCTGCTGCTTGAGCACCGCCGTGTCGGGAACTACGATGGCGTCGCCCTGGCTGAAGATGACGCGGGCACTTGAATACATGCCCGGACGAAGTTCAAACTTAGGGTTGTTTATGGTCACCTCAGCCACTATGGTGTGCGTAGCCGCGTCCACAGTAGGGTGAATTCTGGTAACTTCTCCGATATATTTCTTTCCGTTAAGGGCTTCAGGAGCGAATTCCACCTTGAGGCCCTTTTTGAGAAGACTGTAGTTCTTCTCCGACACTGCCACGAAGGCCTTTATCGGGTTAATCTGCTGTACGACATAAAGTGGAGCCGACATAGTGTACATATCGCCTTCATCGTAATTTCTGGCAGATACCACTCCGTTAAGAGGGCTCTTGAGGATGGTGTTCGTAAGGAGATTCTCGTAAGTGGTATTGGCTACCTTATACTGGAGTTCGATGGTCTCGAAGTCAGACTTGCTCACTCCTCCCTTTTCGTAAAGAGCCTTAGCTCTGTCATATTCGCTCTTAAGATTATTCAACTGAAGCTCAGCCTGTTCCAGCTGAGCCTTATCCATCTGTGCAAGCACCTGTCCCTTCTGTACGAAGTCGCCTACTTCTGCCTTTATGGAAGTGATACGGCCTCCGCTTTGAGGGGCTATGTTATTTATCGCATACGCCTGAAGCGTAACCGAATATTTCTCATCGATAGGCACAATCTCGCTCTTTGCATCTACCACCTTTACTGCAGGAAGCTGCTCTTCTTTCACTGCAGCGGCACCCTTCTGCGCCTTTTTTCCACCGCAAGAACACAAAGTGAGTGCTACGGCCATCATTGAAACAATTTTAGTATTCATCGTTATTCATTATTATCTTCTGTTGTATAATCCATTCCCAATGTCTGCTCAAGACTTGTCTTGGCTGTCAAATAGCTGTAAATCGACTGCGCTGCGGTCATCTTCGACTGCACCAGCGCGAGCTGCGCATCGTTCAGGTCTGTGAGAGTGCTGCTACCCACTGCATATGACTCTTCGGTGATGTCATAGGCCTTCTGAGCCGCTTCCAATGCCTTATCCGCCGCATCGAAGCTGCGAAGTGCAGTAGTCATTGTGTTAACGCTCTTCTTCAAGGCGATTTTCAGCTGCCTTTCGGTATCCTTTTTTTGAAGGGCCAACTCGTCCGACTGGACCTGTGCCGCCTTTATGGTGTTATAGCGCTTGCCACCGGCGAAAATCGGGATGTTTAGACTAAGTGCCACATAGGAATACGGAGTCCATCTGTACTGGCTAAACTCGAAATCATTAGCCATCGCGCTGTAATTATATGAGAATGAAAGCGCAAGCGATGGAAGTGCAGAGTATTTCTGCATCTTGATGTTCGATGCGAGCTGCTCTGCCTGAATGGAAAGCTGCTTCATCGTGGTATTGTTTTCCAAGCTGAGTTCCTCTTCGGCATAGAGCGCCGTCATATCGTCGGCATAGTCATAGAGACTTCCTGCCACATCGATATCCTCTTCCAGATCCACCCCCATCACAGCCTTCAACTGCCACAGGGCCAGCGCGATGGAATTGGCCGAATCGTACATGTTCGGGACTGCGTTCGCAAGCGTGGTCGCCGCACGGGCCAAGTCCAAATCCGAAGCCTTCTGCGCCTCGTACTTCATTTGGGTGCGTTCATAATTAGCCACGGCATTATCGTAGACGTCCTTATAGACCTCGTGGGCCTGCTTGGCCAACAGCACCGCGTAAAACGCGTTCTTCACTTGGCTCACCATATCGAGCCTGCTGCTTCTGGCTTTCTCCACTGCCAATTCCACATCCTGTCCGGAGATTTTCATACTCTCCCAGAGCTGCAGATTCACGATAGGCATAGAAGCGGTTACACCGGCCGAGAAGGTATTCCACCTACCGACCTCCATTCCGTCTTTCTTATTACTTGAAGAGCTGCTTGAGGAACTACCAGTACCTGCTGAGCCGCTGCCGGTACCGGTACCGGAGCCTCCGCCCATAATGGATGACATATCGAAATCCATATACATCACCTGCTTTTCTATAGTTCTCTGGAAAGCGGCAGAACCATCGATCTTAGGAAAAAGCGATGCGTACGTACCACGCTTGGCATACTCGCTTCTTTCTATCTCCTTATCAGCGACTTTCACGGCGACATTCTCGCTCAACGCGATTTCGAGGGCCTGATCCAAAGTGATGAAAGTCTGCGCAAGGATGAACAAAAAACTAACTAATCCTGTCATAATAAATTTTTATATCGCGCACGCACGGCGCAAATACTATACCAAAAAAGTCAGTCACGGTCGTACCGCGACTGACTTTCGATATTTGAAGCGAGAATTACTCCGCCTTTCCTTCAGATCCGAGAACGTTTACGATCTTGTGGATGTAAAGTTTCTTCATCTCGTCACGAGCCGGTCCGAGGTATTTACGTGGGTCGAATTCGCCCGGTTTCTCTGCAAATACCTTACGAATAGCCGCTGTCATAGCCAAACGAGAGTCTGAGTCGATGTTAATCTTGCAAACAGCGCTCTTTGAAGCCTCACGAAGCTCTTCCTCAGGGATACCTACTGCGTCAGGAAGTTTTCCACCATACTGGTTGATGATGTCGACATATTCCTGTGGAACTGAAGATGAACCGTGGAGTACGATAGGGAATCCAGGGAGTTTCTTCTCGATCTCGTGGAGAACGTTGAATGCGAGTGGAGGTGGAACAAGACGACCTGTCTTAGGGTCACGCGTGCACTGCTCAGGCTTGAATTTGTAAGCACCGTGTGAAGTACCGATAGAGATGGCGAGAGAATCGCAACCCGTGCGTGAAGCGAAATCGATAACTTCCTCCGGCTTAGTATAGTGAGATACTTCTGAAGCTACCTCATCCTCGACACCTGCGAGAACGCCGAGCTCAGCCTCTACTGTAACGTCGTACTGGTGAGCGTACTCTACGACTTTCTTAGTAAGAGCGATGTTCTCCTCGTATGGAAGAGACGAGCCGTCGATCATTACTGAAGAGAATCCCATATCCACGCAGCTCTTGCAAAGCTCGAAGCTGTCACCGTGGTCGAGGTGAAGAACTATCTGAGGATGCTCCCAGCCAAGTTCCTTAGCATACTCTACCGCACCCTCTGCCATATAGCGGAGAAGTGTCTGGTTAGCGTAGTTACGAGCACCTTTACTTACCTGAAGAATGACTGGAGACTTCGTCTCAGCTGCAGCCTGAATGATGGCCTGGAGCTGCTCCATGTTGTTAAAGTTGAATGCTGGAATGGCATATCCACCAGCGACAGCCTTCGCAAACATCTCACGGGTGTTTACAAGACCAAGTTCTTTATAAGATACCATAATAAATATAAGTATTAAAGTTATTTCAATTCGCGGCGCAAATTTAATCAAAAATATGCGTTTTCCCAAGAAACATCTTTCCGCAATAATTGTACTCATCCCATCATTTTTGACTTATTGTCATTATTTTTGTTAACTTTGCCTCCCACAAACAGCTTAAAGATGAAAGGAAAAGTCGTTATATTCTCTGCCCCGTCGGGTGCAGGTAAAAGTACCATAGTCGGAAACATCCTCAAGCACTACCCGGGAACCTTCGAGTTTTCCGTCAGTGCCACTTCCCGTAATCCTCGCGGAAGCGAAAGGGATGGCGTGGAATACTACTTCCTAAGCGCCGAAAGATTCCGAGAACTGATAGCTCAAGATGCATTCGTAGAGCACGAGGAGGTCTATAAGGACCGCTTCTACGGCACCCTCAAATCGGAAGTCGAACGCATTTGGGCCGACGGAAAGGTCATCATCTTCGACGTCGACGTAAAAGGTGGCGTGAACCTGAAAAAATATTTCGGCGAGAACGCCCTGTCGTTCCTCATCGTACCTCCGAGCCTGGAGATTCTGGAAAGCAGACTTCGCGGGCGCGGCACCGACAGCGAAGAGGACATCAGGACCAGATTGGCCAAGGCACAGAGCGAACTGGACTTCGCACACGGCCGATTCGACGTCGAAATCGTGAACGACGAGCTGGATGAGGCATTAGCCCGGACATACGAGCAAATCGATTCATTCTTATGCAGATAGCCGTCTATTCCGGTAGTTTCGACCCACTGCACATCGGGCACTTGGCGGTATTGGCCTACCTTAACGGCCGATTCGACAAAGTGCTGCTGGTGGTGTCTCCGCAGAACCCGTTCAAGGGCGCGGAGAAGGCGGCCAATGCGACCGCAAGGCTCTCTGCGGCCCAAGAGGCTGTGGAGCGGCATCCTGAATTGGCACGAGTGGAGGTGTGCGACATCGAATTTCAAATGAGCGCTCCCCAGTACACCTTTCGCACGCTTGATGCTCTACAAGCACTATACCCATCTGATACTCTGACACTTGTCATAGGGGGAGACAATCTTTCGGCATTCAATAGATGGAGAAACTATGCGCAGATCCTGCTGCAGTTCGGAGTGCTGGTGTACCCGAGGGAAGGATTTGACAGTGAAGCGGTAAAGGCTGCACTTCTTAAGGAAAATAAGC
>URCV01000006.1 GCA_900546445.1 uncultured Bacteroidales bacterium | reverse complement strand
GTCCAGCACACTCCTTTTTCTGAAAGAAATCTATCCTCGAAAAACCAGCGCAGATCTTTAGCTGCTATTTTTTTAAAGCTTACCAAGTAATTCTTCAAAATAACTTGATAATCTTAATGTGTCCAGTACACTCCTTTTTCTGAAAGGAATCTATCCTCGAAAAACCAGCGCAGATCTTTAGCTGGTAATTTTTAAAGCTTTTTAGGGAAATTACGTAGTTTTGGGGTTTGATGAATTTGAGAAAAAGTTTTAACTTCGTAACAAATAAACTAGTGACTATGATAGACAAAGAAAATCTTATTAAAGAAGCTAATCTCGCTTTTTCTAACGGACATATTTCAAATTTTTATACTGATGGGAAAAGTGTAGAATTCTTTTTCCCTGATGACGACAGTTTTAGAGCAGGTATGGAATTGACATCAAGACTCTCCGCAGAATTCGAAGTTTTGATTCTGGCTTTCGTGCTTATGGATACTCATATACATTTCATCCTTTACGGCGACTTGTCGGAGTGCCAAAGATTTATGCACAAATATATTAAAATGCATTCTATGTATTTGTCATACAATAATGACATAATGAAGGGTCTGCGTAACTGTCTGACGGAATATCAAGCAGTAGAGGATTATAATTATTTGAAAACGGTGATAGCATATGTCTTGAGAAATCCTTGTGTAGCCAGGATGCCGTATTTGTTATATGATTATCCGTGGGGAAGCGCAGCGCTATATTTTCGACGTGAAAAAATACATCTACTTGAGTGGGAAGGAATCACTAGCCCATATGAATATGTGACTGTGCCACTTGTGGAGAGAATATATGGAACTCCTAAGGCCTTTTTCTTCTTTATCGGAAGGAACAAGGAGGATGATGTCGAAACGAATGTCGGAACTCTTTCAAATGTTAGTATCTCGTTATCGGAGATGAGAGTGCATAAAAAGGAACTATGTAAAGAGATGTTCGGAACAGAAAATGTCAAGCGTTTGGATTTGTTACAAAGAATGGCATTGGCACGTGCGTTGAAATCCAAATATCGATGTTCGGAGAAGATGGCAAATCTTTTAGTTGCGATATCGGCCAACCCGAAAAACACCTTTGACGACAAGACCAGGTAGAAGGCCCTACAATAGGTGGTGGCCTCAAAGGTGTACTGACATTTCGTACACCTTTTGGTCGACAATGCCCTAGACTGCCCTGTAATGAGGGTGCTGGCCAAAGGTGTTTTTCGGGTTGTAAAGTTTTTTCGGTGTTTTTGTCAAAGTATCCAGATGCTGCGATATCTCAGCACCTTGATAAAACCAACCAGTCAAACTGCAGCACTGTAAATCAAAACAGTGATTCTGTAAAGACTTTTAGAGATAAAAAACACCGACTGTAAACCCAGTCAGTGATATTGTAAATCATATTAGTTTAACCGCTCTAAAAGTGTCAACCAAAATCAGGGAAGGTCAGGATATGGATGTCTGGGAGCTTTGGGCGCAAAAAAAAGAATGAGGAATGGGTGGAGTCAAAATCGTTTTGCAATTTAGCGGAATAATGAGTAAATTTGCGGGCTTTATTGCTTGAAACGATTTAGAAACAAATAAAAATTTTAAATATGGCAAACAAAAAAACAAATGAAGAAATTCGCGAGGAGAATGTAGCCGCTACAGTTTCCGCTACTGAGAATTTTTTTATCCAGAACAAGAAGCCGCTTATCATCGCATTGGTGGCTGTGGTTGTAATTGGCTTGGGCATATTGGCTTATAGCAAGTTTGTATATGCTCCTTCCGTAGCTCAGGCTCAGGAGAATACTTATGTGGCAGAACTTAATTTCCAGTCAGGTGAGTATGAATTGGCCCTGAACGGCGACGGTACTAATATGGGATTCGCTCAGGTTTGCGACAAGTACGGCGCGAAGGCAGGTAAGGCTGTTTATTTGTATGCAGGTACTTGCTGCGCACAGCTTGGCCAGTGGGAAGAGGCCCTCTCTTATTTGAAGAAGTATAATGGCGGTGAGCCGATTCTCGCAGCTCGCGCACTTGCACTTCAGGGAGATTGCTACAGCGCTTTGGGTAACAACGCAGAGGCAGTCAAAATGTATGAGAAGGCTGCTGCTAAGGCGGATAACCTTTTCGCTGCCGATTACCTCGTAAAGGCTGGACAGACTTATGCCGCTATGGGTCAGAACGATAAGGCTCTCGCTGCATACAAAACAGTTAAGGAAAAGTATCAGATGAGCATCGAAGGTTCGCTTATCGACAAGTACATTAACGAGTTGGGAAAATAGTATGGGAAGAGCATTTGAATTTCGTAAGGAACGTAAATTGAAAAGATGGGGTCATATGGCCCGCACCTTTACTAAACTTGGAAAAGAAATCACCATCGCCGTAAAGCAGGGAGGTCCTGACGTTACGGGTAACCCACGTCTTCGTGCCCTCATCGCTACTGCACGTACCGAGCAGATGCCTAAGGAGAACATCGAGCGTGCCATCAAGAAGGCTGTCGAGAGCAAGCAGGGAGACTTTAAGGAAGTCGTTTACGAGGGCTATGGCCCTTTCGGCATAGCATATCTCGTGGAGACGGCTACCGATAATACTACCCGTACAGTGGCTAACGTACGCTCTTATTTCACAAAGTGCGGCGGTACTCTGGGAACCAGCGGCTCGGTTTCGTTTATGTTCGACCACAAGTGCGTGTTCCGCATAAAGGAGACTGAAGGAATGGATCTCGAGGAGCTTGAACTCGATATGATCGATTGTGGAGTAGAGGAGCTTTTCGAGGAGATAGAATTGGATAAGGACGACAACGAGACTAAGGTAGTCGTAATCTATGGTGATTATTCTTCTTATGGTCAGATTCAGAAGTACATCGAGGACCACGGATTCGAACTTGTGTCCGGAGGTTTTGAAAGAATTCCTACCACCGAGCTCAAGGATGTGACTCCTGAGCAGAGGGCTACTTTGGACAAGTTGACGGGTCTTCTCGAGGATGATGAGGATGTAACTAACGTTTACACCACTTTGAAACCACTCGAATAATCCATCGCAAAAGATAATTGCAAAAGGTCGGCAGATTTTCTCGCCGGCCTTTTGTCCTTTCTATGAATCTGTGTATTTTTGTGTGTTAGATAAATTGCATATATGAACACTGACACTTATTCCGATATCTTGGAACTTCTCCATCGTGAAGTGAAACCGGCTTTGGGGTGCACCGAGCCCATCGCAGTGGCTCTCTGCGTGTCTCGCGCAGCTGCTGCCCATCCGGATTATCCAAATTGCCTCGAGCGCATCGGGAAGGTTACCGTGTGCGTGAGTGAGAGCATCTTGAAGAACGCTATGGGCGTGGGTATTCCGGGTACCGGCCAAATTGGACTTCCGATTGCGATAGCGCTTGCGGCTGTGGGTGGGGATTGGCATAACGGACTGGAAGTCTTGAAGGGCGTGGACTCCGACTGGATTCTTCGCGCGCGGGCATTGCTGGATCGTGGGGCTGTGGAGGTGCGGGAATCGCAGTGCGGCAAATTGCTTTATGCAGAGGCCAAGTGTGAATTCGAGGATGGGGTGCGTACTCGTGCCATCGTGGAGGATATGCACGATAATATCACTTATGTGTCTGTCAATGACGAGGTTTTGCTGGATGTCCGAAAAGAGGAGTGTGTCTGTGAGCAGAAGAGTGCGAGGTTCCTCTCGCTCGAGGATATTTACGATTTCGCCTGTAATGCCGAGTTGAAGGATTTGGAGATAATCCGTGAGCAGATTAGGCTTAACAAAGCGCTTAGCGAAGAGGGATTGAGAGGTGATTATGGACTGAGAGTGGGGAAGACCTTAATGTGCAGCGCTATGAAGGAGGTCTTCGGAGAAACGCTGAATACCGCCTGTATGGGGCGTACCGCTGCGGCTTCCGATGCCAGAATGTCAGGGTGTCCGCTTCCTGCTATGAGTAACTCCGGAAGTGGAAATCAGGGAATTACGGTGTCTATGCCGGTCGTGTCGGCCGCGGAGTTCATGCATTCGAGCGATGAGGCGCTGCTGAGGGCCGTAACTCTAAGTAATCTGGTGGCTATTCACATAAAGTCATATTTGGGACGATTGTCGGCGCTATGTGGGTGCGTGGTAGCTTCGACCGGCGCTTCCTGCGGAATAGTTATGCTTAAGGGCGGCGGAGTGACACAGATGTCCTATGCCATAAAGAATATGATTGGAAGTATCACCGGAATGATATGTGACGGGGCTAAGGAAGGCTGCGCGCTCAAGGTGGCAAGCGGAGTGTCTTGTGCGCTCCAGTCGTCTGTCCTCGCTATGAAGGGCATCTACGCACGCTCAACCGATGGCATAATCGACGACGACATAGTAAAGACGATAGAGAATCTGGGTAAGATAGGCGCGAGCGGAATGAAAAGCGCCAATCATCTGATTTTAGATATTATGCTATGTAAATGATAAACTTCTAAATGGCAATTTTACTTACAAATCGTAAGTGAGCTGATGCGATGGATTTCCATTGAAAAACATAGAGGAAAAAATAGTTAAAAGTGCATTATACGGCTGTGTAATGCACTTTTATTTTTCTTGTAAAAAATTTCAAAAAGTGAGAATAACGAAAAAAATATTTTTTTTACATTTGCGTGGTTATAGTTTATTACCGGGAGAAAGATACTATTTTATTCCTTTTATTATATGAAAAAATTTTGGGCTTTGGTAGCAACTGTGGGTCTTGTGATGAGTTGCTACGATGACAGCGGTTTGATAGACCGCATCGATGATTTGGACCAGAGACTGACTACGGTCGAAAATCTGGTCGCCTCTCTTAACTCGCAACTCGACCAGTTGCAAGAATTAATGGACGGCAAACTCTTTATAAGTGGCGTCGAAGATAAAGAAGACGGCACTCACGTGGTCACTTTCGTAAACACAAAGGGGGAGATGACTACTATGGTAATTAAGGATGGAGCTTCGCCTAACGTGTCTGTAGGTCAGACTCCTGATGGAAAGTGGTACTGGATGGTAAATGGGGATTGGCTCCTCGATTCCGAAGGAAACAAGATTCCCGTAACAGGGGAAAGAGGTGTGACCCCTTCTATGAAGATAGAGAATGGAAAGTGGTATGTCTCTTATGACTATGGCGTTACCTATATAGAGTGTGGTAAGGCCACGGGCGATGACGGCGATGCTTTCTTCAAGAGCGTGGTTCTTAGCGAAGATGGCAAATTGGCCTATGTTACCCTCGCGGATGGCACTGTAATCACCCTCGACGTCTATAGGGAATTCGGTATCGCAGTAGATGTTGCTTCAGCCCTCATCTATTCCGGTCAGACGAAAAAATTTGCCTATGTAATCACTGGCGGCGATGAAAAGACTTGTCTGGAAGTCTTGCCGAAAGGCAATTGGCAGGCAGAAGTCGAAAGGACGGACGATGCCCACGGAAACATCGTGGTAACGGCACCTAATGTCGCAGAAGTGGGAAAGGTTATCCTTCTTTTAGGCGATGGGGCCGACAAGACCATTATGCGTACTCTGACTTTCGTAGCAGGTGAACTTCACGTGAGCACATTTTCCGTGGAGGTGGAAGCTGCCGGCGGAAATGCAGAGGTAAGCGTGACTACGAATGTGGATTTCGAAGCCAGCCTCGACGAGAACCCTTCTTGGGCTCATCTGGTGCAGACCAAATCCTATGAAACTCGCACTGAGGTAGTTATGGTTAAGGTAGAGGCCAATGATTTGCCATACCCACGTCAGACTACCCTTACCCTAAGACACGAGGGCCAGGTAGTGGAAACCGTTCTCCTTTATCAGGCCAAGATGACCTATTCGGATGATAAGATGGTACTTATGGTACAGCCGCTTGAGAAAGACAAGACGGTCTATCTACCTGTACTTCCGGTTACCGGAAAGGAATTCTATGTAAACTGGGGCGATGGTTCGAAAGTAGACACTTTGACTGTGGGCAACCCTTCCCACATATATGAGGATGTTACCAGGGAGTATCCTGTTCAAGTTTACGGAACTCTTAGAGCTCTTAGCCGTTCTTCCAAGATTGGACATTATTCCGACATTACGGAAGTTATCCAGTGGGGTAATACCGGAATCACAGGGCTTTCATTTGAATACAATGAAAAGTTGAGACGCATACCTGCTCCTAAGGGAGAAGAATTGCGCGCCATCTCCAGCTGTAACAATATGTTCCACAAATGTAAGGGCCTTAAGGAAATTCCTTCCGGCTTCATGCAGGGATTGAGTCCTAAGACCACTAACTTCAATTATGCCTTTACCGGTTGTGAGTCTTTGGAGAAACTCCCTGAGGACCTCTTCGAGCCATTTACGGGGGAGATTCTTATAATGCAACTCTATAGTGGATGCAAGAGCCTTAAGACCGTGCCTCCGTTCGGAAATGTGAAATTCAGTAATGATGCGTCTCTGTTCAATCAGACCTTCAAGGATTGCGAGTCTTTGGAGACCCTTCCGGAGAATCTCTATCCTGCAAGTGTCAAGGACGCCTTCCGTGCCAAGATTATGAACAGTACTTTCAGCGGATGCAAGTCATTGAAGAGTATTCCTGCAAGCGTATGGAAGAACGTGAATTGGGACAAGGTCGAGAAGATGACCAATACCTTTATGGGATGTGAGTCGCTTACCTCCGAGAGCTTGGAATTCCTTAAGGATACCAAGATGACGTATTCTTGGATAGGTGCTTTCAGTGGATGTACTTCGCTTACCACACTTCCTGAAAACGAAGTCGAAATAGATGGACAGAAAGTCAGCGTGCCTCTTTGGAAACGTGGCGACGATGCTTACAAGGCTTATTTCGCTAACAAGAGCTATTCATATACAAACTGTTTCAAGGATTGTATAAATCTCGAAGGCTATTACGACAAGATTCCTCAGGCTTGTGGCGGTGGCTGGGACGGCTCTACCGAAGCACCTACCATCGAAGTGACTGCCACTCTTCCTGAGAACAGGGGTTACTATATGATAGATTTCAATGTTAAGGGAAAGAGTGTGGCAAGCGCCTACTATTATCTCTCTGCCAAGGCTGTTGTAGACGAGGTTTTGCCTAAGTATAACAATTCATACTCAGAATTGTGTGAAAAGAAGGGTATCGAGATAGAGGCCGATTACCTTAATGCCATAAATTCTACCCAAGGCCTTACTCTCGGCTTCGATTCAGGTGTGCCAAATGTGGAATACATACTCATCGTATCAGGAAAGAATATGTTCGGCCAGAGCTATGCATATAAGGTGCAAGCTACCACATCTATCCCTAAGGGATGCCAAGAGTACGAGAATTTCATAGGTGAGTGGACCGTAACATCGAATTTCTCAGTGACATCCATCACGAATTATGACCAACACCCTATTTCATTCGACATAAAGATAGAGCCTTGCCGCGTTGATTCTATGTATACCGTCTATGGCTGGGGTGTAACCAAGTTTGCCCAGAATCTTCCTATGAGAATGTATTTCGAGGACAACAAACTTACGGCTTGGACCGGAGCACATCATAATTCGGTGATTTATGAGGGATATCCTTATAGCGATGGCATCAGTTATAATGTCGTCCTGAACTCATTCACCCGTTTTGACGATGGTAGCTATGGCGTATATATGGCTGATGGTGAGCGTGTAGGCGAGGCCGAATACTCTGCAGATGGTTTCCAGATGAAGGGAGTGAAGTCTAAGTATTATGCCGAGCAGGGTTACGACGTGCTTTGCTATGGCTTCGACTTCTGCCTGTCTATGGGCGGTCCTGGCTGGTCGAAGATATTCATCGCTCCTGAAGTCGTAAAAGATGAGTATGTCATAAAGGATGGGGACAAAATCTACGCTCCATATATAATGGGCCCATACACCTTTAAGAAAAAGGCATCTTCAGAAACTACTTCCGGCAGAACTATGAAGCTGAATCAGAAGACGCTGAAAAGCGGAAAATGCATTCCGGTCAAATATGAAGTGAAATAGTTTCACGATAATGATATGTAAGAAGTGCTTTTCGGACGATAAGGTCCGGAAAGCACTTTTTAGTATCTGGTGATGTTCCGTGTGGCTCCGAAGGCTATTCGCGGGAAAAGCATAATCGGAATCACGGCGCCGATTCCCAGCATTACTATGATTATCACGCCCGTAAGCAGGTTATTCGACATTAGATAGAAGCTGTGGATGAAAGTGCTTTCGTCGCGGGTCGAGATGCATTTTATCAGATTCAGAAATGTGCGGTATGCGTACATCCCGGGAATCATCGGCAGCAGTGAGGGGAACGAGAGCGATTCTGCTGGCTGTTTTATGCCAATCCCAATGAACACCGACAGTGCTCCGATGGTGAGCCCTGCGGCCAAACTGGCCCAGATGATATGAACATCTGCGTAGTTTATCAGGAAGAACCTGAGAGAGTGGCCAATTCCGGCAATCAGTGCGCAGAATGGGAATGCTCGTTTGGGAAGATTGCTGATACTGCCAAACCCTATGCCGGCTATCGCTGCGAATGCAGCGTCTTTAAGAAGTAAGAATAAAAGTTCCATTAGAATATCTTCATTATTACGGCCGCTCCGCAAAAGCCAAGCGACAGGCTTGCAGTCAACAATATGGCATCGATGATTCTTTCCGTTCCCAGTTTGATGTGCCCCGAGAAAAAGTCACAGACGGAGTTCAGATAGGGGATTCCCGGCACCAAATAGAGAACGCTGGTTCCGAATGCCACGTCCGGAGTGTTCCCTATATGGAATATGTAAGTGATTGAGGAGATAAGTGCTGCTATAAAAGCGGATATAGCGAACGTCACGAAGGTGTTAACCTTATTCTTCAGAAGCATTTGCTTTATGAAAAAGCCCACATAGGTAGCGACGAACACTACTCCCATCGAAAGCCAATCCCCGCCGAAAAGCTCACAGAAGGAGGCATTGGCACAGCAAGTCAGGACGCGGACAAATTGGCCGTTAAGAGGCTTGTCCTTCGTGATGGCGTAGAATCTGGTGAAGGCCTGGTCGAGGTTCAGCATCTTGTCGGTCACGTCCCAGCTCAGCGAACTGAGTAGTCGTATTTTTGAAAAGCTAATGCTGTTGTGCTCGATGAGCTTGCTTCGGAATGCGCAGAGCTTGTTCTCCGCAGAGGTCAGTTGGATGCTGACTGCCGATTTCGAAATGTCCAATGAACAGGAACATCCGAATCTGGCAGCCATTCTGCCGACGTTTTTGCTCGCTCGAAGCCCAGACCCGCCCGCACCAATCAATTCGCACGCGTAGTCACAGAGGAAGGAACAGAGGTCTCCTTGATATTTCAAAGTCTCTTCCTTACTCATCTATCTGGTCCTCGTAGTAGCTTTCGACTCTGACTCCCGTGATAGGGTCGTAGTATTCCTGTTTGTTGTCCAGAACCGGATATTCTTTTCCGGTTTCCAAATCAATGTCGTTCGCGTTACAATCGTCTTCGATCTTGACATCGAATACTGATTTTCTCAGAAGTACTGAGAGCAGCAGCGCATCTGCCAAAGATATAATCCAATTAAGTACCATAATATTTTATTCCTTTTTTGTTTTAGCTAGGCATTACGGCTGCGAAGGTATATCGAATGACGATGTTTGAAAAGCGTTTTTTATTCTTTTTTTAGACAGTAATACACGGCTCTGCTAATAGTAGTACTATTGCTTGTTTCGATTATTTATGTACGTGGTTATAAGTTTTAGTAATTGATGGTGTGTTTGCTGCGAGCAAAAACCTCCAACTGCGTTCCCATCCGGCCAAACCCGCATTTCACCGGATGAAACGGCACTTTTATCTCTGCCATCCGGTCAAAGCCGCGATCTGCCGGACGAGAGGCCAATGAGCCACAGGGCGCGTATACTGATACCTCCCTGACAAGACCCATTTGAGGTGCGTAATGAGAGATACTATAGTTTCAAGAATATAGCCCCTTCATAATTATCCCGAGTGTCGTAACTTACATTCGGGATAACTTTTAATTTTTAGGGAAATAATACTCGCTTGGTGGAGGTAATTCTTCGCTATAGCGGAGATAATTTTCAGGAAGGCCTTCAGTGTCTTTCTTCTCCGAAGACAATACTTTGACTAAGCTCAGGTAGATATAACTCGGACCGTCTTGATATTCTAATAGACTCTTATCTTTAATCTTTTCTGCCTTTATCCGATATTCATATCCGGGCTCATAATTATCAAACCCCACAATGCGGTCATATCGCTTCCACGTGTTACTTCCTTTTTCTTTGACAAAAAAGTATGGTAACCATCCATCACCTTCATAGGAACAACACCCTCTTTCGGAGGCAACTATATACTCTTTTGCCGGGTAAACCTTATATTCTTCCTCTTGTTTAGCACAGGAAGAGAGCACAAATAAGATAGAAATCAAAATAACAAGGTAGTGTTTCATAAAGCGTTACTTTGTGTCTGGCAAACAAATATATGAATAATTTTTTTTGATAAATACAATAGGTGATTAAAATATTGGTTATTAAATAATTTAAGAAAGCTTAATACGAAAACGCTCACCAAATTCACTTTGGCAGCCAATGTGCCACAGAAAGCGTATATCGATACTTCCCTGCCAAGGTGAAGCTTACAAAGTCTCACTTTGGCAAGTCACCCTTAGCAGAGTGCGCTCTACGCCGTCTGCCCTGCCAAAGTGAATTGGCGGAAGCGCCGCGAGCGACAAAAGCCTGCCACGAAGTCGAAAAAATGACGCTGGCCCTCCGCGAGCCGACAATACACCCCGAGGTCAATGCCATCCACGGCTAAAAGAAGGGCTCGTTCGAGGGGTGTGTTTGCTGCGAGCGATCAACGACAAGCTTCATCGTGTGGCCTGCAGCTTTCCGTACCAGTTGACTTTTATGGAGAATGGGTCGAGGTATAAATGGTAAAAATTTTTCATAGTCTTTTTTTCAAAATAATTTTCTATCTTTGCAACGGCGGTAAATTTTACGGCCGTAAAAAAGTAAGAGAATGAAATTTTTTGACAGGAAAGAGCAACTCTCCTTATTGCGGGAAATCCGCGAAAGGTCATATTCGAGCCATTCGATGATGACCGTCGTGAGCGGGCGGAGACGAATTGGCAAGACGACACTCGTTGATCGGGCGGTCGGTGATGAGGCATATCTGTATTTTTTTGTCGGAAGAAAGAATGAAACCGTATTGTGTAATGAATTTGTCACTGAAATCCGTGCAAAACTTGGTCTGTTCGTGCCGGAGGGAATAACTTCATTCAAGGATATCTTCGCTCTGCTCATGCAGTACGGTGAGAATAGCAAATTCACAGTTTTCATTGACGAATTTCAGAACTTTATGGATGTCAATGATTCCGTATTTTCCGACATGCAGAAGTATTGGGACATGTATAGACTGAAGACTCATGTCAATTTGATTGTGAGCGGCTCCGTGTATTCGCTTATGGAAAAACTGTTCAAAGACAGGAAAGAGCCACTGTATGGAAGAGACGACATGACAATCAAACTGTCTGAGTTTTCGCCGTCTGTCCTCAAGGAAATTCTTGACGAGTATTCTCCGGGATGGTCAAACGAGGATTTGCTAGCTCTGTATTCCTATACCGGAGCTGTACCTAAATATGTCGAATTGCTCGTGGATGCCGGAGCCTTGACAAAGGAAAAAATCATCTCGTTTATATGTAGGGCGGACTCTCCGTTCATAGAGGAGGGCAGGAAACTGCTGATTCAGGAATTCGGAAAGAAATACGGGACATATTTCTCGATACTGGAGGCTATTTCGGACGGATATAACACACAGGCGGAGATTGCGAACTATCTCGGTTCCAAAAGTGTCGGAGGGCATCTGCTGAAACTGGAAGAAACTTACAATCTTATCGAGAAGAAACGTCCTATGTGGGCGGCCGGAAAAACTCAGACTGTCAGATATGCTGTCGGCGACGTTTTCCTGCGCTTCTGGTTCAGATACATCGAGAAAAACGAGATGCTGATAGAAATAGGCCAGTATTCCCTGCTTGCGAAAATCATGACGGATGACTACACGACATTCACTGGGGAAACATTGGAAAGATATTTCAAGGCTAAGTTGATCGAATCGATGGAGTATCGTGCGATAGGTAGCTGGTGGGATCCCAAAGGCTATACAGATTCACAGGGTAACCATCAACAGTGTGAGATTGATATCATTGCTGTTCGGGCAGATGATAAGACTGTCGACATCATCGAAGTGAAACGCAACGCAGACAAATTCAGCCCGAAACTCATGGAAGAAAAGGTCGATTTCTTGTTGAGTAAGGAGAAACGGCTACGCAGGTACAAAAGAACGGTGAAGTGTATGAGTCTCGCCGATGTTTAGCCGTTTTGTCTTAACGTGTAACCTGCAACTTTCCGGACCAGTTGACTTTTATGGAGAATGGGTCGAGGTGTTCGTCGATGAGGCGGGCGGCTTGGCGTCTGGTGATGGTCGTGGCGCCTCCCAGAGCGTCGGAGAGCTCTTCTCCTTTTATCTTTTTCAAGAGCGAGAGGAATTCTTCGCCGGAGAGTGTGGCGTCTGACGAGTTATAGGGAATTCCATAGTAATCTTCCAGATAGAGGTCCGACCACCTTAGCGGCTCGTCGCATCTAAATCGACACTCGTTACTCCACCCTACGGTCTTTCCTTCCCCACGGAGAATGCCCGTGAGCCCTATTCTGTGGATGGCCTGGAAGTCCTTGTCGTTTGCCAGACAGTCCTTATATGGCATCATCAGTGCCCTCGAATCCAAAAGCGCCTGCTGAACCTCCCTTAGGTTGGCCTCCCTTACGGCGCGTTTGTGCTTGAGCGAGATCGCGGCCAATGCCCCCGCCGCCTGTCCCAACTCCATAACCACGGGCTGGAGCCTGGTGCTTCCGTTAATCAGGTTTGTCACGGAGATGGACTTCTCGGCCACGATAAGGTCTTCTATTTCAAGCGGAACGAGACACCCTAAAGGCACCGAGAAAGGAATTATCTTCGGGAAGTTTATCTTATAGTCCTCCCACGAAGGATGGGCGTAATGGTGGTGGTCCACAGGGTAATCTCCCACGGCCACGCCAGTCCTATAAGCGTCGGAAGAAAATGTCGATGCCGCTTCGTCCACAGTGAACAGATGCTCTCCGAAGATGCGCCTCGACTCCCTATGATAAGGGTAGAAAGGAAACAAATCTTCCGAAGGGTACTCGTCGTCTGCCAGATAGTAATTCTTATAGCCAAGTCTGGTCTGTATGAAATAAAGAAAACCTAAGGACACCTCCTTGGCCTTCGCTATCTGCCGCTCCCTTTCCTCGCGCGGAAGGTCTATGATGTTCGCATAATAGTCATTTCCGGAGATGGGCCAGTTAATCATATACTTGCCTCCCGGGCAGAGTCCGTAGCTCATCATCATGTCCGGAGCCCAAAGGGTCTGACCGGTATTCGACGGCACGTTCAGCGAGTTCTTGCAGCAGTTCACATAAAGAGATTCGTCGTATCCTTCCAGCCGTGTGATGGTCATATCCTTGTCATATTTTTTCAGAGTCATCACCATCGTCATATCCTGCACCACGTCGTTCGGGCCAATCGCCGCCGCCTCTCCGGTCTCAGCGCTCGAATCCATACCTATTCTGTACCTGACGCCTGCCGCCTTGGCCACGTCGCCGAGTTCGGTGGCATCTATGAGGATGTCGCAATCATACGTCACCGACGAACCGTCGTCTTTGACAAAGCTAACGCTCCAGCCCTTCGCCTTTTTCGTAAGTGAGGTGAAACGCGCCTCCTTCACCACGGTAAGATGACTTTCTGCGCTGCATAGCTCTTCGAAAGACCTCTCTCCCACGCTCGGCTCGAACAGGATATTGCTCACCCAGCCGGTCTTGAGCGCGCCATAGCCCCCATATTTTCCGGCCAATTTGTCCGTGAACTCTCCGAACAAACCGCCTCGCAAGTAATAACAGCCGTCGGTCGCCGTAACCCCGGCGGCTGTAAGCATTCCTCCCAGCCAGGGACTTTCCTCTACTATGATGGTTTCCATTCCCATACGCGCAGACTGTATGCCCGCGCAGCATCCGCTCGCGCCTCCGCCCACTACCAGAACCACTCCTTTCCCGTCATTCACTTCGGGCTCGTCCGGCTTCTCCGGCTCCTGTGGCTTTTCCGGTTCCTGTGGTTTTTCCGGTTCCTGTGGTTTTTCCGGCCATTCCCATTCGTGGGAAGGCCCTTCCGGCTCACAGGAAATCAATCCTCCTAAAAGAAAGGTACTTACGAGCGCGTAGAATAGAAAACCGTGTCTCATGGGGAAATTCCTACTGGTGTGCGTCCTTAAGTAGGTCGAGGACCACCTTTACTGGGTTGAAGGTCTCGACAGGCACTTCCATAAAGGCCGTAAGCCAATCGGACATAGCTCCGTTCCATAGCCCTGGCAGTTCAAGCGCCTTCAACTCGCGTCCCTGATAACTCTTGTTACTTATGAATCCGGTCTGAGGATCTACGTAACGGGTAAGGTCGAATTTCTCGCCCTTATAGTCGTGGATGCAACACACCAGGTCTACAGGATTGAAATGGGTGGCTCCCGTCATAAGCGCAGGGTCTGAAATCTGCACGCTTTCGAGTATCTGGAGCGAAGTGCAGCCCTTCTTGTCCCTTATTATGAATGGACCTCCTCCGGGTTCGCCTTCGTTACGAACCATTCCGCACACGCGAATTGGCCTATTGAGCTTCTCGAAGAGGGCGAGCGCCCTTTCCTTGCAGTTCTTGTGCTCCGGCATCGTGATGCAGAATTCCGTGTGCAGGAACTCTTCTATCTCGTTACAGAGGGATTGGCATTCGTCGGTGGCGTATGGGTCGGCAGGAATCGAGTTATAGCCAGGGATGTAGTTTACGAGCGGGCTAGCCGTCAAGGCTGCGGTAAGTTGTTCGAACTCAGTGATGTATCCGAACACTTGGTCTCGAAGCATCAGAGCCTTTCCCATCAGCGCCTTTTTATATTTGGCAGTAAGAGGGAGAAGCTTTTCCTTAGCCACGTTGTCTATGTTCTTAATGCTGATCAGCTCTTCCGGGAGAGAGTTGAGGTTGTAAATCAGCGCTCCGTGTCCGGCTGGACGGGTAAGAACGGTGCCGTCGTCCCTTAGGAAAGGCTTGTTGTCCGGAGTTACCGCTATGGTGTTCGTGTCCGGGTCCTGGAAGGTGAAAGTTACGTTATAATGAACGTCGTAGCGCTCCTCGTACTCTTTCTGCACGGAAGCAAGCGCTCTCTTGAAAAGCGACAGGTGCTCCTTCGATACTGTAAAGCAAAGGTTTACACTGCCGTCGGCGTTACGCATATACTCCTTTCCTTCAATCAGATGCTCGGCCAGCGCGGTGCGAACTTCGTTTTCGTAGCGATGGAACAGCAGCACTCCCTTAGGCTTCTGGCCGTAATCCAGTCCTTCTGGGCCTACCAGCCTTTTCGCAGTCTGGACCTCGTCATAAGGCTCGGTGCCGAAGACAGCCTTGTCGTAGAAGGCGAACTTCTCTATGTTTTGGGCCAATTTCTCTATCGTCTCCGGTTTCAAGGCATATACGTCCTTGAACATTCTGGATGCAGCTCCCGATGCAGGAACAAACTTGCACCTACCGTCGACCATAGCCTCATCGTTATATTCGATGTACTCATTAAGTTCTTCATCGGTAGGTCTGTCTATTCCATTACCTACACTAGCGGCTTCCACTATGTCAAGTTGAGGAAACCCCCTCTTGAAAATGTCGATTTGTTGTTCTTGTGTCATAATAATGGTGGTGTTATGGTTTATAATACGTGAAATTCTCTGCGGTATTTGTATTTGATTCTCAGGTCGTTGAATGCCCATGGCGCCATCTTTAGCAGGAAGTCATCGGTGAAGATGGGGTAGTTATACTGGAAGATGCTGGCTATCTCTCCCTGGCTCTTTCCTATGACGTCCACGTGTATGGAATCCATCCCCTCTATGTCCGGCTTCGGGAAGTAGTCGAAGAGTTCGGAAAAGCCGAAGTATCTCGCTACGCTTCTGATGGTTACTCTGGTAGCGGCCAATTTGCTCTGATAGGAGTAGCCGGAGATGTGCGGGGTGCCTATGTCCACCTTTTCCAGCAAATCCCTGTTTATGTCAGGCTCGTTGTTCCAGCAGTCTATTATCACTGCGCCCAACTTGGGCACTGCGTTAATCAGGTCGTCGTCCACGACCAGGGCCCCATTGGCCGTATTTATGAACATAGCCCCATATTTCATCTTCGAAAAGAAGTCGGAATCGGCCATACCCTTCGTGCGCTCGTTCAGGGGTACGTGCAGGGTCACTACGTCGGAGTTCGCCAACAGATGGTCGAGGTCGCAGAATTGGCTGGGACTCTGGACGTTAGCTTTAGGCGGATCTTCGATGAGGACCTTGAATCCGAGTGCCCGCGCCACCGCTTCAATGCGCATTCCCACCGAGCCGTAACCTATTATGCCCATCGTGGCGTTAGTCAGGTTGATGCTCTTCTTCGCGGCGCATCCGTAGATGGCGGAAAAGACGTAGTTCGACACGGCACCTCCGATGGTTCCCTTGGCGTTCTGAACGTAGATGCCTTTTTTATTACAATAGTCTATGTCGATATGGTCTATGCTGACCAGAGTCGTGGCTATGATTTTCACGGCGCTTCCCTCCAAAAGGGCAGCGTCGCACCTCGTATGTCCTTTTACTATAAGGGCATCCGCATCTTTTATGGTTTCGGGATTAATCTCGCTCCCGAAAAGGTATTCGACTTCGGCGTAGGGCTCGAACACTCCTTTTATGAACGGAACCTCCGTATCTATTATAATCTTCATTTCAGTACGATGTTTTCCACGTAACCCACTTTAGGATCGTCTTTTATGAACAATTCGTCTTCGGCCAATACGGCGTTCATCCTTTCCTTAATGCTCTCTGTCCGGAATTGAAGGTAGTTTCGCGCTACCGACGAATTGAGCTTTATGAACAGTGTGCCGTTCTTGAAAAACCGGTTGAGCGTATACTGTGAAGCCCCGCTGACGCTATCCCACGCCTCGAAAATCCTGCGCGTGTTCAGGGCCGGAGCGGCTTTCAGGTATTTTATGTATGCCAATGCCAAATCGCCTGCGCTATTGGCCGTTTTCTTCTCTATTTTCATCGAGTGAACACTCCGTTATGTACTTCGTAATAGCAACTCTGTGCGGTGAATTTATCTATTATCTCCTTAACTCTAAGCTTATTAGTGTCCGAGAGGAAAATCTGTCCGAAGTCCTCGCCGGATACCATCTGCAGCAGATTCTCGGTACGATGCACGTCGAGCTTGTCGAAAAGGTCGTCCAGAAGCAGGATGGGCGGGAATCCGTAACGTGACTTCATAAGTTCGTACTGGGCGAACTTGAGCGCCACTAAAAAACACTTTTGCTGCCCCTGAGAACCGGTTTTCCTTATGGGAGAATCGTTCATCAGGAAGAGAAAGTCGTCGCGCTGGACTCCGCAAGTCGTAAACATAAGCATCTTGTCCTTTTCGCGCGAGTCCGCCAGCAAATCCATCAGCGAGCCCTTGTCGAGGTCGGATGAGTATTTGATGTCCACAGCCTCCTTCCCGGCGCTGAGCTGCCTGTAGAAGTCCTGCACCTTCGGGCGGAGGGTGTCGAGCAGTGCTGTCCTGGAGCGGTAGATGGAATTGGCCAATCTGTCCAAATTATAGTCTATGCTGTCCAGTAGGTCATCGCTGCATTTGCCACTTTTCAAAAGGGCATTCCTCTGAGCGAGCAGTCGATTATAGCTCTGTAGGGCGACCAGGTGCTCGCGGTCTATCTGGGAGAGCGCCGAAGACACGAACTTGCGCCTTTCCTCGCTGCCCTCGCTTACCAGGACGCTGTCGTTAGGGCTCACCATAACTATGGGAAGCAGACCTATGTGCTCGCTGAGCCGTGTGTATGGCTTTCCGTCGCGAAACATCTTCTTTTCGCCTGAAGCCGAGCTCTTTATGCTGAATTTGGAGTGGATGTCTCCTCTCTCCATATCGTAGACTCCGCAGATGTCCAGTTCCTTTTCGCCGGAGCGGTAGTTGAACCTGTCTGAGGTACTGAATGCGCTTTTAGTCAGGGACAAATAGTAGATGGCGTCGAGAAGGTTAGTCTTACCCTCGCCGTTGTCTCCACAGATACAGTTCATATTAGGGCAGAAGTCAAGCTCCTGCAATTCTATGTTTCTCCAGTTCCGTACTATTATTCTTTCAAGTCTTGGCATAGCGGATGTGCCTGATTGTAAGTCTTTTTTAGTTTTTCTATCGAGTTATGCGTGTAAACCTGGGTGGCGGCGAGCGACGAGTGTCCGAGCATCTCCTTTATGCTGTTCAGCTCGGCTCCTTCGTTAAGCAATTCTGTCGCTATGGTATGCCTCAGGACGTGCGGAGACTTTCTCGCGGTAATCGAGGCTTCCTTCCCCAGCTCTCCTTTCACGGCTCTGTCTACGTAATTAGGGTAGAGAGGTCTGCCGCTAGGGGTAATGAGCAGGGCGTCCTTCGAGGATATGTCCATCAGGCTTTGTGCTTGTAAATATAGCGAAATTTCCCGGATTAAGTGAGGCTCAAGCGGTATTTCGCGCGTCTTGTCTCCCTTTCCCCTTACCTTTAGGGTTTCCCTGGAGAAGTCTATGTCCCTAAGTCTTATGGAGATGAGTTCGCTCCGTCGGATTCCGGTAAAGAAAAGCAGGCTCACGATGAGCCTTTTAAGCACTTTTTCGTATTCTTTCGAGGCGTTTCGGCCGTTAATGAGAAGCAGGGCATCTTCGCTGCCGTAAAGGGCAGTGTCCTTAAAGTAGGAAGTCATAGATTCTTCCCTGTAGAATATCGGAAGCAGTTTTTCGGTTTTAGGCCGGCTCACCGCCTTTACGGGGTTTGACTTAATAAGACCTTCTTTCGTGAGGTATTTGGCAAAGCTGCTCAGCGCACTCATATAAAGTCCGACGGTGCGGCTTCCCAGATGCTTGTTTTCCAGGAGATGGACTTCGTAGGCGCGAAGAACCTGTGGCGTAAGGCCGTCGAGCAGCTCCGTAGTGTCCAAGTAGGCGTTAAAGTCTTCCAAGACGCCTCGGTATATCTGTAGCGTCCTTTCGGAAAAACGCCGCACTCCACTTAGGTAGTCGATATATTTGTCTATGAGTTCCATCCGTTTGGTCGTTCTTACAAAATTAGTTAATTTTGTGTTCTATGCAAACTATATGGGACCCGCTTCGTAAAAAAGAAGTCGCCTTGACCCCGGAAGAAAGGGTGAGGCAGTGGTTCATCGCCTTTCTTATGAAAGAGTGCGATGTGCCCATATCCCTTATGAACAGTGAGGTGGCCTTGGAGTATGGCCGGAAGAGGTATAGAGCCGACATAGTAGTCTTCGACCGCGAAGGGAAACCCCTTCTGGTGGTGGAATGCAAGAGGGAAGACGTGGAGTTGGGAGCTGAAACCATACGACAGGCGCTTCGCTACCACGCAGTGTTGGATATTAAGTACATAGTGCTGACTAACGGTAAGAGCACTTTTTTATATGGAAGGAACGCCGCGGGGGAATTCATCCCCTTAAGGGAGTTTCCTAAATTTGAACAGATGTTATAATGTCGGATTACTTGAATAAGGAGATTTTTCAGATAGTCAGCCAAGTGGCTTCAAGCCGCGGGGTAAGGGCTTTCGTGATAGGAGGATATGTGCGCGACTGCTTTTTAGGACGGCCTTCGAACGATATAGATATCGTGGTGGAGGGCAGCGGAATAGACTTCGCGCGTGCAGTAGGGGAGAAGACGGGAAAGTATGTCTCCTATTTTAAGAATTTCGGCACGGCTATGCTCCATTACCAAGGCGACGAGGTGGAATTCGTGGGCGCGCGTAAGGAGTCTTACAGGCGCGAGTCCAGAAAGCCCATAGTCGAGAACGGTACTCTGGAAGACGACCAGATGCGTCGAGACTTTACCATAAACGCTATGGCTTTTTCGCTTAACGGAGGTAGTTTCGGGGAGCTCGTGGATCCGTTCGGGGGGCTTCAAGACTTGAAAAGCGGCATTATCCGCACCCCGCTCGACCCTATTACCACCTACTCCGACGACCCTTTGCGTATGCTTCGTGCCATTCGCTTCGCTACGCGCCTCAGCACTCCCGAACTCAAGTTTACGATAGTTCCGGAGTCTCTGTCCGCTATGTCGCAAATGGCCGATAGGCTCTCCATACTTTCTATGGAGCGAATAACTGAGGAACTGAACAAGATGCTTCTTACCGCACATCCGTCCATGGCCTTCGAATTGCTGGAAAGCACGGGGCTTCTCAAGCATATCTTGCCCGAACTCTGCGCTCTCAAGGGGGTGGAAACTGTAGAAGGAAGAGGTCATAAGGAGAATTTCTCGCACACTCTTATGGTTTTGGACAACGTAGCGGCTTCGGATGGTCCGGAGCCTAAGCTATGGCTGCGCTGGGCTGCGCTCTTACACGACATCGGAAAGCCTGCATCGAAAAAATACGACCCCGCGATAGGCTGGACTTTCCACGGACACGACATAATAGGCTCGAAGATGGTCCCTACCATCTTCAACAGGCTAAAGCTGCCGATAGAGGCTTCGAAATATGTACGCAAGCTCGTCTGGCTGCACCTGCGCCCGATAGCGCTTGTCGACGAGGGCGTGTCCGATTCTGCGGTGAGACGCCTGCTTTTCGACGCTTCCGACGAGATAGACGACCTTATGCTCCTCTGTAAGGCCGACGTTACCTCGAAGAACCCGGCGAAGGTGAGCCGTATTCGGGCCAATTTTGCTCTGGTCGAACAAAAGCTCGTGGAAGTGGAGGAAAAGGACAAAATCCGTAACTTCAAGAATCCCATTACAGGAGAATACGTTATGGAAGTCTACGGAATCGAGCCTTGTAAGGAGATTGGCCTTTTGAAGGAAAAGGTAAAGGAAGCGATTCTCGACGGAGTCGTGGAAAACGATTTCGAGTCGGCCGACAAGTATATGCGCGAAGTCGCTCCTGAATTTGGATTAAAAGCAGTAAAATAATTTGATATGCTCTCGTCTATTCTATTGATTTACACCGGTGGTACCATAGGTATGAAAGCGGATTCCGAAGGAGTCCTGCACCCGTTCGACTTCTCCCAGATAGTGTCCGAAGTGCCTGAACTCGAAAAGTTCGCCTGTAGAATAGACTATAGGGTGTTCGACCCGCTTATAGACTCTTCTGACGTGGAACCTTCGATGTGGAGCCGGCTTGCTCTGATGATACGGGATGCTTACGATGACTACGATGGGTTCGTGGTGCTTCACGGTACGGACACTATGGCCTATTCCGCTTCTGCACTGAGCTTTATGCTCGAGAATCTGGGTAAGCCTGTGATTTTTACCGGAAGCCAGTTGCCTATCGGTGCACCTCGAACCGACGGAAAGGAGAATCTGGTTTCGGCAGTGGAAATCGCTTCTGCAAAGCGCCCCGACGGAGGACCGGTGATTAACGAAGTAGCCATCTATTTCGGCTCGAAACTCCTTCGCGGAAATCGCAGTACTAAAGTGAATTCCGAGAGCTTCGAAGCCTTCTCATCCCCGAATCTCGAGCCCCTCGCCGTGGCTGGCATAAACATAAGATATAACGACAGGATACTACTTCCGCGTCCGGTCTCTCCGCTCGTAGTGCATACGGAGCTGGATACTAGGGTAAGCATCTTGAAGATACATCCCGGCATTACTCCGTCCGTGGTGCGCGACGTGCTGCTGGGATCCGACACCAGGGCTGTAATCATCGAAACATACGGCGCCGGAAATGCTCCTTCGAAGGAGTGGTTTCTCGACCTCGTGCGACAGGCATCCCAGGAGGGAAAGATATTGGTAAATGTTACCCAATGCCTTGCCGGTGAGGTAAATATGGATTTATATGCTACGGGACATAATATGAAGATGTGCGGCGTGGTTAGCGGTAACACTTCCACGACCGAGGCTATGCTCGCAAAGCTTTTCTATCTCTTGGGGACCGGTATGGACAACGCTCGAATCAAGGCGCAATTGGCCCTTCCTCTGCGCGGCGAGATTCTATAGCACGTTCATCGACTGCTCGCGCATTTTCTCGAGCTCGTCCTTCATCTTTACGACCAATTGCTGGATGTCGGCGTGGTTGGCCTTCGAGCCGGTCGTGTTTATCTCGCGTCCCATCTCCTGGATGATGAATCCCAGCTTCTTTCCCGGGTATGGCTCCGAATCGATGGTGTCCATAAAGTATTTGCAGTGCTGACGGAGTCTGACTTTCTCTTCGTTTATGTCGAGTTTTTCCAGATAGAAAATCATCTCCTGCTCGAAGCGCTCCTTATCGAGCTTGACCTGCAATTCCTCCGCAGCCTTGAGAATCCTCTCCTTTATGGCCTCGGTTCTCTGAACGGCAAATGCCTCGACCTCAGTATAATAGTCCAGAATCTTCTCGATTCTCGAAGTGATGTCCTTATACAATATGACGCCTTCGTCCGCGCGGTATTTGCACACGTTTTCCAGACACTGCGCGAAAGCCGCCTCTATTGCCGGCCAATCCTCATCCGTCAGGGTTTCAGCCTTCTGCACATCCAGCACGTCCGGCATTCTCAGCACGGATGCCAATATGGTCGCACCGCTGTCCGCGAGCGACATCGGGTCCTGAGGAACGCCGGCATTTCTTGCCAATTGTCTTATCTGCTCGATGTAACTCTCTGCTACCTTCGCGTTTATGGCGCGCGCCACATCGCACTCCTTAGCCTCCCAGGTCAAATACACGTCGATGGTGCCCCTTTGAAGTGCGGATGATATCATAGCCCTGGCTGCCAATTCCTTATCCTTAGGCAGAAGGGAAGACTTGATGCTCACGTCAGCCGTCTTTCCGTTAAGAGTGCGTATCTCGATGGTAAGTTTACCCTTTGGCAATTCTGCGATGGCCTTGCCATAGCCGGTCATGGACTTTATCATAAACAGTGCGATTTTTTAAGCCTGCAAATTTACATAAATATAGTGATAAGCGTATTATTTTTGAGAATAATTGCTATTTTTGACCCAGAAAAGTTAATATGGAAAAAGTTATGAAAACTAAATTGTTTGCGGTATTGACCGCCGGAGCAGCCCTGACACTTGTCTTAGGGTCTTGCAATCATCCAAAAACTGAAGATGAGGCTAAAGTCGTCGTTGAATTGGCAGTTACAGATATTACTTCCACATGTGCACATGTGGAGGCCACTCCTTCCGACCTTGAGGCCACTTACTATTTCGACGTGGTTAAAAAGCCCGGATTCGACGAGATTAAGTCCAAGGGCGCACAGGCCTTCATCGACGCCGAGGTGGAAAGAAGAATGGAGGCTTATTCGCTTAGCCGCACCGAGGTTCTGGAAAAGCTCCTCTCGAAGGGTGTGGATTCTCACGATTTTACCACTCTCGAAGTGCTGACGGACTATTATGCATTGGCATTCGGTGTGAACGCAGAGGGTCAGGTGACGGGCGAATTGGCCTATAAGGCATTTACTACGCTGCCGGTGGCTCCTTCAGCGAACCAGCTCGGCATCACGGTGACGAACATCTATGATGACGGCGCTGATTATAAGGTAGTTCCTACGGTAGAGGCCGACACTTACGCTGTGGATATCTGGAGCAAGCCTATGGTAGATGAGCTGGGCGACAGCGAGACCATCAAGTATTTCATCGAGTACAATAGCTTTATGATGTTCAACCTTACCACTTCAGGAACTTTCGAGTTCGTAAACGAGGTGGACGGAAAGGTATGGCAGCCGGGTCGCGAGTACTATGTAGTGGCTTTCGGATATGCTGACGGTGAGCCTACTACCACCCTTTTCAAGCAGGAGTTCAAGACTGTCGGAGGCGATCCTGCAGCTTGCACCTTTGAGTTTACCGTATCGGACATCACCGCTAACAGCGCCAAGGTAAAGATCGTGCCTTCTGACAAGAAAGTGGTTTACTTGTGGAATGTCCTCGATATGACCAGGTTCAACCAGTTCAAGGAAACCGCCGGTACCGATGAGGCTACCCTCGAGTACATCCTTAACGGCTACATCGAGGAGGATATGACTAATAATGCCGTCAAGAGACAGCAGGCAGTCGAGGAATTGGGAAGATGGAGCGGCTTCACCTCAAGCGACGAGGAAGGTGCCGACCAAGAGAATTTCAATGGTCTTCCGTCCGGCGAGGAATTCATAGCTTGGGCAGTGGCCGTGGATGCTAATGGAAAGCCTGAGGGCAAGTTCTTCACTACTAAGTTTAAGACTCTCTAAAATAAAAGCCGACCGCTGAGGTCGGCTTTTTCGTTTATCTTTCCGGAGTGGTCCATTTGAAGAATCGCCCCAGATTTAGTTTTCCTGCTACGAACCAGCAGAGTAGCGCTACTGCGATTCCCGAGAATACGTCCAGTATGAAATGCTGTTTTACGAATACCGTGGCGGCATATATGAGCAGCGTAATGATAAGGGAATAGACTCTGTACCAAGTAGGTATCTCCTTACGGCCGGCTACTCCCAGATAAGCCATCGTAGAGTTCAGACAGTGGAAGCTCGGAAGCAGGTTATAGGCCATGTCGCCTCCGTCCAGAGAATACCAAAACTGCATAAGGTGAGCTCCGAATCCGGGAATGTCAGGGTCTTTCAAGCCTTCGGCCACGCGGTCCATATAGGTCGGAGCGAATACCAGAATCACGCCTCCTACGAGCATCGCTAATATGTATGCGGACATATATCTCTGATAATGAGATTTTTCGCATTTGGACACAGCCATCGGCGCCATAGCCCAGTAGGCGTAGGACCAGATATATGGAATGATGAAAATCGGGACTATCGGAATGAGGTCGTCTATGGCCAATTTCGGTGAGAATGGCTCTATCCCGGTGTGTATGGAGATGAAATGGGCCAATAAGTACACTGCGTGTTGAAGCACGAGTGTCGCCACGCCGGCGATGATGCCGTAACGCTTGATGTTGTCGGTGTTAGTATTCATAATGGGTGCAAATATAGCGCTTCTTCCGAAAAAATTGTTTTATAAGCCTAAAATCGCTAACTTTACGAGTTGTAGCGCGCTGTGCGATTCGGCCGGGGCGTACGAAGTATAAGTAATAACATAAAATACATAAACATGACACTTATAAAGTCCATTTCCGGGATTAGAGGAACTATTGGAGGCCCTGCAGGTGAGGGTCTTACACCTATCGACATCGTTAAATTCACATACGCCTACTGTGCTACTCTTCCTGAGCGCAAGAAAACTCCTAACGGCGAGAACTACAGAATCGTGGTAGGCCGCGACGCCCGTATCAGCGGACAGATGGTCGAGAGCCTCGTATGCGGTACGCTTCAGGCTTGCGGCGTGGATGTGGTTAAGTGCGGATTGGCCAGTACCCCGACTACTGAGCTGGCGGTGAAGTTCGCGAACGCAGACGGCGGAATCATCCTTACCGCATCGCATAACCCTATGCAGTGGAATGCGTTGAAGCTTCTTAACGAGCACGGCGAGTTCCTGACGGCCGCGCAGGGCCAGAGGATTCTGGATTTGGCGGAAAGTGAAGATTTCGACTTCGCACCGGTAGACAAGCTGGGCCGAATAGAGGAAAAGAACTATACCGATATGCACATCGATTCAGTACTCGCTCTCGAGGCTGTGGATGTGCAGGCCATCAAAGATGCTCATTTTAAGGTAGTTCTCGATGCCATAAATAGCGTGGGAAGCATAATTATGCCGCGACTTCTCGAGAAATTGGGCGTGGAGTGCGTTACCATTTTCGGCGAGCCTAACGGCAAGTTCGAGCATAATCCGGAGCCTCTCCCTAAGAATCTGGAGTGCTTGAGCAGTACCGTGGTGTCGCAGAAATGCGATTTGGGTATCAGCGTGGACCCGGATGTGGACAGATTGGCATTCATCTGCGAGAACGGTCAGCCTTTCGTGGAAGAGTACACTCTGGTCAGCGTGGCCGATTATCTTCTGGAACGTGCGGAGAAGCAGGGAGTTGTGCCTCGTAACACCGTCTCTAACCTTAGCAGTAGCCGCGCACTTCGCGACGTGACCGAAGCGCACGGAGGCACTTACTACGCTGCGGCTGTGGGTGAGGTGAACGTGACTACGAAGATGCACGAGGTGAATGCCCTTATCGGAGGCGAAGGTAACGGAGGAGTCATTTATCCTGCATCGCACTGCGGACGCGACGCTATGGTGGGTGTGGCGCTCTTCCTGAGCCATCTTGCACATAAGAAGTGCACTGTCAGCGAGTTGAAGGCTTCGCTCCCTCAGTATTTCATCGCTAAGAATAGAATAGACCTTTCGGACAGCAAGGTGATAGACAAGATTTTGAACGCCCTTAAGGAACACTTTAAGGATGAGAAGATAAACACCATAGACGGCGTGAAAATCGATTTCGAGAAGGACAGGACTTGGGTTCATCTCAGAAAGTCGAACACCGAGCCTATCATCCGAGTTTACAGCGAGGCTCCTACCGAAAGGCAGGCACAGGAATTGGGCGAAAGCGTAGTGGAACTCGCTAAGAAGATAATGGCAGAATAATGTTCAGTTTCAGAACTACTCCGCTCGAAGTACAGTTGGACAAGGCCCTTCTCGACGGAAGGGTCGGTTGTTTTTGTAACCAGAACTGTTTCGACACGAAGTCCGAGAAATATATGTACGAGATTTTCCGAAAAAGGGGAAATCTCGCACGTCTTTTTATGCCTTCTTCGAGTGAACTTACTCCGGGAACGGACCATATCGAATTCAGTCAGAGCGACTTGGAAGGACTCGATGCCGTAGTGGTAGAGATTCAGGACGTAGGCGTGAGGTATTTCAACTTCACCCGTGACGTGATGCGTCTTCTTTCGGTACGTGCGCGTATGGAAGATGGACCTTCCATCTATGTAGTGGACCATTTTAACCCTCTGGGACGCATCGTAGAAGGCACTATGCCAGCCGTGGAATCGGACATTTGGACTCCGAAGGTGGCTCATAGACACGCACTTACGCTGGCTGAACTGTGTAACTTGTACTATGGCGAGATAAATGCCAAGTTCCCGCTCCACGTGATTTCGGCGGAGTGCAATTCTTCGGGCCGCGACATAATGCCGTGGACCATAGCGCCTTCGTCCGACCTGCCGGGGATGTTTTCGGCCCTGATGTATAGTGGAGGCGGTTTATGGAATAATACCACCCTCACTCCCGCGATAGGCACCTCACGTCCTTACGAGTACATAGGCGCACCGTGGGTGAACACTCAGGACACGACCCCGCCGCCTCATCCGGAAGACGTAATTATGCGCCCATGCTCGTTCACTCCTTCCGCAGGACGATACGCGATGCAGGCTTGTCGAGGCTATCAGATTATCCTGAAGCCCGGTGCACAGTATCATAATCTTCTTCACACGCTCGAGATGATGCGCTATTTCGCAGAGCATTATTCGCAGTTCGAGATGCTTCCGAGCCTCTTCGTGAAAGTGGCCGACCCCGTGATAGAAGAGTACCTGAAGGGAAGGATAACGTTCGACATAGTTCAGGAACACATTAAAGGAGAAGAACAAAAGTGGATTCGTAAGGCCAAGCGATATGCTCTCTACGATGAAGCACCATATAGAATTAAATGAAAGAGTTTGACGTAATCATCATTGGAGGCGGCATCACGGGTGCGGGAACTGCGCGCGACTGCGCTCTTCGGGGCCTCAGGACCCTTTTGATCGAAAGGGACGATATAGCTTGCGGAGCATCCGGGCGAAATCACGGACTTCTTCACAGTGGAGCGCGTTACGCGGTCAATGACCCTGAATCTGCCACGGAGTGCATAAAGGAGAATATGATTCTGCGCCGCATAGCCCGAAATTGCGTGGACCCTACCGACGGATTGTTCATTTCGCTTCCGGAGGACGGGCTTGACTATCAGGCCAATTTCATCGCCAAGTGCAAGCAGGCCGGCATTCGCACGGAAGTGCTCAGCCCGAAGAAGGCATTGGCCCTGGAGCCTGCGGTCAACCCTGCGCTGATAGGAGCGGTGAGGGTTCCGGACGCGTCTGTGGACCCATTCAGGCTGGTTGCTGCCAATGTCCTCGACGCCCGTCTTCACGGGGCCGAGGTGATGACTCGCTGCGAGGTGACATCCCTTATTATGGACGGTGCTACCGTAAAGGGCGTCAAGGTCTTGGACAAGGCCACGGGGCAGACGGAGAGTATTTACGCGCACTATGTGGTGAACGCTGCCGGCATCTGGGGCGCGCACATCGCCGAATTGGCCGGGGTGAAGATAGGAATGCTTCCGTCGAAGGGTACTCTGCTGGTATTCAATCACAGAGTGGCTCGTATGGTCATAAACCGCTGCCGCAAGCCTGCGAATGCGGATATTCTCGTGCCGGGCGATGTGGTCAGCGTGATAGGAACCACTTCGGACAAGGTGCCTTTCGAGCAGTGCGACGATATGCGCGCCACGAAGGAAGAGGTGGAACTTCTCCTTCGCGAAGGCTGCCAATTGGTACCTGAATTGGCAAATACCAGAATCATAAGGGCATACGCCGGAGTAAGACCGCTCGTGGCGAGCGACGATGACCCGTCGGGCCGAAACGTAAGCCGTGGAATCGTGCTCCTGGACCACGCAGTTAGGGATAACGTGCGAGGCTTTATCTCGATAACGGGAGGAAAGCTTACTTCGTACCGTCTTATGGCTGAGATGACCACTGACTTGATATGTAAGAAGTTAGGTATGGAGAAGGCTTGCCGTACCGCAGAGCTTTATCTGCCCGGTTCCGAACCTGACAAGACCAAGGCCACGTCCGTAGTGATGTTGGCTGCGAAGGGGCGTCACGGAAATCAGGTGGCCGCGATGACTTTCGACGAGAAGGGCAGCGAGGTGGTTTGCGAATGCGAGCAGGTGAGCCGTGCGGAGATTTCCTATGCTGTAAAGGTGCTGGGAGTTAGGACTTTGGATGACCTTAGGCGCCGCACGAGGGTCGGTATGGGACCTTGCCAGAGCTGCTATTGCGTGAAAAAGGCGGCACAGGTTCTCGCGGAAGAGCTGGGCGAAGGCTACGATGCCGAAAGTCTGGAAAGGGAATATCTGCAGCAGAGATGGAAGGGAATCGCTCCGGTATGCTGGGGAGATACTCTCGCCGAGGCTGAATTGTTAAGAAAAAAATACGGGAAATGAGATACGATGTCATTATAATAGGTGGAGGCGATGGCGATGCTACGCTTGGCCTGAAGATTCTGGAAGCGGGGAAGAGTTGCGCTCTGCTCTGCGAGGGACGAATCAGTGAAGACAAGACTCGCGAAGCTTTTCGAAGCGCGGGAGGCGTTCTGCTTATGGGTGACCGAGTTAGGGAGGTAAAATGGGAGTCCGACACTAAGGTGGAGGCTTTGTTTACCGAGAATCTGGGAGATACTCCTCTTCAGGCAGGATGTTTCGTGCTTTGCTCCGGAAGGTTTTTCACTCGCGGATTGAAGTCCGATATGGAAAAGGTCTATGAGCCTGTCTTCGGGTGCGACGTGGAATTCGAGCCGGACAGGAGCAAATGGTGCGTAGATGATTTTTTCGCAGCCCAGCCTTTCGAGAGTTTCGGCGTGAAGACTTCCGAAGAGGGTAATGCCCTAAAGGAAGGAAAGATTATAGAAAACCTACTGGTCACGGGAGATATTCTCCGTGGTGGACAGAATAATGTGGAAGAGGTATGCAAGACAATATTTTAGGTAATTTTCAGGATTGCCTGAAGTGCAACATCTGCGCCGAGGTATGTCCTATGATGGAGGTGAATCCTTTGTATCCCGGTCCCAAGCAGGCCGGTCCGGACGAACTGCGTTACCGCATAAAGGATTCTGCATTCTTCGACAACGCGTTAAAGTATTGCTTGAATTGCAAGCGTTGCGAGGTGGCGTGCCCTTCCGGCGTGAAGGTCGGAGACATAGTGGCCCGCGCTAAGATAAAGTACGGACATTCGCAGCATAAGATGCGTGACTTGATGCTTTCCTCTACAGATTTGGTGGGGGGAATGGCTACCACATTCGCGCCTATAGTGAATTTGGCCCTATCGCTCGGCATTACGAAGAACGTGCTCGACTCCACATTAGGGGTCAGTGCCCACGCTTCTATGCCTAAATACGCTTCCAAGCGTTTCGAGCAGTGGTTTAAGAAGGTCAAGGCCCATCAGGAAGGCTACTCGCGCTTCGTGGAGTATTTCCATGGCTGTTACGTGAACTACAACTACCCTCAGCTTGGCCAGGATTTCGTGACTCTGATGAACGCCTGCGGTTACGGCGTGCACATCCTCGAGAAGCAGAAATGCTGTGGCGTCGCCTTGATTGCCAATGGCTTCGCTTCCCAGGCTACTTCGGCGGCGAAGACTAACTTGGCCAGTATCCGAAAGGCTTCCCAGCCTGTGCTCACGACTTCTTCGTCGTGCACCTTGACCATCAAGGAGGAGTATTCGACCATCCTCGATCAGGACACGTCGGACATCCAGTCGAAGGTGCAGATGGCCGTTAAGTGGCTGTACGACAGGATCGAAAGGGGAGAGGTGAGATTGGCATTCAGGAAAGACTTCAAGATGAAGGCGGCTTATCATACTCCGTGTCACCTTCAGAAGCTTGGAAATCAGATCTATTCCATCGCGCTCCTAAGGATGATTCCCGGACTCGACCTGAAGGTGCTGGAGCAGAAATGCTGCGGCATTTCCGGCACGTTCGGATTCAAGAAGGAGAATTACGCCATATCGCAAAAGATAGGAAGTCAGCTGTACGAGAGAATCTACGCAGCTAACCCGGAAGTCGTGATTACCGATTGCGAGACCTGCAAGTGGCAGATAGAGGGAGCGTGCGGAATTCCTGTTTTCAATCCTATAAGCATTTTGGTTCAAGCACTTGATATAGAACAAACTACTAAATTAAATGAAAGATAAGAAATCCTTTAAGTTCTGGCAGTGGCGCATCATCGTGGTGTCGATGTTCGTCTATGCCATCTATTATTTCGTAAGAAAAAACTTTTCCATCGCGATGCCCGGTCTCACGGCCGAGTATGGAATCTCGAATACCAGTTTCGGTATCATCATCGCCATCGGTTCGCTCATCTATGGACTTAGCCGTTTCATAAACGGATTCATAGTCGAGAGGGTAAGTACGAAACTCTTTATGGCGATAGGTTTGTTCCTATGTGCAGCCGCCAACTTCTGTTTCGGTTTCGGAGTGGATCTCTCCTATTATATAACCGGAGTTCACGAGGGACCGCAATTCGTGAATATGCTCGTCATCGTGATGGGCATTACCATAGTCTTGAACCAGTATTTCCAAGGTTTCGGCTATCCGCCTTGCGCGAGAATGCTCCCGCAATGGATCGCTCCGGGGGAACTTTCCACCAAGATGAGCATTTGGAACACCTCGCATAGTATCGGTTCTTTCGCCGCAGTGGTAATCTGTGGACTTATAATGACGGATATGGGCGCGGATATGAGCGGAAACAGCTCGGTGGTAGCCCGCATAGCTTCTAACTTGGCCGCCAACATCAAGGGCTGGGATAGCCTCAGTGCCGTGGAGCAGAGCGAGAAGGTGATGAGTTATGCCACACACTACGGCGCTTGGAGATGGTGTTTCATTATCCCGGGAATCGTGGCCGTGGGCGCTGCGATAGTGTGTCTTCTCGGTCTTAAGGATACTCCTCAGAGCGTGGGCCTTCCTGAAATCAAGGGGACCGACACCGGCAAGGAGAAGATTAACGACATTCCGGGTGCGCACAAGGCGTTCCTCGACCATATGGTATTCAAGAACAGATGGGTGTGGATGCTAGCATTGGCCAATGTCTTCGTGTACGTCCTTCGTATGGGAGTGCTCGACTGGGGCCCGAAGTTCCTCACTGAGGACAGGGGAATGGACATCAAGAGCGCAGCTTGGTCAGTGGCTCTGTTCGAACTTACCGCCATTATCGGTACCATCTTTGCAGGATGGGCGTCCGACCACATTTTCAAGGGTCTCTCGCATAGAATGTGCCTTTTCTCTATGGTCGGAGCTGTGGTCTTCCTCGCGATTTTCGCTCTCTGCGACACCCTTAGCCCCGTGGTTTCCACTCTCGTGCTCGCGATGAGCGGTTTCTGCATCTATGGACCTCAGGCCCTTATCGGTATAGGTGCGGCCAATCAGGCCACGAAGGAGGCTTCCGCTACTGCCAATGGCCTTACCGGCATCTGTGGCTACGTGGGCTCTGCCCTTTCTGCCCTGGGCGTAGGTTTCATAGCCGACCACTTCGGATGGAAGTCGGTGTTCATCACCTTTCTCGTGGTGGGTTCGATCGGCGCCATCGTGTTCCTTCTTATGTGGAAGGCGCCTCGCGACGGATATGAGAGAAGCCGCAAGTTTACGGGAGATTTGTTAGGAGGAAAAGATGAAGAATAGGTATTTAGGTAGTCTTTTAGTGTGTTTCGCACTATTTTCCTGTACGCCGGACGCTCCGGTGGAGCCGGACAAGCCTACACCTCCGCCTCCTACTCCGGAAGAGCCTTCCGAGTATATAACGGAGACTGAAGGGGTGGAGGCTCTCTGGCATAGCCGTTTTGCCGACGACATTAGTTTCAAGACGGCTGCCGATGTCCTGAAGGTCAAGTGGATGCTTGACGGAAAGCCTTCGCTTTCGTATAGGAAGTCACTTAGGAAAGCTTCGTCCGACTTGCGTTACGAGTTCGTGGGAGCGGACTGTATGCGCTTCGTGTCGGAGTCTGACGGCTATGCGGTGACGCTGCCGCTTGATTTGGGATTGGTCCCTGACTATACGCTTGCCAAATACGCACAGCGCTTCGAGGGCGACGGCATCTCGCTTCGCATTACTATGGAGAGGGTGAACCCTTATCCTGCGACTCAGGAGTACTACGGCATCTATACGGGTGAATGGCTCGACAGATACATAAGCAACTCGAATTACATCTCCCAGAATGGACTTAAGTTCCTGGAAAGTGTCGTAAAAGACGACGAGAGCTTGCTGGAGGGGTATAGCGTGAATCTATATACCATCTATGCTCAGGGGCTGGACCTGCCATATTATAAGATAGCGCTGGTAAGGCCTGTGGGGCAATGGTCCAAGTTCGGATTCTTAGTGTACAAGTGTCGCGATAGGTCCGCTCTTAGGCAGTTCGACCATATCCTAAAGACATTCAAGGTCATAACGAATTTCGGTACGTCGAAAAACTTTATGGAGCCGCAGAAGGCACGACCTAACCCTAAGTGGAATGCCCGTACGGCCGCATACTACGAGAAATTATTGGCCCAGAAGACTTTTGATTTCGGGGTCTTCAGTTATAGTATGCCGGGAGACAACGAGCCGGAGAATGTGGCGTCTACCAGGGAAAAGCTGCGTGCGGAGACTTCGCGTCTGGAAGCCGTGTTCGGCCGTCCTTTCGACATTATGCCTACCTATTCGCATATAGCTTGGTATTCGTCGAAGATGGAATTTCCTAGTACTCTTGCCGGCGAATTCGCAGGTGGCGACGGATTCAACTCGAAGCCTGTCCTTCAGTTTACCTATCAGTTCACTACGAATAATAATAACGTAAGTTCGTATAATTCCACTCAGTGTCAGACGCCTATGTTTGACATATTGCGCGGAGTGTATGACGAGGATTTTCGAAAGCTGGCGTCTGCGATAAAGGCTTATGGCTATCCGGTGCTTTTCAGGCTAAATAACGAGATGAATACGGACTGGACTAGCTATTGCGGTATGATGACGCTTTGCGATCCGGAGATATTCATCCTGACGTGGAGATACCTCTATGACATTTTCGAAAGCGAGGGTGTGGATAACTGTATCTGGATATTCAATCCCAATGCCGTGAGCTGCCCTTATTCCAGATGGGGAGAGGACTTGGCATATTATCCGGGCGATGCCTATGTGCAGGCTTTGGGCGTGACTAATTACGAGATGGGAAACAATGTGCCTTTCGAGTCATTCAGGGATAGGTATACTCTCGTGTATAATACGAATAAGGAGCTTTTCTCGCAGATGCCTTGGATAATAAGCGAGTTTGCCTGCGGAAGCGGGGGAGCCACCACCGGGGAAGAAATGAGAAATGGTCACTATCAGGCCGAGTGGGTGCGTGGAATGTTCCAAGATTTTCTAAACTACGATTCTAATCCCTATCTTCACCCTCTTAAGGGCGGAGTGTGGTTTAATTGTAACGATTATGCTGGAGAACAGACGACTAACTTCCTGAGACTGGACCCGGCGCTAACCGAAACGCTCGACGCTTTCAGGTGGGGATTCAAAGAAATGTACAAAAATTAAAATTTTTATTAAATAAAATTTGGATATTTCGAAGCAAATGTCTACCTTTGCAATCCCTCTCGAAGAAGGGCGGAAGACTCGTTAGCTCAGTAGGTAGAGCATCACACTTTTAATGTGGGGGTCTCGGGTTCGAGCCCCGAACGAGTCACGAGTGTTCTGCATCCTTAGCTCAGTTGGTAGAGCAACTGACTCTTAATCAGTGGGTCTAGGGTTCGAATCCCTAAGGATGCACAAAAGGTCAACCATCGCGGTTGGCCTTTTTTCGTTCAGTGGAAAACCCTGTGTTGACTTCACAATTATCTTGGGATCGATAGAAAATCTTCAAAACTATTGCGGGGATAAAAATTTATCCCTACTCTTGCATAGAATTTGATACGAGATACTATGCCGACACTATTTGAATTATTCGGAATGCGATTCTTCTTCTATTCTCTTGAGCACTTACCAATCCACGTGCATGTAGAGAATGGAGATGGAAGGGCTAAGATAAATGTCAAGTCTTTGGAGATTGTAGAGAATTAAGGTATTAAACCGAAAGACCTGAAGAAGGCCGTTCAGATAGTGAAGATATACCAAGAGGATATAATTGAAAAATGGGCTGAATACCATGGAGAAGATATGTAAAGTTTGGTTCGACTCAAGGCGAGTCTATATAGAGACGGATGCTGCAAAGGTATATTCAAGACCTTTGGAGGCATTTCCTGTACTGCTTGAAGCCACTGAGGAAGAGCGTCTTGGTTATAAGATAGGTCGCTTCGGTGATGATATTCGCTGGCCGTCATTGGATGAAGACATCCACATTTCTAGCTTTATGGAAGAGACGGCGGAGCCCGATTGCACAAATGATATTGCTATGATTTTCGCACGGTTCCCTCAGCTGAATGTTTCCGAGGTCGCCAGAAGCATAGGTATTAACAAGAGCCTGCTTTCAAAGTACATCTACGGAATTAAGAAGCCGAGCGAGAAACGCAAGCAGGAGATTATCTCCTCTCTGCATAGTCTGGGTAGGGAGTTGATTGCAATTTGAGGTGGTTTATGATAAGGAGAATATGAGGTCGTGCATTCGTGACATGCACCCCAAAAGTTGGCCTTTTTTATTTTTTTCGTATATTGCGCTGATAATATATTGTTTATCAGAAATATTATACGGATAAATGAAAACCTACGTTAATTTGACAGCGGAGCAGATAGCGAAGCTGGAAGCGCAATCGTGCAGGTGCGAGGACTGGAGCAATGTCCTCGTCGATCCGGAGTTTACGCCGGAATTCGTTAGAAATGTTAATTTTTCAGGCCAAATTAAGCTCGGAGCCTTCCGGAAGGTTTTTACTCTGGCAGGTGGAATCCAAAAGCATAGCGGAATCTTCCACGCCACTCTTCATAACGTGGTAGTGGGCGATGATTGTATGATAGAGCACATTCGTAACTACATAGCTAATTACGTTATCGGAAGTGGCTCTTATTTGGAAAACGTGACGGATATCATCACTTACGGCGAGACGTCTTTCGGTAACGGAATTAAGGTAAGCGTATTGAATGAGACGGGAGGCCGAGAGGTCGCGATTCACGATCATTTGTCGTCGCACGAGGCTTATATTTCGGCTCTTTATCGTCACAAGCCGGAACTTACCGAGGCGCTGGACGCTATGGTGGCCAAATATGTAGAGAGCGTGTCGCTGCCGTTTGGGGTCATCGGCGAAAATGTGGAGATTCTGGACGCTATGCACATAGTGAACGTGAACATAGGCGCCTACGCTAAGATTAAGGGCGCTTCCAGGCTGCGTAACGGCTCCATCATCTCGTGCGCTGAGGACCCGGTGATGATAGGAATGAATGTCATAGCAGATGACTTTATCGTGGAAAGCGGAAGCCGCATCACGGACGGAGTTATGATTTCCAAATGTTTCGTAGGCCAATCCTGCGTGCTTGGCCATGGCTACAGTGCTTCGGAATCGCTGTTCTTCAGTAATTGCCAAGGCGAAAACGGAGAGGCTTGTTCGCTTTTCGCAGGGCCTTACACGGTAACCCATCACAAATCCACGCTGCTGATAGCGGGTATGTTCTCGTTTATGAATGCGGGGTCGGGCTCGAATCAGAGCAACCATATGTACAAGCTGGGACCGATACATCAGGGAATCCTCGAAAGAGGGGCCAAGACGACCTCAGATTCATACATACTGTGGCCGGCGAAGATAGGTCCTTTCTCTTTGGTTATGGGGCGTCACGTTAATAATCTGGACACCACGGACCTCCCTTTTTCATATCTTATAGAGCAGCAGGGCGCGACTTATATCGTTCCTGGTGTGAATCTCAAGTCGGTAGGTACGATACGTGACGTGAAGAAGTGGCCGGAAAGAGACAAACGAAAAGACCCTCATCGCCTGGATTACATTAATTACAATCATCTTAGCCCGTATACCGTCCAGAAGATGTTTTCCGGAATAGAGATTCTCGAGCGTCTAAAGGAGGCTTCGGGACAGAGGGCTGACAACTATTGCTACAAGAAGGCTATTATAAGGAATGCGGCTTTGTTCAAGGGCATCAAGTATTACCAGACGGCCATCGTGAAGTTCTTGGGCAATTCTTTGATATCCAGAATTCAAGATGCTGACATAAGTACCGATGAGAATCTTCGTCGCGCTCTTCGAAAGGATACTTCCGTCGGGGCTGGCCAATGGGTGGATATCTCCGGCCTCATAGCTCCTGCGTCGGAGATAGAGAAGATTTGCAGCGATGTGATAGATAGAAAGATAGATGATGTTACCGAACTTTCCGAGAGATTCCGCGATGTCTTTACTCATTATTACAGCTACGAGTGGACGTGGGCTTACGATGCGATAGAGAGGTATTGGCAAGTAGATTTGTCTACGATTACCCGGGCAGATGTGGAGGAAATCGTGAAGCAGTGGAAGAATGCGGTGGTGTCGCTGGATAAGTTGATTTACGACGACGCTCGTAAGGAGTTCGCGCTTACCACGATGACGGGATTTGGCGCAGATGGGGACAAGACGCGTCGTGACGAGGATTTCAATGCTGTCCGTGGTGGCGGCTTCGACGATAATCCGTTCGTGAACGAAGTGCTGGACCACATCGACCGCAAGACTCGCCTCGGCGACCTCATCCTCTCCCGCCTGAAATAGTTGGTGCTGTGAGGTGTGCCGTCCCATCCGGTGAAAAGCCGCTTGGGCCGGACGGGAATGCTGATTTCTTTTAATTGGGATTATTTAGGTTTACTTTGTAAAGCGCAGCTTGGTAGACAAGAGTATGATAATGCCCTAACTTTGCCGAAAAAAAGAATGGACAATCATACTATCAAGGCCAATATTCGCGCGATTAGAGAATCGAAGGGACTTACACAGGAGCAGATGGCCCTCCGACTAGGAATGAACAGACAGAGCTACTGGACTCTCGAAAATGGAAAGACGCAACTCGTCTCCGAAAGGCTGTTCGACATAGCCAACGCCCTGAACACCCCTCTCGAAAAGTTCATAATCGACGACTAATTCGTCGAGACTGCAACCTCTAATCGACGGGCCGGGGGAACCTTGTGTTGAACTCACATTTTTCTTTGGACAATTGACTTTTCTGGAGCAAAAATGCTGTTTCCTTCGGTGAAATGGCGGTTTGGCCGGATGGCAGAGCTCAAAAACGTATTTCATCCGGTGAAAGGCCATTTTGCCGGATGGGAACGCTCCCAATGACGTTTCGTCCGGCGAAAGGCAGGTTTGCCCGGACGAAAATGGATAATCACAAAAGTTCAAGCGCAAGCGAGCCGCCCCATCGAGCTCGGCGCAGCGATTGAGCTTTAAAGACCGAAAACTGTTTATCCCAGTGCCTGTTAAGAATGTCCCACCAGGTATTCGTCGACAAGATGCTTTCTGAGCTCAGTACACCGATGGTATTTCTTAAAGAAAGCAGTTTCATTTTCGCTAGCAATGGTCGGCGCTGGCACTAGTGTCTTTGCTCACGTGGGGCGCTCACGGCAAGTCTCTTCGCTCGCAGCAAACAAGAACATCCTACCCCGAACATGAACACCTTGCCCAAACAAAGACACCCTACTCAAACGACAACCACGCTCAAACGAGGACATCCTGCCGAAACAAGGACATCCCACCCAAACAAGGACACCCGCCCAAACCAGGACATCCTGCCGAAACAAGGACACCCCGCCCGAACGAAGCGGTTTGGAAAATTTTTGTTAAATTTGCCGGGATAACAGGTTTACGAAAATAGGTTAACTGAATTAAGAAGATATGAGCATACAAAGCGAAAAGACGAAAAAACTTGTAGAGAGACGTTCCTCGGCCCTTTTAGGAGGAGGCGAAAAGAGAATAGAGGCGCAGCACGCTAAAGGCAAACTAACTGCCAGAGAGCGTCTTGCGCTTCTTTTGGATAAAGACTCATTCGAAGAATTCGATATGTTCGTTCATCATAGATGCACTAATTTCGGTATGGAGGCGAACCACACGGACGGTGACGGAGTAGTGACAGGACGCGGAACCATAGACGGCCGAATAGTCTATGTCTATGCCCAAGACTTCACCGTGAGCGGAGGTTCCCTTTCGAAGACGATGTCCGAAAAAATCTGCAAGGTAATGGATTACGCCCTTAAGACAGGCGCTCCGGTGATAGGTCTTAATGACTCCGGCGGAGCTCGCATCCAAGAAGGGATAGATGCATTGGCAGGCTACGGCGAGATCTTCGAGCGTAACATTCTCGCCAGCGGAGTCATCCCTCAGATTTCCGCCATAATGGGACCTTGCGCCGGCGGAGCTGTATACTCCCCTGCCCTTACCGACTTTATCTTTATGGTAGAGGACTCCTCTTATATGTTCCTCACGGGCCCGGCCGTCGTAAAAAGCGTAACCGGCGAAGACGTGGACCAGGAAAGACTGGGAGGAGCTGCCGTACACTCGACTAAGAGCGGCGTAGCCCAATTCGCCTGCGAAAGCGAGGAGGCCCTTCTCGAAAACATCCGCACGCTCCTTGGTTTCCTGCCGTCGAACAACACCCAGACAGCACCGCGCATCGCCTGCACGGACCCCGAAAACAGAGCCAACACTCTGCTGGATAACATTATCCCTGACCACGCCAACAAGGCGTATAATATGTACGAGGTCATCGGCGAAATCGTAGACGACGGACAATTCTTCGAAGTACATAAGAACTTCGCGCGTAATATAATAGTAGGATTCGCCCACCTGGGTGGACAGAGCGTAGGAATTGTGGCCAATCAGCCCGCCCAGATGTCGGGTGTGCTGGACATAAACGCCAGCCGCAAGGCCGCCCGCTTCGTGCGCTTCTGCGATGCGTTTAACATCCCGCTCATCACGCTCGTGGACGTGCCTGGATTCCTGCCGGGAACCATGCAGGAGTACGGTGCAGTCATTTCTAACGGTGCCAAACTCCTCTACGCCTATGGCGAGGCCACTGTGCCTAAAATCGCGCTCACCCTTCGAAAAGCCTACGGCGGCGCATATATAGTAATGAGCAGCAAGCATTTGCGCTCCGATATAAATTACGCTTGGCCTACATCCGAAATCGCAGTAATGGGGGCCAAGGGAGCCGTCGGCATCTTGAAGAACATCACAGAAGAAGAATACGACAGCCTTTTCTGCAACCCTTACCAGGCTGCCCAGAGAGGCTATGTCGAAGATGTAATAGAGCCTAACGAGACTCGTTTCCGCCTCATAAGGGCGCTTCGCAGCCTCACGGACAAACGACAGGACCTTCCTGCTAAAAAACACGACAACCTGCCATTATGACGATACTTTACATTCAAAACGACCCGCATGGCCTGATTCTCAGCGCCATCGCCATCAGTACGGTGTTTTTCTGCCTGCTGGTGCTTTGGGGTGTCTACTCACTGGTAGGTTACATATTCACCAGAGAGAAGGCCAATTCCCACGCCGCCACCGAAGCTGCAGCGTCGGAGCCGAAGACCAGCCCTTCGCAGGAAAGCGAAATAGCTGCAGCGATAGCCATAGCGCTCGAGCTGCACACAGGGAAAAGCCTTTCAAGTCGATGCATCACATTCGAGACACCGGACCCTAGCGAATGGTCGTCACCATCCCATAATTTTAGAAAAACCCCTAAAAGATCCTAATTATGAACAAATATAAAATCACCATAAACGGGAACCTCTATGAGGTTGAAATCAATAGTTTGACAGATACCCATGCAGATGTCTGCGTAAATGGCAAGCCCTACGGCGTAGGTATCGAAAAAGAAGGAATACGGAGCGTCTCAGGAAAAGCACCCGCACCGAAGCAGACAGTTATGCAGGCAGAGCAGCCACGTCCTGTCGAAGAGACTATCTCCGCGGGCGAATTGGCCATAAAATCCCCTCTCCCGGGGACCATCCTGAGCATCTCAGTGGCCGCTGGCCAAAGCGTAAGGAGGGGCGAGAAACTTCTCGTGCTGGAGGCGATGAAAATGGAAAACGACATTCTCGCCGAAAAGGATGGCACCGTAGCTAAGGTATTGGTAGACAGGGGCGCTACAGTACAGGAAGGTCAAACTCTAATCGTGCTCGAGTAATGGGACAAATCATAGACGGACTTTCACAATTCTGGCAGTATACCGGATTTGCCAATTTCACTTGGCCACACCTGATAATGATAATCATAGGTGTAGTTTTCATACTGCTGGGAATTGTCAAGCACTGGGAGCCTATGCTTTTGGTGCCTATCGGATTCGGAATAATAGTGGGAAACATCCCTTTTCTGAATGGTCTTAACATAGGAATTTACGAGGAAGGCTCTGTTCTTAACATTCTCTATCAGGGAGTAAAACAGGGCTGGTATCCTCCGCTGATATTCTTGGGAATAGGTGCCATGACCGATTTTTCGGCACTCATCTCCCAGCCTAAGCTCCTGCTGATAGGGGCGGCGGCGCAAATAGGAATCTTCGGGGCGTACATAATAGCGCTACATCTGGGATTTACTCCTGCCGAAGCCGGTGCGATAGGCATAATCGGTGGCGCAGACGGTCCTACGGCCATATTCCTTAGCTCGAAATTGGCCCCTGAACTGATGGGCGCCATCGCAGTGTCGGCCTATTCGTACATGGCTATGGTGCCTGTGATCCAAAAGCCTATAATGCTGGCACTCACCACTAAGAAAGAGAGGCTTATAAGGATGAAGGCGCCTCGTAAGGTGAGCAAGAAGGAAAAAATCATATTCCCTATCGTGGGATTCCTGTGTACCGCACTCATAGTGCCTTCGGGACTTCCTCTGCTGGGTATGCTTTTCTTCGGGAACCTGCTTAAGGAGTCGGGCGTGACAAGACGTCTTGCACAGACAGCGAGCGGACCTCTCATCGACGTGGTAACCACCCTGATAGGACTTACCGTAGGAGCCTCCACACAGGCCGACGTCTTCCTTAGCGGACGCTCCATTAAAATCTTCGCATTAGGTCTCATTTCATTTGTCATCGCGACCTGCTGCGGAGTCCTTTTCGCCAAATTCATGAACCTGTTCCTGAAAGAGGGTAACAAGATCAATCCTCTCATAGGAAATGCCGGAGTATCGGCAGTTCCGGACTCTGCACGAGTATCCGAGACCGTGGGACTGGAAGCCGACCCGGGAAATCACCTGCTTATGCACGCTATGGGGCCTAACGTCGCGGGCGTGATAGGAAGTGCAGTTGCAGCAGGTATACTTTTGGCATTTTTAGGGTAATTTATTAAATTTGTAAATTATCGAAATACAATAACAAAATCATATGCAGAACAAACTACAAGAACTCACGGACAGGCTCTATCAAGAAGGCCTCTCCAAGGGTAAAGAAGAGGGTGAAAAGCTCCTCTTTGAGGCTAAGGCTCAAGCAGATGAGATCATCGCTAAAGCTAAGGCCGAAGCCGAAAACATCATCGAAGGCGCTAACCAGCAGGCTGCGGACATCAAGAGCAAGGCTCAGTCAGATGTCAAGATGGCCTCTTCACAAGCACTTCAAGCCACTAAAAAGGACATTGAAGACCTTCTTCTCAATTCGACCCTTAAGAAGGACATCCAGAAAGAATTGTCCGACACTGAACTTCTCAAGCAAATCATTCTCAACGTAGCTAAGAACTTCTCTGCACAGGAAAGCGAAGACATCGCTCTCGTGCTGCCTCAAAGCGTTAAAAAGGACGTCGAGCCGTGGCTTGCATCCGAATTGAAAAAAGCTTTGGGTAAAGACGTTCAGGCAGAGTTTTCGAAGAAAATCTCGGGTGGATTCACCATAGGCCCTAAGGACGGAAGTTACTTCATAAGCCTTACGGACCAGACATTTGCTGAACTTATCTGCGAATACCTTCGCCCGGTAACTAAAAAAATCCTTTTCGGTGAATAATTACGAATACATAATAGCATCGCTTCCGGTTCTTTCCAGCGACTTTCGCGGAGAATTGGACTGTGAGAGCATATTGGACCAGATAAAAGAGCAGCTTTCCTCTAAGGACAGGAGCCGTTTTGAATTGCTGTTGAGAGGGTTCGATTCCGACTCGCTTGGCAGGGACTTCTATACGGCTGCACTGAGCAGCGCCGATGCCTTCATAAAGGGATACTTCCTCTACGACCTGTGCGTTAGGAATTGCCGCGTGCGATATCTCAATCATCGCTTGGGGCGTCCCGAAGACACCGATGTCCTGAACATCTTGGGCGAAGATTATGAATTCGAGGACGAGGCTAAGGTTAACGATATCTTGGCAGGAAGCGACATTCTGGCCAGAGAACGTGCATTGGACGACTTGATGTGGGCCGAGATAGACGAATTGTGCGAACTGCAGGTATTCACTGCCGACGTCATTTTCGCATTCGTGGCCAAGCTTCATATAGTCGCAAGATGGCTTAAACTGGATGCCGAAACAGGAAAACAGCTGTTCAAGCAGTTGGTCGACGAAATTAGAAACAATAAAAAATCTATAGAATAAAATGAGTACAACAGGAAAAGTTGCGGGTATCGTGTCTAACCTGGTGACAGTACAAGTAGACGGTCCTGTGGCGGAGAACGAACTCTGCTACATCGAGACGAAGGGAACCAAGCTGCTTGCGGAGGTCATCAAGGTTAACGCAGACAAAGCTTCCGTGCAGGTATTTGAGAGCACCCGTGGACTTAAAGGTGGCGACAAGGTCGAATTTTTAGGTAGGATGCTCGAGGCATCGCTTGGCCCGGGACTTCTGTCAAGTGTTTATGACGGTCTTCAGAATGACCTCACCACTATGACGGACGTATTTCTTAAGAGAGGAGAATACACAGACCCTCTCGATCACGAGAAAATGTGGGACTTCACCCCGCTGGCAAAGGTGGGAGACAAGGTTCAGGCCGCTTCCTGGCTCGGTGAAGTAAAGGAAGGATGGCTCCCTCACAAGATTATGGTTCCATTCAGATTTAACGGAGAATACACCATAAAGAGCATTGTGGAAGCCGGCTCATATAACATAGACCACGTAATCGCAGTACTTACCGACGAGGAAGGCGAGGACGTAAACGTGACTATGGTTCAGAAATGGCCTGTAAAGGTGGCCGTGAAGGGCTATAAGGAAAAACCGAGACCACAGAAGATAATGGAGACGGGTGTGCGTGTGATCGACACCTTCAACCCTATCGCTGAAGGTGGTACCGGATTCATCCCGGGACCTTTCGGTTGCGGAAAGACAGTGCTCCAGCACGCCATAGCCAAGCAAGGCGAGGCCGACGTCATCGTCATGGCAGCCTGCGGAGAGCGTGCTAACGAGGTCGTGGAAATCTTCACGGAATTCCCTGAGTTGATAGACCCACACACGGGACGTCACCTCATGGAAAGAACCACCATCATCTGCAATACTTCCAATATGCCTGTCGCAGCTCGTGAGGCATCCGTCTACACTGCGATGACCATCTGCGAATACTATAGGGCGATGGGACTTAGATGTCTCTTGCTTGCGGACTCCACATCACGTTGGGCTCAGGCTCTTCGCGAGATGTCTAACCGTATGGAGGAGCTTCCAGGTGCAGATGCATTCCCTGTGGACCTTTCCGCCATCATTTCGAACTTCTATGCACGTGCCGGAATGGTCGTGCTGAATAACGGCGAGACGGGTGCAGTTACCTTCATAGGAACGGTGTCCCCTGCCGGCGGTAACCTTAAGGAGCCGGTAACCGAGAGTACGAAGAAGGCAGCTCGCTGCTTCTACGCTCTCGAGCAGAACCGTGCCGACCAGAAGCGCTACCCTGCAGTGAACCCTATCGAGTCCTACTCTAAGTATCTAGAGTATCCGGAAATCGCCGATTACCTTAACGAGACCGTAGAAAAGGGCTGGGTGGAAAAGGTCATAAAGGCCAAGAACCTCGTGCGCCGCGGTCGCGAGATGAAGGACCAGATAGACATCTTGGGTGATGACGGTGTACCTATGAGCTATCACATCTCTTTCTGGAAGAGCGAGATGATAGACTTCGCCTTCCTGCAGCAGGACGCATTCGACGCCATAGACGCGCTTTGTCCGCTCGAAAGACAGAAGTATATGCTGAACCTCATCATGGACATCTGCGATCGTGAATTCGAATTCGACGACTACCAGAAATGCCGTGAATACTTCAAGATGGTCATCAACGACTTGCGTCAGATGAACTACTCTACTTTCGGTTCGGAAGAATTCCTCGAAAACCAAAAACAACTCCTTAATCTTCTCGAGACAAATGGCAAATAAAGCATATCAGAAAATCTATACGCACCTCGAAGCCATCACGAAGGCCACAGTGTCACTGAAAGCTCCGGGTGCATCTAACGATGAATTGGCCACAGTCGCCGGCAGATTGGCCCAGGTGGTGAAGACTAAAGGCGATATGGTTACCCTGCAGGTGTTTGCCGGTACGGAAGGCATCCCTACCAATGCAGAAGTTACATTCTTCGGCGCTCCTCCGACCCTTAAGGTGAGCGAGCAGCTTTCAGGGCGCTTCTTCGACGCCTACGGACACGCCATCGACGGCGGCCCGGAGGTAGAAGGCGAAGAAAGAGAGGTAGGCGGTCCTTCGGTGAACCCTTACAAGCGTCGTCAGCCGAGCCAATTGATCCCTACGGGTATCGCGGGCATCGACCTTAACAACACGCTGGTTTCCGGCCAGAAGATTCCTTTTTTCGCCGACCCGGACCAGCCATATAACCAGGTAATGGCCGACGTGGCCCTTCGTGCCGACGTAGACAAGATCGTGCTCGGCGGTATGGGTCTTACTAACGACGACTACCTGTTCTTCCGCCACGCATTCGAGAACGCAGGTGCGCTTGACAAGATAGTGAGCTTCGTGAACACCACGGAGGAACCTCCTGTGGAGCGACTCCTCATTCCGGATATGGCACTTGCCGCTGCAGAGTATTTCGCAGTGGATAAAAACGAGAAGGTGCTCGTACTCTTGACGGATATGACCCTTTACGCCGATGCGCTCAGTATCGTGTCTAACCGTATGGACCAGATTCCTTCGAAGGACTCCATGCCTGGTTCGCTTTATTCGGACCTCGCGAAGATCTACGAGAAGGCCGTGCAGTTGCCAAGCGGCGGTTCCATAACCATCATCGCGGTGACCACCCTTAACGACGGAGACATTACGCACGCCATTCCTGACAACACGGGTTACATCACTGAGGGACAGCTTTTCCTTCGTGCCGACACCGACTCAGGTAAGGTTATCGTGGATCCGTTCCGCTCCCTCTCACGTCTTAAGCAGCTTGTACAGGGCAAACAGACCCGCGAGGACCATTCTCAGGTGATGAATGCCGGTGTACGTCTTTACGCCGACGCCCAGAATGCGAAGACCAAGCTCGAGAACGGTTTCGACCTCTCGGACTACGACCTCCGCTGTCTGGACTATGCTAAGGAATATGCTACCAGACTTTTGAGCATAGATGTCAATATTAAAATAGACGAGATGCTTGACACGGCTTGGGAACTTTTCGGCAAATACTTCAAACCGGAAGAGACCGGCATCAAGAAAGCACTAATCGATAAATACTGGAAAGCCTAATGGCCATAAAGTTTCAATATAACAAGACATCTCTTACCCTTTTAGGAAAGCAACTGAAAGTACGCAAGAATGCCCTACCGACCCTTAAGAACAAGGAGTCGGCCCTTAGGGTGAGCGTGGCCAATGCCAAATCCGAAGCGGAGAGACTCGAAAGAGAAGTGACGCAGGCCCTGCAGAGTTACGACTACTTGGCAGCCCTGTGGAACGAATTCGAACCGGGGCTCATCCGAATCGAGGACGTGAAGTTGCGTACGGTAAAGGTGGCAGGCGTAAAGATTCCGGAGCTGGACGACATAGTCTACACGCTTAAGGAATTCAATGCCTTCACCAAACCTGCCTGGTATGCCGACGGAGTTCGAATTCTTCAGGACATAACTCGTTTGGGAATAGAGTCCGAAATATACCAGCAGCGCCGTAAAATTCTGGATTTCAATAGAAAAAAGACCACTCAAAAGGTTAACCTCTACGAAAAGGTCCAGATTCCCGGATACCAGGAGGCCATCAGAAAGATTAAGAGATATATGGAAGACGAGGAAAACTTGAGCAAGGCTTCTTCGAAGATCGTCAAGACTCGTCACGCCCAAGAAGAAGAGGAGGAGTCACTATGATTACCAAGATGACCAAATATTCCTTTATCCTGCTTAGCGCGGATAAAGAGCAGTTCCTAAACAATCTTCAGGAACTGGGTGTCGTAGATATCACCCGCTCCGTAAAGCCTGTGGACGACAAGTCTACGGCTATGCTGGATAAGATTTCCTCGCTCAAGACGGAGATCGAACAGATAGAGAAAGGAAGCGACCCTCATCTCGTAGAGCTATTGTCGGAGCGCGCCGTCCTCGAAAAGGAAAAGGCCGCAGTGACACCGTGGGGAGAATTTGACCCTAAGTCCATAGAGGACTTGGAGAAGAAAGGCCTCAAGCTCAGCTTCTACTCCGTCCCTACTAAGAAATTCGAACCCGGATGGGCTGAAGAATATGCCCTTCAGGTCATAAACGAATGTAACGGAGTTACTTACTTTACCATAGTGAACGCAGATGGCTTCCCTCTCAAGGCGCTCAATGCTCCGCAGAGAAGTGGGAGCGAACTCGACGGCGAAATCGCTGCGCTCGATGCGAAGGTAGAAGAGTATAAGAACGAATTGGCCGGAAGGAAAAAGGATATCCCGGGGTTGCGCGCACAAATCGCGAAAATCAGCAGGAATCTCGATCGCTACTTGGCCGGTGTGAAGGGCGAGGATGCAGCCGAAAATATGCTTTGCTGCTTTCAAGGTTTCGCACCTGTAGAATGTGACGAAAAGGTGAAGGGGGCTCTGGATAAGGAGTGCGTCTTCTATCTCGCAGAAGAAGCGACTAAAGAGGACAATCCTCCTATCAAACTGCGTAACAACAGGTTCAATAAGATGTTCGAAACTCTTACGGGTATGTATGGTATGCCTGTCTACGACGAGTTCGACCCGACTCCGGTTCTTTCCATCTTCTTCATGCTATTCTTCGCGATGTGTATGGGAGATGCTGGATATGGTCTTATCCTGATTCTTTTCGGCATAGCCGTAAACAAGAAGTGGGTGAAGATCGATATGTTCAAGAACATCGGAAGCCTCATCTCTTTCCTGGGAGGAGCGACTCTGGTGGTAGGACTTTTCCTGGGAACGGCATTCGGCATGAACCTGCACGAGGCGGCTTGGGTTCCGCAATCCCTTAAGAATTGCATGATAGTGGGTAAGGTCGGAAACTATGACATACAGATGGTTCTCGCATTGGGAATAGGTATTTTCCACATCTGTCTGGCCATGATCATAAAGACCGCATGCTACATAAAGAGATTCGGATTCAAGGAATGCATCAGCACCTGCGGATGGACCTTGCTGATAGTGGGATGCATCATCACCATATCGGTATCTATGCTTATGGCGGTGCCTGAGAACATCACTAAAATCATCATCCTGTCCATAGCAGGAGTGTCTGCGCTCGGTATCTTCATATTCAACAAGCCGGGACGCAATCCTCTTCTGAACATAGGCTCGGGACTCTGGGACACCTATAATATGGTAACCGGACTTCTGGGAGACGTGCTCAGCTACATTCGTCTCTACGCACTCGGACTTGCCGGCGGTATGCTCGGAGGAGCCTTCAACGACTTGGCGATGATGGTTCTCGGCGCACACCCTACTTGGCAGTGGATAGCGGCCATAGTGATTTTGCTCTTCGGACACATCCTAAACCTGCTTATGTCCTGCCTAGGCGCATTCGTCCACCCTCTTCGTCTTACCTTCGTGGAGTACTTCAAGAATAGTGGCTTCGAGGGTAAAGGTTTAAAATACAATCCATTAAAATAATAACAAATAAATAAAAACAAAATGTTAAACTTAATTTTAGGTTATCTCGGTCTGGGCCTTATGTTCGGCCTCGCCGCTATCGGTTCTTCAATCGGAACAACTATCGCCGGTAATGCCGCTGAAGGCGCTCTTAAAAAGAACCCTGAAAAGTCATCAAGCTATATGATTCTTTCAGCGATGCCTGCTACACAGGGTCTTTACGGTTTCGTAGCATTCCTTATGTGGATGGGTAAAGATTTCGCTGCAAATGGTCCGCTTCTTTTCGGTGTGGGTATCGCAGTAGGTCTCGTATGCCTTTTCTCTGCCATCCGTCAGGGTCAGGTTTGCGCCAATGGTATCGTAGGTATCAGCCAGGGCCACGACGTGCAGACTAACACTATGATCTACGCTGCTCTTCCTGAATTCTATGCAATTCTTTCACTTGTAGCAGCTCTTATGATCTAATCTACAGTTTACGAACACGTAAAAGGCCGGCACCTAAAAAGTGTCGGCCTTTTTTTAAAAATTTTTTCTTAACCCTAAAATCCGCAAGCAATCTCAATGGCAATCTCAATTGCAGTAAAGAGCTTGAACACTATGCATCATGATAGTATGAGCGTGAATTTTGTCCGATTTGTGCATACCTTCCCCTTACCCCACAATGCGACTTGAGGCAATACGCAGATTAAAACCATAAGGAACGGACTTTATCCGAATCCAGTTTTGAAAGGTCTTGCATAAGCCCGGTTTTCAGTATAGATATTCAGCACGTATTGCCTTGCTGTCATGATCCACTTGGCAGGTACGGAGATGAATCTGAAGACAAAAGCCTTTATGCGACTCGTTTTCTTGAGCCCAAA